>CAIQBN010000070.1 GCA_903870065.1 uncultured beta proteobacterium | reverse complement strand
CAATGAAAAAATTGAAGGCTGGTTCAGGATTTGCGAAGCGCAAGGCCTGGACGGTCACCAGGGAGTAGTGATTCCTGAACGCAATCGACGGCATCTGATGCTGGAGGCTCGCCTGCTGCATGCCGTCGAACAGGCCCGATTTCACGTCTATACGATCACCCATGTTTGCGACGGATTAAAGCTGCTGACCGGACACGACAGTGGGCTATCCAGCGATGACAGGGGTACACTGCCCTACCCCACGGACAGCGTACTGGGTCGATCCGAAGCCTGCCTGCTGGCCTTCCGCCGCGCATGCGCGCGTTACAGCCGCGGCAGAGTAATCAGTAGCCCCCGAGATTGAGTCCAGCAACCAATTCCAGACAAGCAACTTGCATTATTTCAATATTTCAGTGATAATTGAAATATGATTAATCATTGCGTTGATCACGATGATCACCAGCGGCACCTGAGCGGTCTCGCTGATTCCCCGCGCGCTGCTGAAGCGTTAAACAGAGAGTGTCTGTGCAATACACTGGATCCTGAGCGACTGCGCGAACATTTGGACACGGCTCCAAGTCTGCAGGGCATGACCCGTACGCTTGAGCAAACACATCCCCATTTATTTTCCAAGACTGCGGTCTTTCTCGACGCTGCGGCCTACGCAACACTGGAACGCAGCATCGCGGCGATTGAACGCGTCGTTGCACTACCCGCGTACCGGCATCGCGCCCTGGAAAAATCCAGCACCGTCGCCGCACAGGACTTCGGACCAACGGGTGTTTTCATGGGATACGACTTCCATGTTGGCACCCACGGACCGCGATTGATCGAAATTAATACCAATGCAGGCGGTGCACTGCTCAATACCGCGCTCGCAAGTGCCCAGGGCGATTGCTGCGGATCGGTGGGACCCCCGCAGCACCCCTGGGGCAACTCCGCGCATCTGGATTCGGTGTTTATGGACATGTTCCGTTGTGAGTGGCAAAGCCAGCGCGGTAACCAAGCGCTTCGCACGGTACTGATCATTGACGACATGCCCACCACCCAATTCCTGGCACCGGAGTTTGAACTGGCCCGGCAGTTGTTCCAAAACCACGGCTTACTGGCCCTGATCGCTGATCCGCAAGAACTCGACTGGCGCAACGGTGCGCTGTGGCACCCCGCGCTACCGTCCAACCTGCCAGTTGACCTGGTCTACAACCGCCTGACAGACTTTGATCTGTCCGACCCGACCCATTCGGCGCTGCGCGCGGCCTATGTCAGCGGCGCCACAGTAGTCACGCCCAATCCCCGGGCGCATGCGCTGCTGGCCCACAAAAGCAACCTGATCACTCTGAGTGACGATGTCCTATTGGCCGACTGGGGCGTTGATGCAGGCGACCGCGCGCTTTTACAGTCAGTAGTACCCAACACCGTGACTGTTACACCCGCAACAGCAGATGCGCTTTGGGACCAGCGACGCGATTTATTCTTCAAGCCGGCAGCAGGCTATGGCGCCAAGGCGGCCTACCGTGGTGACAAACTGACCCGCCGAGTCTGGGCTGACATTGTGGCGGGCGACTTCATTGCGCAAAGCCTGGTGCCACCTGGCGAGCGCCTGGTCGACGTCGCCGGACTGCCCACCCTCTTGAAACATGACATTCGGGCTTATAGCTACCGCGGCGATGTACAACTTCTGGCAGCGCGCACCTACCGTGGGCAAACAACCAACATGCGCACTCCGGGAGGTGGCTTCAGTCCGGTGTTGGTCGTGCCTTCGCCCACCTCTACTCGCAGGGTGCGAATCGCTAATCCAGCAGCTTCTGCATGAACTGCGCATGACCCATGGACGGATCGAGTTCGTAATTGGCAAAGCCGATGCGTCGGTAGAGCCGGTCAGCTGCGGTATTGCCCCGCAGCACCTCCAACGTCAACTTGCATGCGCCGCGCTCGCGGGCAATCGCCTCCGCCAGTTTCAGCATGTGTTGTGCGACCCGGTGCCCACGGTAACCGGACAAAACTGCCACATCGTGCACGTTGACGAGGGGTCGGCACGCAAAAGTGGAAAATCCTTCAATGCAATTCACCAACCCCACGGGCAGTTCACCAACAAACGCCAGAACACTGAACGCTTGTGGACGCGCTGCGAGCGCTGCGACCAAGTGACTTTTGGCAAAGTCACTTAGGGCGTGACCGCCACCCATCGGGTCTTGCGCATAGGAATCAAGCAGGCGGACCAGTGCCGCAGCGTGATTTGGATTGGCATAATCGGCGCGAATAACCTGTACATCGGTTGCACCGGCATCGAGATCAAAGCCTTGGGAGACTGGCATCGCGTGACGCCTCAGATAGACAAGGTGTCAGCGATTCGCTGGGCACACAACTTGGCCTGATCCGCGTCGCGCGCCTCCACCATGACGCGTAGCAAGGGTTCCGTGCCGCTGGCCCGGATCAGCACACGGCCGGAATCACCCAGTTCAACCGCCACACGTCGGGTTTCCTGGTCGAGTTGCTTATTATTTTTCCAGTCTTGTCCCGGTCGGAGCCGCACATTGATGAGAGTCTGGGGGAAAAGCGTGACGGCAGACAATAATTGCGCCAATGGTTGACCGCTGCGTTGCATCGCTTTAAGTACCTGAAGGGCAGAAATCAGCCCATCACCTGTGGTGTGCTTGTCAAGTGCCAGCAAGTGCCCTGAGCCTTCGCCGCCCAGGATCCACTGATTTCTTTCCAGTTCTTCCAGCACATAGCGATCACCCACCTTGGCCCGCAAGAATTGCACACCACGGGACAGGAGTGCCACTTCGACGGCCATGTTGGTCATCAGGGTACCCACAACCCCCGGTACATGTTCATGGCGGGTCAACCGGTCGTCGACCAAAAGGTACAGGAGTTCATCGCCGTTATAGAGCCGCCCGGCATAGTCCACAACCTGCAAACGGTCCGCATCACCGTCCAGCGCCACACCGAAATCGGCCTGGTGCAACTTGACCGCATCCACCAACGCCTGCGGATGCGTGGCGCCCACATCCTGGTTGATATTAAGGCCGTCGGGTGCACACCCGATGGCAATCACCTCGGCGCCAAGTTCATGAAACACTTTGGGAGCGATATGGTACGCAGCGCCATGCGCCGCGTCCACCACGATCTTCATGCCCTTTAGCGTGAGGTCATTGGCAAACGTGCTCTTGCAAAATTCAATATAACGCCCTGCGGCGTCATCCAGGCGGCGACTCTTGCCCAATGACGCCGAATCGGCCCACTGCGGCGGGTTTTCAAGCATAGCCTCAACGGAGAACTCCCACTCATCCGGCAACTTTGTACCCTGTGCGCTAAAAAACTTAATGCCGTTGTCAGCAAACGGGTTATGGCTGGCGCTGATCACAACGCCAAGCGAGGCCCGCTGGGCACGCGTCAGGTAGGCTACGCCCGGTGTCGGCAGAGGGCCCAACAATACGACATCCACACCGGCGGAATTGAACCCGCTCTCCAACGCGCTTTCCAGCATATAGCCAGATATACGCGTGTCCTTGCCAATCAAGGCGGTTGGCCGGGATTCTGATTGCTTCAAAACCCGTCCCACCGCATGCGCGAGTCGCATTACAAAATCGGGGGTAATCGGTGGCTGGCCCACTGTTCCGCGAATACCGTCAGTGCCAAAGTATTTTCTTGTCATGTTGAAGTCCGTTCTCGAATTTGGTGTTGCATCGCCGCTAATACCTTAAGTGCACCCACCGTGTCCTTGACATCGTGGACCCGTACCACGTGGGCGCCATTCTGGACTGCGAGCACCGCTGCAGTAACGCTAGGCACCATGCGCGCGCGCACATCCAATGTTGCGACAGCGCTCAACGAATGCTGCGTGACGGCGGCCAACGACGACTTGCGTGACCAACCCGCCAACAGCGGATACCCCGGCGACAGCAGTTCGGACTGACGTGCCAATAGTAAAAAGTTTTGCTGGACTGTTTTACCAAAACCAATTCCAGGATCAATGCAGATACGAGCCTTTTCAACCCCTAGCCCTCGTAGATTATGCGCCAGCCGCTCCAAAAACAATAGCACCTCACCCATTACATCACCATCCATGGGTGACAACTGCATGGTCTGCGGGCTGCGGTGCATGTGCATAAGGCAGATGCCGCACGCCGGATGTTCGCTCACCACTTGCATCCCTGTTCGCCCGTTGTCATCACCACCCCAACGCAGCGCCCATACATCGTTGATGATGTCGGCACCCAAATCCAGTACCGCCTGCATCACCTGCGGCTTGTAGGTATCAACCGACACCGGAACGCCTAGAGTGAGCGCATACCGCACCACCGGAAGTACCCGTTCCAGTTCATCCTCCAGCGGCAGTTCAATCGCTCCGGGGCGTGTGGACTCACCGCCAATGTCTAAAATATCTGCGCCGTCGTTAACCAACCGGTCGCAATGGGCCAACGCTGCGTCGCGGCTTGCATGCAATCCACCGTCCGAAAACGAGTCTGGGGTCACGTTGACGATGCCCATCACCTTGGGCGATCGCAAGTCAATCAGAAAACGGCTGGTTTGCCAGTACATCAAGCCCTCCCATTGAAATCCAGCAAAAGAAAACGGGGCACAAGGCCCCGTCCGCTAGCAATCCTGTCAATCAGGCAACCGTGGGCGCTGGTTCGGCAGCTACTGCAGGTGCACCGCCGCCACCGCCACCATTGCCCGAACTCGGTGCGCGCGGGCTCCAGTCTTTCGGTGGGCGTGGCTCCTTGCCGCCCATAATGTCGTCCAACTGGTCGCTGTCAATGGTTTCCCACTCCAGCAACGCCTTGGCCATGGCGTGCATCTTGTCTTTGTTGTCTTCGATGAGTTTGCGTGCCAGGGCATACTGCTGATCGATGATGCGACGCACCTCGCTATCGACCTTCTGCATGGTCTGTTCGCTCATGTTAGTGGTCTTCGTCACCGATCGTCCCAAAAACACTTCACCCTCGTTTTCCGCATACACCATGGGGCCTAACGCGTCCGTCATTCCGTAACGGGTCACCATGTCCCGGGCAATATGGGTGGCACGCTCAAAATCATTGCTGGCACCCGTGGTCATCTGGTTCATGAACACTTCTTCCGCAATCCGACCGCCAAACAGCATGCTGATCTGGTTGAGCATGTACTCGCTGTCATAACTGTAACGGTCTTGAGCTGGCAAACTCATCGTAACCCCCAACGCACGTCCCCGGGGAATGATGGTTACCTTGTGTACCGGGTCGCACTTGGGCAGCATCTTGCCAATCAACGCATGACCCGATTCGTGATAGGCCGTGTTCTTGCGCTCTTCCTCAGGCATCACCATGCTCTTGCGCTCCGGGCCCATCAGTATCTTGTCTTTGGCCTTCTCAAAGTCTTGCATCTCCACCACGCGTGCATTACGCCGGGCCGCCATCAAGGCCGCCTCGTTGCACAAATTGGCAAGGTCGGCGCCTGACATACCGGGAGTTCCGCGCGCAATCACGCTGGCACTTACATCCTGGCCCAGCGGCACCTTGCGCATATGCACACCCAGGATTTGCTCACGTCCGCGGATGTCCGGCAGGGTTACATAAACTTGGCGGTCAAACCGGCCCGGGCGCAACAAGGCGGCATCCAGGATGTCGGGCCGATTGGTCGCAGCCACCACGATCACGCCCACATTGGTCTCGAAACCATCCATTTCGACCAGCATCTGGTTGAGGGTTTGCTCGCGCTCATCATTGCCACCGCCCAAACCAGCACCGCGCTGGCGGCCCACTGCATCAATTTCGTCGATAAAAATAATACAGGGCGCATTCTTTTTCGCGTTATCAAACATGTCGCGGACCCGCGATGCACCCACACCAACAAACATTTCCACAAAAACGGAGCCGGAAATACTGAAAAACGGTACTTTCGCCTCACCGGCAATCGATTTGGCCAACAGCGTCTTGCCGGTCCCCGGGGGCCCGACCAATAACAACCCTCGCGGAATACGACCACCGAGTTTCTGAAATTTGCTCGGATCTTTCAGGAAGTCCACCACTTCCTTGACTTCTTCTTTCGCTTCGTCACAACCTGCAACATCTGCAAATGTGACCGTATTCGTATTTTCGTCGAGCAAGCGTGCTTTACTTTTGCCAAAACTAAAGGCACCTCCCTTGCCACCGCCCTGCATTTGGCGCATGAAATAAATCCACACACCAACCAGCAGCAGCATCGGCCCCCAACTCACCAGCAAGGTCATAAGCAATGAGCCTTCTTCACGCGGCTTGACGTCAAACTTGACGCCGTTGCTGATCAGATCTCCCACCAAACCCCTATCCAAATAAGTGGCCGTAGTTCTGACCTTGCGGTCGTCCGTTGTGGTGGCGAGGATTTCAGTACCACCCTGACCCTCTTGAATGATGGCACTTCTGATATGTTTGTTGCGCACCTCTTCTAGAAAATCCGAGTAGCCAAGCATGCTCGCCCCGGCGGTACCGCGGGTATCAAACTGCTTAAAAACGGTGAACAGCACCAGTCCGATCACCAACCACACTGCAATTTTCGAAAACCACTGATTATTCAAGCGACGCTCCAATTGGGCACAAACAGAGATACCCGTGCATATCTAGGTCGTATTTTAGGCGTTTCAAGGCGCGCAACGCTGCATTTTCAGGGTTTCTGCCACATATGCAGCAAGGTTATCTAATTGCATTGGCGGCCGCATGGCACGCTAACCACACCGTGCACTGGCCATTATTTCAACCCACTTCCGACGAGGAAGGTCTCGGATGACCGGTCGCGTGAAGCCTTGGGCTTTAACGGTTTAACCACACCAAACGCGGCCTTAAATCGTTGAACGACGTCGTTGTACGCAGGGCCATGAAACACTTTGGCAACCAAGGTTCCCTGCGGTTTCATGTGATTTTGAGCAAATTCGATAGCCAGTTCAATCAAAAGCTCACCACGTGCAGCATCCGCCGACGAGATACCCGACAGGTTGGGCGCCATGTCCGACACCACTACGTCGGCCAGCCGCCCAGCAAGCGCCTGCTCCAACTGTTGCAGTACATCGGGCTCCCGGAAGTCACCCTGAATGAAATGCACACCCTCAATGGGATCCATCGGCAGCAAATCGAGTCCAATGATGGTGCCGTTCAGGTCGCCCACCGCAGCGCCACCTGGTGACAATTTGCGGCGCACATATTGGCTCCATGCGCCTGGAGTGCAACCCAGGTCCACCACCAGGAAGCCGGGCTTGATAAGGCCCACCGTTTCATCGATTTCCTTGAGCTTGTAGGCAGCGCGGGCACGGTACCCCTCCCGATGCGCCAGCTTGACATAGGGGTCGTTGATGTGATCATGCAGCCAGGCCTTGTTGACCTTTTTGCCCTTGGAGGGAGTTTTCATTCTGTCTTTCGGTTGAAGTGTTCGAGCTCTGCGGCGCGGTCACCCAATCAACCGATAATAGCGGCATGCCCCAAATTCAACTGACCCCTTCCCAGCGCAAAGAATACCGCGCAGCGGCACACCACCTTGACCCCGTGGTCATGGTGGGCAACGATGGCCTGACTGACAACGTCAAGCGTGAGGTCGATGCTGCTTTGAATGCGCACGGCTTGATCAAGGTGCGCGTGTTCAGCGACGACCGGGTCGCCCGAGAGGGCGTATTTCAAGCGCTCGCAAACGAATTGAACGCAGCGCCTATTCAGCACATCGGAAAGCTGCTGGTGTTATGGCGCCCCAAGCTCGAAAAGGAGCGCTCCGTTGACGAGGACCGGATGGCTGGACCGCGCGACTTCAAAGTGCTGAAATACAGTAAGCGCGCCGGCCAGCGTCCGGAAGTTAAAACCTTAAGAGTGCTTGGCAACCAGCGGCTTACTGCTGGCGGTAACGTCAAGCGGGCAAAACCCAAGCCGCAAGTCAGCATGAAAAAGCGAAGCCAAACCTGACGCTGTACCCGCAACCTCAGGCGACGATGGTTTGCTCAACCAAACGGTCATCACCCAGCACAACCATCGCAAATAGTAGTTCGTCCAAATTGGCGGCCAATGACGTTTTGCGTGCCAGCAACGGCGTTGCCTGCGGATTCAAAACCACAAAATCAGCCTCGCAGCCGGGAAGCAGGTTACCAACCCACGGCTTCCCACCCGTACCATCCAATCCCAGCGCCTGAGCTGCGCCCGCTGTGTGCTGCCACCACAGGTGTTGCGGATTCAGCGACAGGCCAGTCTTGGTCTGCCCTTCGCGCGCTACATAGTAGGCTGCCAACATGGTGTGAAAGGGACTAAAAGACGTGCCACCTCCAACATCACTGGCGAGTCCATACTTGTACCCTACGCGGTCAGCCCCTTCGAAATCAAAAAAGCCACTGCCCAAAAAGAGATTGCTGGTTGGGCACACTGCAGCGGCTGCGCCGGTTTCACGCATCAAATAACGATCGTCTTCGTCAAGGTGAATGCAATGTGCATAGACAGCACGCGGTCGCATCAGACCAAAATCGGCGTAGGTTGACAGGTAACTTCGCGACGCAGGAAACAGCGCTCGGGCCCAGGCAATCTCATGTTTGTTTTCGGCAACATGGGATTGAATCCATACATCCGGGTACTTTTCTGCGAGTTGCCCGGCCCCTCGTAGTTGTGCATCGGAACAGGTCGGTGCAAATCGGGGCGTGATGGCATAGCCCAGCCGGCCCCGACCGTGCCAGCGTTGAATCAACGCCTCGGAATCCACCAGACTCTGCTCGGTTGAGTCCAAGTGATTGCCCGGTGCCGCGCGATTCAACAGCTCCGAGGGCGCATTACGATCCATCAGGCACAGACCAGTGATCAATCGAAGACGTCGGCTCAATGCTTCATTGAACAACGCATCCACCGATTGATGATGCGACGAAGCAAACGACATAGCCGTGGTGACGCCGTTACGGAAGAGTTCATCGACAAAAAATCGCGCCGCCTGCGTGCTGTATTCAGGTTCAGCAAAACGCTTTTCCTCTGGAAAAGTGTAGTTTTCAAGCCAGGGCAACAGTCCATCAGCAGGGGACCCAATGACATTGGTTTGCGGATAGTGGATATGCATGTCGACGAAACCCGGAGCCAGGATCCGCCCGTGCAAGTGGTTGACTGGCACCAACGGGTAATCCTCGATGAGGCTGCTGTAAGACCCGACCGCATGCACCACTTGCACTCCAGCCGCGTTGGTACCCACAACCAACAGGCCGTCATCCTCCCAGTGGGCGCACACTTTCGGCCCTTGCGATGGGGCAAACCACAAGATCGAGGCACGGTAGGCTTGCATGGCTTTCTTAAATCAATTCAACGCCATTTGGTCAGCCGAGTTTGCTTCACACCCCTACGGCGGTTCCATTTCCAACAGCACATCCGATCAGCTCCTGTCATTTGCATAAAAAATCAATCCAACTCAAAAAATCTTGCCTACACGCAACTAGGCGCACGGAGGTCGCACGAAATATTACTCGCTGGCAGGTGAACCGCCCTGCCCGATTTGGAGTGCAGCAATACACGGGAATAATACGGTTATTTTCAAAATGGACATGCCATGGACTCGTTCACCAAAGTCATATTGTTCACGGACACTGACGGGCACGCACGCTTTCGCGAGGAATCAGTTGCGCTGGACCAGGGTTCTGAGCAATCACGGCTCTCAAAGCTATTTGACTCAACCGGTTTTCAGTTACGGACCAGCCCAGTCGGATTTCGCAGCCAATGGCATTGTTCGGAATACACGCAGTGGGTTTTTATTCTGCAAGGGCAAATGGAAATCGGCGTGCGGGACGGTATTTCTCGGGTATTTTTGCCTGGAGATCACTTTTACTCAGCCGATTTGCTGCCGCAGGGCCACACTTTCGATCCGGCGATTCACGGTCACTGGAGTCGCCAACTCGGACCCGACCCACTGGTAACACTGTTCGTGCGGGGTTGATTAAGCGGCAGGGACGTGACTACGACTCGGCATACACGCGGGTGAACCTGTCGGTTCAGCCAGTCTGCATGTCCCCTGACAGCAACAGGTGATTGCCGTGTACACCGTTTTTCATCGCCCGCACCAACGACCTGGCAACACTTTCCGCAGCGATTGAGCGGTAGTTTGCGGGAATCAGCGGTCCCAGACCGCGGGTAACAAGCAATGCAATTCGTTCGCCAGCGCGCACAGGTTGCCCTAACGTTTCCCGTTGCCCAGCAAGCATGGACGGACGCGCAATCACCAGACAGTCAAACCCTACTTCAAGCATGGCGCCTTCCATTTCTCCCTTGACCCGGTTGTAAAAAACCATCGATTGCGGATCGGCGCCCATGGCGCTGACTACTCCTGCATTGATAGCACCGGAAGCATGCGCTGCGAGGGCTACCGCCCTAACTGCATCAAAGTCGATGGCTCGGAAAGCCGCCTGACTTCCCGCCACTTTTATAGTGGTTCCCAGCGCAATGAAACAATCAGTCACACGTGGCAACGACGGCAGCGCGGCGAAGTCAACCTGATGCTGGATCAGTTTGGCGTGCGACAGTGGCGATGCACGTCGCCCCACGCTATGAACCTTTGCGTAAGTCTTATCGGCTAAAAGGACCGCGAGGATTTCCCGACCCACGAGGCCCGTTGCCCCCACCACCATAGCCACCCGACCTTGATCCACCGCCATTGCCACCTCCATTGCGATTTCCACCGCCAAAACCGCCACCACGGCGTTGACCGCGTTCCGCCATCATATCGACGCTCGTACGCATGGGATCGGGCTGCCCACCCGGCGCAGCCCGGGGTGCACGTAGTTCGGTGTTGCCGCCGCCGGAAAACCGGCCTTCGTGGCTTCGGGGCTGGGCATCACCAACGGGCGGGCGACCCCGACCCTGTCCCTGTGGAGAGCGAGCGCCCTGTGGGCGTTGCGCTGGCTCGGCACCGCGACCCTGTCCGCCATTGCCGCGCGGCCCTGGATTGCCCCCCCTGCCACCACCGTTACCGCGACCAGCACTTTGCCCAGCGCGTTCACTTTGACCTGCCTTACTCTCACGCACCCGCTGCATCATTTCGGTGCGCGCAGCGCGGGCTGCGGCTTGCATCACGTCCCGGCTTGGTGGCTTGCCGGCGCCACCCCAAATGGTCTGGCGACCCATCGCAATGGGTTCGCCTTTTTCACCTTGCTCGGGACCAAAACCGTCAACTATTTGCACAGGAATGGTTTGCTTGGTAAAACGCTCGATGTCTTGCATGAACCCCTCTTCATCCAGGCACACCAAATTGACAGCTGCACCGTCATTGCCAGCGCGCCCTGTCCGTCCAATGCGATGAACATAGTCTTCGCTGACGTTTGGAATTTCATAGTTGACGACGTGTGGCAGGTCATCGATATCAATGCCGCGGGCGGCGATGTCGGTTGCTACCAATGCACGCACGTCACCACTCTTGAATCCCGCAAGTGCCTGCGTCCGTGCAGCCTGACTCTTATTGCCGTGTAAGGCCATGGCGGTAATACCGTTCTTCTCCAGAAACTCGGCAACATTGTTGGCACCAAACTTCGTGCGGGTAAAGACAAGTATCTGGCTCCAGTTATGTTGCTGGATGATGTGCGCCAGCAATGCTTTTTTCTTGCCTCGTCCAACGGGGTGGATGACCTGTGTGATGCGCTGGACAGTGGTATTGCGAGGGGTGACCTGCACGCTTTGCGGATCTTTGAGCAGGCCGGCCGCAAGCTCGCGGATTTCATCACTGAAAGTTGCAGAGAACAGCAGACTTTGTTTTTCTTTTGGAACAGCAGCAAGGACTTTCTTGACATCGTGAATGAAACCCATGTCCAGCATGCGGTCTGCCTCATCCAGCACCAGCATCTGCACCTGGCCCAGATCGGCCATGCCTTGCTGCATCAAGTCCAACAGACGCCCTGGAGTGGCGACCAAAATGTCAACACCCTTTTTAAGCTTGGAAATTTGTGGGTTCATGCCCACGCCGCCAAAAACCACAGTACTGCTGAGCTGCAGGTATTTACCGTACGTTCGAATGGACTCCTCTACCTGCGCGGCCAGCTCCCGTGTGGGAGTCAAAACGAGTGCACGAATGCCAGTGCCACCAAACTTGTTTTGTGCGCTGCGGGTCATGGTCAGCCGGTGCAGCATGGGCAGGGTGAACGCAGCTGTTTTTCCGGTTCCCGTCTGGGCACCGCCAAGCAGGTCTCGGCCTTCGAGGATCAGCGGAATCGCTTGGGCTTGAATGGCCGTCGCAATTTCATAGCCCTGCTCACGCACGGCTTTGACAATGGCAGCAGCCAGGTTTAGTTCTTCAAAGTTCATTGGTTTTTGCGCCCATCCAGGGCGCTTGGGATATCGGCCTGTCCTGGCACCAGGGCACCAAGTCAGTCAAAGGCAGATAGATACAAAGGCGAGACGAAGAGCGCGAACCCTGTCCCCAGCAATTTGCTGACGTTGCGGGCAACTGACGCATCGCAACTGAACGAATTGTCGCACGTTCAGCTCAATCGTGCGAGAAAATCGGCAGCGTTGCGCTGCGCGACGCAAATTGGCGGTAACAATGTGTCATGGGGCTGGTCTTTCCAGCCTGCAACTGGGAGAATTCCGGGACAATGAAAAAGTTTCTGTTGCGACGGCTGGGTGTAGCCCACGACCCTGGAAGTTTCAAGCCATCACTCCAGGACTGCATCGAGGCGGTTCTGGAACAAAGTGACACCTTGGCGGACGATGTGTTGGCCGGATTGAAGGCATCCGTTTCCGCCGTCCGCAGTAAATCCATGCAAGTTATCCAAAATCCGGCAGGAAAAGCCGCGATTGAATTCCTGAGCAACAACGCAGGCGATTTCAAGTCAAGCTTTTCGGCCAATTTGCGTGCTTCCATGTACGGCGGCGAAACACTTCACGGGCAGGGACAGCCGCTTCGATTTGACGACTTCCAGTTCCTGGAAGAGGAACAAATTGACGCCAACATCGAATTCGCGCTGACCCAGCAGGAAATTTCACAAGCTGTCGATGACGTACTGCCGAACCTGAACGCCATGATCAGCAGTCTGATGGGGTGGTTGACGGTGCAGGCGCACTTGAATCCACTAAAGCCGGACGCATTTGTCTACGCATTGCGAGAAAGCCTCGTTAAGCTGGTGCCTGAGGATGCCGCACGGGCTGCGCTGATGACACCTGCCGCAGGCATGCTGGGCGTCAGCATGCGCCAACTTTACAAAGAGGTGGCCGAATGGCTTCGCTCTCAGGGCGTGGAGCCAGTCGCGCCCGCCTTACCAACTGGTAGCAGCCAACCCAACCAAGGTAAGACGCAAGAAAACACAGTAACACGCACGCTCCTGACGCTTGACAAATTGCGCCGTTTGCTGTCTGGCGAACTGGACCAGGGGCCGTTGAACGGAAATGTAAAGGACTTTACCCATACGGTTCCTGCGTCGTTCGTCGCACTGGAAGACATGAAGTTAATGGAGCCCATGATGAAACGGCTGGCCGAGCGCGCCAGTCAGTCAGCCTTACCAAAAACAGCGACACCAAACTCTGGCGCGGCGGAACCGCAGTTACAACTGGAAAAAAATAAGAGTAAGAAACTAGGGCGCGAACTCGGTGAAGAAGTTGTTCGCCTGATGCTGGAAAACCTGACACAAGACCATCGCATGCTGGCTGGCGTGCGCAAAAACCTCAAGCAGATGGAGCCACTGCTGATGTCGCTCTCACAGTCTGACCCGCGCTTTTTCAGTGAACGTCAACATCCCGCGCGGCAATTCATGGACAAAATTACCAGTCGCAGCTTGGCGTTTACTTCGGAAGATCAACCGGGATTCGCCAATTTTCAGAAAACACTGGAAAACGCAGTCAACGTTCTGACCGGTAGCGGCGGCGATGCCCAGAACTTCGCCCGTGTACTGCGCAAACTTGAAGAAGGCTGGACCCGAGAGGAACACGCTCAGCGCCAGCAAGCAGAAGAAGCGGCCCGAGCCCTGATGCATGCCGAGCAACGCAATCTGTTGGCTCAGCGCATGGCCGACGATTTTTCAGAACGGATAAAGAATAAGAAGGTGCCAGAAATCGTTGCAGCATTTTTGCGGGGTCCATGGGCACAAGTAGTGGCTGAATCGCAGTTGAAATGTGCTACTGGTACAGCAGACGCTGACGGTTACCTGGGCCTGGTCGACGACCTGATCTGGAGTGTGCAACTGCGACTGGCACGTCGCAACAGGTCGCGCCTGGTTGACATGGTCCCGGGAATGCTCGTCAAGATGCGCCAGGGGTTGAGCCTTATTTCCTATCCGGAGGAACGCATCCCGGTATTTTTCGACGAATTGATCACCTTCCACGAGCAGGCATTTGAAGGATCAAGACCCACTTCAGCAGCACCCAGCCCCGCAGACCAGCCAGAAGTTATTGCAGCCAACCCGGTCGAGACGATTGGAATCCCTGAAGATGAATTCTGGATGGCTGAGAATGAAGCCACGGACTCCGGGTTTATGCAAGACGCCGGGGAACGAGCACCAACCGTCGAGGAAGACGAAATTATTGACCAGGCAGCCCAACAAGCCTGGAGCGCCCATAGCCTGTTGACGGGTTCATGGGTCGACCTGGCGTTGGGTGGGGTCTGGGTTCGCGCCCAGCTGACCTGGGCAAGTCCCCACAAAACACTCTTCATGTTTATTTCATCTGGCGGAATGGCGCACTCGATGTCCCGCCGCACCATGGACCGATTGCGTGGACTCGGCTTGATCCGACTGGTGTCGGATGGCCGTGTAATCGACCATGCGCTAGATGCCGTGGCCCGCGCCGCTCTGCGCAACGATATCGAAAAAGCCGGTGGCGGGTCGTAATCAGACCAATTGACAGCGATCGCAGGGTGCCGCAGTCGATAATGCGGTATTTTCAAATCATAAGTTAGATCAGCAATGGCTCAATACGTTTTCTCCATGAACCGGGTCGGCAAGATCGTGCCACCCAAACGGCATATTCTCAAAGACATTTCCCTGTCCTTCTTTCCTGGAGCCAAAATTGGTGTGCTGGGAACCAATGGATCGGGCAAGTCCACTTTGCTCAAAATAATGGCCGGGGTGGACAAGGAAATCGAAGGTGAGGCGGTTCCCATGGCGGGACTTAACATCGGCTACTTACCCCAGGAACCCCAACTGGACCCCACCCAAACTGTGCGCGAAAGTGTCGAAGCAGCGATGGGAAAAGTCTTCAGCGCAAAAGCACGTCTGGAAGAGGTGTATAGCGCCTACGGCGAAGAGGACGCCGATTTCGACGCATTGGCCGCCGAGCAGGCGGAGTTAGAGGCCATCATCGCTACTGCCGGCACGGACTCCGAGCATCAATTGGAAATTGCCGCAGATGCATTGCGGCTACCGCCCTGGGATGCCAATATCGGTGTGCTGTCGGGCGGGGAAAAGCGTCGAGTCGCCTTATGCCGTTTGCTGCTGTCCAAGCCCGACATGCTTTTACTCGATGAGCCAACCAACCACCTAGATGCCGAATCCGTGGACTGGCTGGAGCAATTCCTGCAACGTTACCCCGGCACCGTCGTGGCCATCACCCACGACCGGTACTTCCTGGACAACGCGGCCGAGTGGATTCTAGAGCTCGACCGCGGCTCGGGCATTCCCTACAAGGGCAATTACAGCGACTGGCTCAGCCAGAAGCAGGCGCGACTGGAGTCCGAGCAAAAGGGTGAAGAGTCCCGTGCCAAGGCCCTAAAGAAAGAACTGGAGTGGTCGCGCCAGAACCCCAAGGCCCGACAAGCCAAGAGCAAAGCCCGCCTGGCCCGTTTTGAGGAACTGAGCGACTTTGAATACCAGAAGCGCAACGAAACCAACGAGATTTTTATTCCGGTTGCGGAGCGCCTGGGACACGAGGTGATCGAATTCACCAATGTGACCAAGTCCTTCGGCAACCGGGTATTGATTGACAACCTGAGTTTCAAAATTCCTGCTGGTGCCATCGTTGGCATCATCGGCCCCAACGGTGCCGGCAAGTCCACGCTGTTCAAAATGATCGCCGGCAAGGAACAGCCCGACTCTGGCATCGTCAAGATTGGCTCTACTGTGAAGATGGCCTTTGTTGATCAGAACCGTGATGACCTGGCGAACGAAAAAACGGTCTGGGAAGATGTATCAGGCGGACTCGATATTCTCAACGTGGGCAAGTTCCAAATGGCCAGTCGTGCCTATTGCGGACGCTTCAATTTCAACGGCGGTGACCAGCAAAAGCGGGTTGGCACACTTTCCGGCGGTGAACGTGGACGCCTGCACTTGGCCAAGACACTGATTGCCGGAGGCAATGTGCTGATGCTGGACGAACCGTCCAACGACCTCGATGTGGAAACACTCAGGGCTTTGGAGGATGCGTTACTGGAATTTGCCGGAACCATCATGGTCATCAGCCACGACCGATGGTTCCTTGACCGAATTGCAACCCATATCCTTGCATGTGAGGGTGACAGTCAGTGGACATTCTTTGACGGAAACTACCAGGAATATGAAGCGGACAAGAAGAAACGCCTCGGGGAAGAAGGTGCCCGCCCGCACCGGATGCGTTTCAAGGCACTCAAGTAGCCAGCCCGAAAAGCACTGTCAACATGCCCGTGATGATGTCGCACGCAGTGTCCGGTAACCAGTCCATTTACCAATCGACGGTGCAGGACGCTGCCGCACGTGGCAGTTTGCTGATGGGTAAACTCGTCACCTCAGCGCGGGCAAGCTTGCAGGCACGTGAGGCCGCATGCAAGGATTTGCGGGAACGCGACTTGCTGGCCCAATCAGCCAAGCACCTGCGCAATTGGGAGTCTGAACTGTGCAAGCGATTTCCACTTGCGCTGTTAGAGGCGTTTTCGAACCCGGACGCTGCACATGCTGCGGTCGCACGCTCCGTCGCCGACGTCGCTTTTGACGAGCTTGAGTTGATGGATGAAGTTCAAGTTTTGACGAGCGTCACACTGGCACGCACGCAACAGGTCGCCTTGCTTGCTGCCGAGGCCAGCCTCACAGAACTCAATACCCTGATTTGCACAACCCTTGGACTTGGCGCGGTGAATCCGGAGCGCAATCCTTTGCGACCGCAAATATATGTTCACGCGCTGCGTGGCCTAGTGGAAAAAACACAACTACCGCCAGCTATTCAACTGGACTGGCTGGGCGCGATGAGCGTTACCTTGGGACAGGAATTGCGCGCCATGTACGGGCAACTTAGCCAGGCTTTACGTGCGCAAGGCGTAGTGGCTGCGGGCTATGCTGTGACGCAAACCCATGCGGGTCCCGGCATTGGTCGCGGAGTCGCTCAGGATTTGGGGGATAAGCAGGTGGGCCACCATCATGTTGCTCATTCATTGCCGAACCCCGGTGCGGGGGCAGGACGCATCCCACAATATGTACACCCGATACCGCGAGAACACCATGCACCTCCGTTTGTCAACGAGATAAGCGGGAAGGATGCGACTTTGTTGACTCTGGACAAGTTGCGCCGACTGTTGGCAGGTGAGCTCGATGAACCAACACAATTGAGCCCAAAAGAACAGTTTGCCCGGCGTTTTGCACAAGAATTCGAGCGCGACAGCGCACCCGCTGAAGAGCGTGAAACGGACTTTGATGCCACCGTGCCAGCAGCACTGGAGGCACTCACCGAAATGAAGCAAGTAGACGCCGTCGTTCAGCGTCTGCAACGCAGGCGCGCCCAAGGAGCGTCACCAATACGCGACAACGACCAATCCATAGACGCTGTGCGCACCAGCTTGCGCCATCAGGCGAAGGGCGTCGGGCAGGCGCTCAGCCTTGAAGTGATCACCATGATGGTTGACAATATTGCCCAGGATGCGCGTTTACTGCCGCCCGTGCAGGAGTTGATTCGACGACTGGAGCCCGCATTGCTGCAGTTGGCATTGCTAGATCCGCGGCTATTTACCAACAAGCAACACCCCGCTCGCTTGCTAGTGCAAGAAGTGGCACAAAACAGCTTGGCTTATTTATCAGTGCACGCCTATGGATTCGCCGAATATGTGCACGGTGTGGGGGAGACGATTGCCCCTCTCATTGAGGAACCCGTTGAGAGTGCGGAGCCGTTTGAACGTGCCCTAGGGCAGTTGCAGATCGCTTGGCAACGGGCTGCTCAGGCGGGCGACCGGAGCCGTGCGGCGGCCATGCTGGCGCTACAAAATGCAGAGGCAAGAAACGTGTTGGCAGAAAAAATTGGTGCTGAAATTGTTGCCCATCCCGATGCGGCAGCCGTGCCTGAGTTGGTAACAAATTTCCTGTGTGGCCCTTGGGCGCAAGTCGTTGCGCAGTCAAGGATTGCAGGCCCAAGCGGTGCCGCTGCTGCGGAAAAGTACCAAGCTCTGATTTCGGCCATGTTATGGAGCACCCATCCAGAACTATCCCGGAAAAACACGCCAAAGCTAACACGCTTGGTGCCGCGGCTCTTGATGACGTTACGCGAGGGCTTGGAAACGATTCACTATCCGGTAACACGAACCAGTGCCTTTTTGGAAGCACTGATGGGCCTACATCAGCTGGCGTTTCGGTCGGCACCAAAAGTGCAAGCTGTTCAAGTCGCCGCGCCGCCCACTGCAATTGCCATTAACCGTAGCAAACTGCTTGAAGATGGCAATCCATGGGTTGCGCCCGAAGAGGCTCGCGCGTCGAACTTCATGGATCTGCCGGACGCGCCCGGCGAGTTGCTCGCAGTAACACCCAACCAGTCAACGCCGCACTCCGGTGCCGATTTATCGACACCAAACTCGGGACCAGAAGTCAGAATCAGTGACTTGCCCCTGGGCTCATGGGTTGAATTGCGAGTCAACGAGCAATGGACACGCACCCAATTGAGCTGGGCTAGTCCTCATGGAACGCTGTTCCTATTTACTGGTGTTGCGGGAGCTACACAGTCGATGACCCGACGTTCCGCAGATAGGTTGGCTGCCTCTGGTCAATTGCGGGTTATTTCCAGTCAACCCGTGGTCGATGGCGCCCTCAATGCAGTTGCTCAAGTTGCAATGCGCAACAGCGTCAACACCATGCAATAGACTTTTCACAGTCCAATTTAACGCTTGGAACGCTCCATAACGCTGGCCCCCGACCTTGTATAGACATTGAATTCAATCGGATCAACCA
The DNA here is from genome assembly GCA_903870065.1 of uncultured beta proteobacterium. Taxonomy (GTDB): domain Bacteria; phylum Pseudomonadota; class Gammaproteobacteria; order Burkholderiales; family Burkholderiaceae_C; genus Allorhodoferax. The sequence continues at coordinate 7,457 of CAIQBN010000070.1, read as the reverse complement.
GGAGATGTTGCGCATCGAGGTGGTGACGGCCGTTGCTCAGTCTGCCTTTATAAATCGCGCAAGCATCTTCCCTGTTTCATCGGTGAATACCAACTGCCCATGCTCCAAGCGTCCTTTGCGTGTCAACTCAATCGCCTTGAAAAAAAGATCTTCTTGGGCACCGGGCATGGTCAGACAAGGCTTGCCACTTGGTCTTAAGGGCCCGATTCGCAAATATTCGTTAACCTGCTTTACCTGACCGCTAAAACCGTTGCATCCCCCTGTTCCTGACAGACTTTCCGCACTGGTCCAGCGTATTTTGGGTTTGGGGGCCAATACTTCGTCTACACCATCCACCGCAAAGGCGACCCACTCCGTACCCGCCACTGCAGCCCACGGGGCAGCCGGCATCTCGATTACCACAGGAACTGGAAGCTCTGCGCAGGCACTCATTGCCAAGACTGCCAACAATGTGCAAAACCTGTATAAAAGGCGTAAGAATTCCATTCACTACTCCGAGTCTGTGCGCCTACCCGCTAGTCCTCGAGGCGTCGGTATCAGTCAAAAAAGCTAGCCTCAGACCACGCACTGCCCGCAGCGTCCTTGACCGATAGTTTGGGCGCTTCTCCTAGGTCGGGCCAGGAGATCTTCAAAAACGGGTCATTCCACGCGATACATTTTTCATGTTGCGGTGCGTAGTATTCAGTCGTCTTGTATAAAAATTCCGCTGCCTCGGACAAGACCACAAATCCATGGGCAAATCCCGGTGGAACCCAAAACTGGGCCTTATTTTCCTCGGACAACAAGGCGCCCACCCACTTGCCAAATGTGGGGGATGAGCGTCGCACATCCACGGCAACATCAAACACCTCACCCACCACAACACGCACCAGTTTCCCCTGGGGCTGTTGAATCTGATAGTGCAGGCCACGTAACACGCCATGCGCGGAACGTGAGTGGTTGTCCTGCACAAAAACAGTATCTAGGCCGGTTGCATCCGCGAATGCACGCTGATTGAAGCTCTCATAGAAAAAACCACGTGAATCACCAAAAACACGGGGTTCCAGCAATATAACTTCAGGTATAGCCGTACGTGTCACTTTCATGGGTGCGCCCCTTCTTTCAGCAACCCCATCAAGTATTGACCATAACCATTTTTTGCTAACGGCTGTGCTAGTCTGGCGAGCTGTTCACTGTCAATAAAACCGTTTCGCCACGCGATTTCCTCGAGGCAGGCAATTTTTAGACCTTGGCGCCGCTCCAGAGTTGCAATAAACTGCCCGGCCTCAAGCAAACTGTCATGGGTACCTGTGTCCAACCAGGCATATCCGCGTTGCATAATTTGCACACTGAGTTGCGTTTGCGTCAAATAGGCTTGGTTCACCGCGGTTATTTCGAGCTCGCCGCGAGCGCTAGGTTGAACCGATTTTGCAATATCCACCACTTGTTTGTCATAAAAATACAGCCCGGTCACGGCGTAATTGCTTTGCGGCTTCAGCGGTTTTTCCTCAATGCTTCGGGCGGTGCCTGAAGAATCAAAAGCAACAACGCCGTACCGCTCCGGGTCGTGCACATGGTAAGCAAAAACCGTTGCGCCATGTTGCTGCGCGTCGGCCTTTCGCAGCAAAATTTGGAGATCGTGGCCGTAAAAAATGTTGTCACCCAATACCAACGCACTGTCGTTGTTGCCGATAAACGAATCACCAATGATGAACGCCTGCGCCAGCCCATCTGGACTGGGTTGCACAGCGTATTGCAAATTAATTCCCCACTGACTTCCATCACCCAGCAATTGGGCAAAGCGCGGGGTATCTTGAGGTGTACTAATAATCAAAATATCGCGCATGCCAGCTAATAGCAAAGTGCTTAGCGGGTAATAAATCATCGGCTTGTCGTATACAGGCAGCAATTGCTTGCTTATAGCCAATGTCGCCGGGTGGAGTCGGGTTCCAGACCCGCCAGCCAAAATAATCCCCTTACGGGAGGTTGCCGGGTTATTAGCGGGTGCGGCCATAGTCAATCTCATTCAACATACGAAGAACGCCTGTTTGCCACATCGGCAAATGCAGGCCAAAAGTTTTTTGCAGCTTGGTGGTATCCAGCCGAGAATTGTGCGGACGCCTGGCCGCTGTAGGGAAGGATGCCGTCGGCACCGGACTAAGTTGCTTTACCACCATTTCAATAGCAGGCTGCGAGGCGGACATAAGGGCAAGAACATACTTTGCATACTCATACCAACTCGTACACCCGCTCGCCGTCAAATGGTAGACACCAGCCAGGGCGCCATTGACTGGATCTGAACGAGGCCCTGAACACACCTGTCTCAAGGCATGCGCGGTCACATCAGCCAACAGTTCTGCGCCTGTGGGCGCTCCAAATTGGTCGTCAATCACTTGCATCAATTCTCGCTCGCGCGCCAGACGCATCATGGTTTTCGCAAAGTTCCCACCACGGGCGGCATATACCCAGCTTGTCCTGAAAATCAAATGCCGTTCGCAGCGCGCCATTGCACGCTCCCCATCGAGTTTGGTTTGACCATAGACACTCAACGGCCCCGTGGGATCACTTTCAGACCAGGGAGTTTGACCACTTCCGTCAAACACATAATCGGTACTATAGTGGACCAGCCACGCGCCAATGCGCTGTGCTTCATCCGCCAATACAGCTGGTGCAAACGTGTTGAGACAGCGGGCGAGTTCCGGTTCGCCTTCCGCTTTATCAACTGCGGTGTGCGCTGCAGCATTGACGATAACATCGGGGCGCACCTGGCGAACTGTATTGGCCAACGCATCGAGCTGCGTCAGATCGCCACACAAGCCGTGCGGATTGGACGACGCTAGACGGCCGAGCGCAAGCACTTCTCCCAAAGGCGCCAGACTGCGTTGCAATTCCCAACCAACCTGGCCGTCACGCCCTAACAACAAAAATTTCATGCTGCGACTGAGGCGCCTGCGGAATTGGACTGAGCGCCGCCATATTGCGTCTGCACCCATTCACGGTAAGCACCACTCTGAACACTTACAACCCAGTCCTGGTTGGACAAATACCATTGCACCGTCTTGGCAATGCCGGTTTCAAATGACTCTGCCGGTTTCCAACCTAACTCGCGCTCGATTTTGCGAGCGTCAATGGCGTACCGACGATCGTGGCCGGGACGATCAGTGACAAACGCAATTTGGTTTGCGTAGGGCACGGCATCGACACGCGGCTTAAGTTTATCGAGGAGGCCACAAATGGTTCGCACAATGTCCAGATTGGCCTTTTCATTCCAGCCGCCAATGTTGTATGTATCCCCTGGAGTACCGGCTTCCAATACCCGGCGAATGGCACTACAGTGATCGCTGACAAATAACCAGTCACGAATCTGCTGGCCGTCGCCATAAACTGGAAGCGTCTTTCCGGCCAGTGCATTGACGATAACCAGCGGAATCAGTTTTTCCGGAAAGTGGTACGGGCCATAGTTGTTGGAGCAGTTGGTTGTCAAAACCGGCAGGCCGTAGGTGTGGTGCCAGGCACGCACCAAATGGTCACTGGCAGCCTTACTGGCGCTGTAAGGACTGTTTGGCTCGTAATTGTGGGACTCAGTGAACGCTGGGTCTCCCTTCTTTAGCGAGCCATACACTTCATCGGTCGAAACGTGCAGGAATCGGAAATCAGGCTTCGCGGGGCCGACCAGGCCATTCCAATATCCACGCACAGACTCCAGCAGATGGTAAGTTCCAACTATATTGTTTTGAACAAACTCGCCCGGTCCGTGAATGGATCTGTCGACATGTGACTCGGCGGCAAAGTTGATCACTGCGCGCGGTCGGTGACGCGTCAGCAGCTCTGGCACTAACGCGGAATCGCCAATATCACCTTTGACAAAAATGTGCCGGGGATCGCCATTTAGGGCGTCCAAATTGTGAAGGTTTCCCGCGTAACTCAGTTTATCGAGGTTGACCACGGGTTCACTCGACTGGGAAAGCCAATCCAGTACAAAGTTCGAACCGATAAATCCGGCACCGCCGGTCACAAGAATGGTCATGGAGATTGCTGTCCCTGAAATTGAAGTCAGAATAATACGCGCCCGCGATTTTCGCACCCATTCGCAACCCCGGCGCAGTCTGACTTGTTCATTAATGCATTTCATTGCCTTGGATACAAGCATAAAGTCCAAATCGGGGACAATACGGCTTGTGGCACTTGCCTGTTCTTCGTCATGCCAAACCAGCCCCCCCAAAACGCGCACTCTCGTAAAACTCCACCGCTTTTTTGGTGGATTGTCGCTGGAACAATGAGTTTGGCGTTAATTCCAACGGCGTGGACGTCGCTGGATTTGCGGACTGCAGCACTGTTTTTGGGTGAAAGTGCACCAGTTGAAGCCGTTTCATGGTGGTGGGTGGAGCTGATCAACTTGTACGTTCCAGCCGTTTTTCGCGCGTTGGTATTGATTTCGCTCCTGGGCTGGTCCATTGTAAGTCTGCGCGCAAGCGGAAAGTCCTGGCGCTTGCCGCTAGCCTATGTTGTATTGGCAGGCGCATTGGGGCCTGGATTGCTGGTCAACAGCGGATTCAAGGACCAGTGGCAGCGTGCCCGTCCCTACCAGGTTGAAGCTTTTGGCGGGACCCAGCAGTTCACGCGCGCCGCAGTAATGACCGACCAATGCAACAACAATTGTTCGTTTGTCAGTGGGCATGTTGCCTGCGGATTCTTTTTTGCTTCGCTGATGCTGGTCCAACGCCGCCGCCAGGTGCTTTGGAGCGCCACCGGAGTTTCCGCTGGATTGGTGATTGGATTTGCCCGCATTGCCGATGGGGCACATTGGCTTAGTGATGTACTTTGGGCTGGTCCGATTACCTTGGTTTGCAGTTGGGCGGTATGGAAATTCCTTCTGCGCATTTATCCTAGCTGGCAATCGGACCAAGTTGCACAGAACGATTGACCACGCGCAGGCCTCACAGAATCGACCTGCGTAGAATTACCGTCAAAGCACCTTGATTGCCCCGACTACTGCAGGAAAACCCATGGAGTTGATATTCGCTGACGAAGAGGAAACCCCCTCAGGCCACCAGAAGAAGGTGTTTAAGAAACCATGGTGCATTTTGTTGGTTGACGATGACGCAGAGGTTCATGCCGTTACGCGCCTGGCCCTGAAGGGATTTGAATTTCAGGGGTCTGAATTGGAGCTTTTGAGCGCCTACTCAGCACAAGCAGGCAGAGAGTTTTTTCATAGCCGCGATGACATTGCGCTGGCGATTGTCGATGTAGTGATGGAAACCGACCATGCCGGGTTGGATTTGGTGCACTACGTGCGCAACACGCTTGAAAATCACCGCACCAGGTTGGTTATGCGCACCGGGCAACCTGGCCAGGCACCGGAAGACAGAGTCATCCGGGAATACGACATCGATGATTACAAGGAAAAAACCGATCTCACGATACAAAAATTGCGAACCTTGTTGTACAGCAAGCTGCGCGCGTATCGGGACCTGTGCATTATCGAATACCAGCGCGATGGCTTGGCTCGCGTGCTGGATGCGACCTCAATGGTTCAAAACGCGGAGTCGCTGACCGTCTTCGCAACAGCCGTTCTAGACCAGCTGACATCATTGCTCAATCTCGACCGATCGGCACTTTATTGCATTGTTTTGCCCAACGGGGACAACGGCGAGCATGAATCGAAGACGATCGCTGCAACCGGCGACTTTGTCCAGTACAGCACCGACACACGATTTACCGATCTACCCGAGATCGTGTCGCAACGCTTTACACAAGTTCTTGAAAAAAGAGCAGCGCAGCACTTTGATGACGCATATGTCCTCTACACCGCCGCAAAGAACGGTGGCTGCAACCTTTTGTACCTCAAACATGCCCGGGAACTTGGCAACATGGACCGGCAACTGCTGGAAATCTACACCCAAAGTGTTGCAATCACTTTTGACAACATCAATTTGCAGGAAGAATTACGGGAAACCCAAAAGGAGTTGGTCTACACCTTGGCCGACGCCGTCGAAGCGCGCAGCAAAGACAGTGGCGCACATGTCAAACGGGTGGCGCTGACCAGCGAATTATTGGCGCGCCTCTATGGACTTCCGGAATCCCAGATTGTATTGATTAAAACTGCATCGCCGCTTCATGACATCGGCAAGGCGGCCATTCCAGACACCATATTGCACAAGCCGGGAAAACTGGATGCCGACGAATGGACCCTGATGCAGCAGCATGCTCAGTTTGGCTTGGACATATTGCAGCGTTCAAACCGCCCCCTCATGAAGTTGGGTGCAGAAATTGCACTTTCGCACCATGAAAGATGGGACGGCACGGGTTACCCGAACGGATTGGCTGGAACTGCCATTCCTGTGGCTGGCCGCATCACAGCGCTGACCGATGTATTCGACGCATTGGGTTCCCGTCGAAGCTTTAAGGAACCCTGGTCAGATGAAATGGTAACGGACGCTATTCGACAGGGTCGTGGAACGCAATTTGAGCCTGCCCTGGTGGATCTGCTGTTAAACAACCTGGACGCGTTCAACGCCGTGCGCCGCGAGTTTCCTGATCCTGATTAAGGTTGGCATCCTGAGGTTGTCCACCCTGACCCAGGCCACTGACTACGGTAGGGTATGACAATTGCAGACGCAACTCCCGCTTCATTCGCAGGTTCACCATGCGACGCGACTCGCTCATGAAGCTCATCAACATGGGTGGTAACTGCTTCACCGCTTCGTGGCGCGAAATACGCCGTGGACGCGCCAACCCGTAGGAGTCGGCTGCCCAATCAAAGTAGTCACCCATCTTCATGCAACTATCGTCGTTGACGTTATAGACCCTCTGGGGTGCGCCGCGCCACAACGCGATGTGGCAGGCCCTGGCAAGGTCATCGGCTTGAATGTGATTGGTGTAGACATCATCACTTTCCTGAAGAACAGGCAAACCCTTTAACAGCCGTGCCCTTGGGGTTCCATTTTCGCGGTCCATTGCATAGATCCCCGGGATCCTCAACACGCTCACCCGGATTGCAGTGGTGCGGCCCATACAACGCAGGGTATCCTCCGCATCGACACGTCGACGCGCGCGTGCTGTGCCTGCGTTGACCCTGCGCGTTTCGGGCACCCAATCGCCATCACAATCGCCATACACACCGCTGGTCGATCCATAGACCAAGGCAACCGGCCCACGCCGCAAAAGCAAGACACGCGCCAACAGGCGCGTTCGCGGATCCGACTTGCCCTCAATCGGAGGTGGTGCCAGGTGCAGCACACGCGTAGCAATTCCGGCTAGCCTGCGCAGAGACGCGCCATTGTCCAGGTCGCCCAGTAGCGGCGTGACACCGAGCGCACGCAACGTGTCAACCCGTGCTGGCTGCGAAGTCAGGGCCAACAACTTGACACGCCCGCGCAACAAACCCGCCACACGCGTGCCGACATCACCGCAACCGACAATCAAGATCCGCTCCTGCCTAAATCGAGCAGGAAGAGATCCAAGAGGAGTTTGGTTTG
>CAIQBN010000069.1 GCA_903870065.1 uncultured beta proteobacterium | reverse complement strand
TGCCCTGGAAAACCGGCGTCCAAATAACGCCATTCGTCAAACAGGTTCTGGCCAAACCCGGTGCGCCTGATGGACTTCAGGAATTGTTTGGGGATGATTGCGTCTGTATCGACGTTTTCTCGGTCCATGGGCGCCACGAGACCTTGGTGGATGGTGAATGGTTTCATTTCTTCTTGGCCGCGTCTTCGATTTTTTCACCGGCTTTTTGAATGTCTTGGCCCATTCCCTTGACCGTGTTGCAACCGCCGAGTAGCAAGACCACTAGCAGCAATAACAAATTGTTCATTCGACTCTTCCCTTGAAAGTTGGGTTCAACTGAATCTACGCACGTCAATAAAGTGGCCATGAATGGCCGCGGCCGCGGCCATAGCCGGACTGACGAGGTGCGTGCGTCCGCCGGCTCCCTGGCGTCCTTCAAAGTTGCGATTGCTGGTGGAGGCGCAGCGCTCGCCGGGTTCCAGGCGGTCGGCATTCATCGCCAGACACATGGAGCAACCTGGCTCACGCCATTCAAAGCCGGCAGCTATGAAAACTTCATGCAGACCTTCGTTTTCTGCCTGGGCTTTCACCAGTCCTGATCCGGGCACCACCAGCGCGAGCTTGATATTTTTCGCTACTTTTTGCCCGAGAGTTTTCACTATCGCGGCCGCTTCGCGCATGTCCTCAATGCGGCTGTTGGTGCAGGACCCAATGAACACTTTGTCCACAAACAAGTCGTTCAACGCCTTGCCTGGCGTTAGGCCCATATATACCAGCGCGCGCTCAATGGCACCGCGCTTGTTGATGTCCTTTTCCTTGTCTGGGTCGGGGACGAGACCGTCAATGCCCAAGACCATTTCGGGCGAGGTGCCCCAGGTTACTTGCGGTACCAGTTGACTGGCATCAAGTTCCACAACAGCGTCGAACTTGGCGTCAGCGTCCGATTGCAATGTGCGCCAATGTGCAACTGCCTGTTCCCACTCCACTACTGCCGCAACGCCACGGGTGGCCTGGCTGCCGGGAGCAAGCGGCCGACCGCGGACATACTCAATTGTCTTGTCGTCCACCGCGACCAAGCCGGCGCGAGCACCCGCTTCAATGGCCATATTGCAGACCGTCATCCGGCCTTCCATGGACAGTGCACGAATGGCAGAACCACCGAACTCGATGGTATATCCCGTTCCCCCCGCAGTGCCGATTTTGCCAATGATTGCCAGCACAATGTCCTTGGCGGTGACGCCACGTGGCGCTGCCCCATCAACCTTGACCAGCATATTTTTTGCTTTTTTGGCCAAAAGCGTCTGGGTTGCCATGACATGCTCGACTTCACTGGTTCCAATGCCATGAGCCAGTGCGCCGAATGCGCCATGGGTTGAGGTATGAGAATCACCACACACAACGGTCATGCCCGGCAACGTCGCACCGTTTTCGGGCCCGATGACATGCACGATTCCCTGGCGCTTAGACAGGAATGGAAAATAGGCAGCGGACCCGAATTCGGCGATATTGCTGTCCAGCGTAGTGACCTGTTCAAGGCTGGTAGGGTCGGTGATGCCGTCGTAACCCCGTTCCCACCCGTTTGTAGGCGTGTTATGGTCCGCTGTGGCCACGATCGAACTGACGCGCCACAC
>CAIQBN010000068.1 GCA_903870065.1 uncultured beta proteobacterium | reverse complement strand
ACGACAGGCAGCTTTCCGGCAGTCCAGTTCAACGCCAGTTAGGAGCCGTTCGTGGCGGACTTCAGCGTGCCCTTATGCACAGTTCACAGTTATGTGCAGTTGCAGTCTCCAGCGAGCTGTCTGTCATTGGTAAATCCACATTGAACTAACCCGCTGACGCGGCAGTTGGTACGCACGCGCCGTCAGAATCCCCTATCACTTCCAATCGGGCTGCATTTGCAGGACGATGAAGTTGCTGTTCTCAGCACTTCATCCCATCCAACTGCAAAGGAGTATTGCCATGACACCGCTACGCCAGCGGATGCTCGAAGACATGAGCATTCGCAACCTCACCGACAACACGAAACAGTCGTATATCCAACAGGTCGGTCTTTACGCCAAATACTTTCACCGATCACCCGATAAACTGGGACCACAGGAGGTTCGTGAATATCAGGTTTACCTGACACTGACGCGCAAGCTCTCGGCTTCGAGCATCAGCACAGCGACCTCGGCTCTACGCTTTTTGTACAGAGTGACGCTCAAGCAGCCTTGGTCGCCAGATGACATTCCCATGCCCAAGAAGCCATTTAAGCTGCCCGTAGTATTGAGCCCCGAGGAGGTAATGCACTTTTTGGACTGCATCGAGAACATCAAACATCGCACCCTGCTGATGACGGCCTACGCCGCAGGCTTACGTGTCTCAGAGGCCACGCACTTGAAGGTGACCGACATCGATAGTCAGCGCATGGTCATTCGGGTCGATCAAGGCAAGGGCCGTAAAGACCGCTTCGTCATGCTATCACCCCGGCTACTTGAGGTACTGCGCACCTACTGGAGGTCGGCACATCCACAAACATGGCTATTTCCAGGCTACATCCCTGGTCAGCCAATCACAAAGGGTGCCGTCGAGCAGTCCTGTCAGAAAGCTCATCGGGCCTGTGGCATCACCAAGCCGATCACGCCACACTCGTTGCGTCACGCCTTTGCCACGCACTTGCTGGAGTCTGGCACCGATGTGCGTCGCATCCAGCTTCTCATGGGACACCGCAGTCTGAGTACCACCTCGCGCTATCTCAAGATTGCCACCAGCACCCTATGTGCAACAGTCAGTCCGTTTGATTTGCTGCCAAAGATTGCCTCGCCCCAGCCTGTGGCCAGCGTGGAAACTCCTGTCTGAGGACTGGCCTTGCGCCCAGTTGGGCTGGAGGTGGCGGACATCTTTCGCCAGTGCGGCCCTGTCTATCGTACGCAGAATGCTCAATCACTGAGCAGGGGTCAGCGCCGCGTCATGAGCGCCATTGAGCAATGCCGAACGGCGGCATTGGGCGGCCATGTTGAAGAATGCGATGCCTGTGGCCACCAGCGCATATCCTATAACAGCTGCAGAAATCGTCATTGTCCCAAGTGCCAGTCGTTGGCGCGTGCCCAGTGGTTGTCTGATCGTCAAGCCGAGCTGCTGCCGGTAGAGTATTTTCATGTGGTGTTTACCGTGCCGCAGGAGATCGCTGCGATCGCATACCAAAACAAGGATGTGGTCTACAACATCTTGTTTCAGGCCACAGCCCAAACATTGCGAACCATTGGTGCCGATCCCAAACATTTGGGCGCTGAGATTGGCTTTATCGCCATTTTGCACACATGGGGTCAGAACTTGTTGCACCATCCTCACTTGCACTGCGTGGTGCCGGGCGGGGGAATCTCTGCCGATAGTCATCACTGGATTGCCTGTCGTCCCGGCTTCTTTCTGCCGGTGCGGGTGTTGTCGCGACTGTTTCGACGCCTGTTTCTTGAACTATTGCAGCAGGCGTTTGAGGCTGGTGAGTTGCATTTCTTCAACAGCCTTGCGGGACTAAAGGAGAGTTTGGCTTTTGCCAAATACATCGTTCCAGTGGCACACACTGAATGGGTGGTTTACGCCAAGGCACCGTTTGGTGGCCCCAAGCAGGTGTTGGAGTATTTGGGGCGCTACACCCATCGGGTGGCGATTTCCAACAACCGGTTACTTGAGTTCGGTGAGGATTCCGTCACATTTGCCTGGAAGGACTATCGCCACGAATCCAAGAACAAGACCATGCGCCTGGATGCCCAGGAGTTCATTCGTCGATTCCTATTGCACGTTCTGCCATCAGGGTTTCAGCGCATGCGCAGCTATGGCTTTTTGGCCAATCGTTATCGACAGGTCAAGATTGAGTTGTGTCGCAAGTTGCTGGGGGCACCAGTGCAGGTAGTGCAGAATGAGTCAGAGCCCACGCTTGACTACCTTGACCGCTATCAGCGTTTAACCGGGGTGTCTCTGCGTGACTGCCCGCATTGCAGCAAGGGTCAGATGGTTCGCATTGAATCGTTCAACGCGGGAACTTTGCCACGCGGACCACCGGGCAAGACTTCATGAATGACAACGCACAACTTAACACTGTCGTTTCCCGGTTCACACGCGGGCAGACGCTGGGGAGCGCTTTGTCTGTTCATGCCCAACACCAGCAGGGTCGTCTGGGCCGGTATAGCTGGCAATGGCGGATGCCCATTCGCAACAACTGCTCAGACGTGAATCACCACCTCAGGGTACAACGCAGTCTAGAGTTTTACCGGAATTTGCCGTCGGTGCCGCTGCCCTAAACAGGCAACCACGGATTCAATACCCATAGCACTTCGCCGGCTCACTGGCGGCTTAGTCCAACGGGATCTTTAGCCTACCGGCTGCGGAGTTGCAGCCTCAGCGTTTATCAGAGTCTGCGCGCCGCAGCCGCCAGGCTAAAGACACTCTGCATTGTGTTCACATTCTCATGGCCGAGCCACAGGGCGATGACGTTGAAGGGCACACCTGACTGCAGCAGGTGCATCGCCGTCGAGTGTCTCACCGTGTGTGGCGAAATACGCTTGCCGGCTAGACTCGGCTGCTTGGCGGTTGCGAATTCAACGGCTAGTGCCAGACGCTGAGCCGCGTTACATCGCGTCATTGCGTGCCCGTCGCGGTTGGGCAGCAGTGGCGTCAGGCCGCACAACTGCGGGTTCAAACGCAACCATGCACGAACTTCCAAGACGGTCGATTTCCACAACGGAACGGAGCGTTGTTTGCGGCCCTTGCCCTGAAGATGAACACAGGCTGCGCCGTCAAGCACGACGTCTGCGACACGCACCCCGATGATCTCGGATACGCGGCCACCGGTGTTATAGAGCATCACCAGCAACAAATGGTCGCGCTGCGAGGTCCAACTTTCACCGGGCTGCCCAATTACAGCCAGTATCTCCGGCCGCGTCAGATAGCCCAGCATCGGTCGCTCGAAGCGTTTCATCGGCACGGCCATCGCCCGTTCGACCATGTGCAGTGCCGTTACGTCCCGCCGACCGGCGAACCTCAAGAGTGCGCGTAGTGCTGTCAGGCGCAGATTGCGGCTTCTTATCGAGTTGTTTCGTTCTTGCTCAAGATGGGCGAGGAAGGCTAGGATCAGTTCTGATGTGATGTCGGCCAGTCGCATCGCCGTCGGCACCTTGGCGAGCCGTTTACTGGCAAAGTCAAGGAACAGCGTGATCGCATCGCGATAGCACGCCACCGTGCGAGGACTGACGGCGCGCTGCGCCACCAAGTAGTCGGTAAAAAACTGCTGCACGATGGCTGGGAATGACGGTGGTTGAGAGGTGCGTTCAGACATCGCACACCTCCGGCATATAGTCCTCGCAGCGCAGTGCAGCGATCGCCATGAGCTCCGGCACCGCCTGCAGGTACCAATAGGTGTTGCTCACTTTCGCGTGGCCAACGTAGGTCGACAATGCCAACATTGCTTGATCTACGTCGATTCCTTGCTGCTGCCATAGCAGGATGCGACGTACGACGAATGTGTGGCGCAGATCGTGAATACGAGGTGCGTGGTGAGTGCCGCGGTTGACCCAGGCCAGTTCCTTTCTCAGACCCTCGAAGACCCGCTCGACATGACGTTGATCAAGTGGCTCACCATGGCGCCGCAATCGAGTATCGGGAAAGAACGGCGCCTCCTCATCCTGCGTGGCGCCAGCCAGATCACGTATCCAGCGATATTTGCCAAGCGCTGACACTGCACTCAAATGGATCGGCACATTGCGCGACTTGGCAAACTTCGTCCGACGGATCGTCAGCATGCCGCGCTGTAGATCCACATCGCTGTTGTGCAATCCGATTGCTTCAGAAACGCGCATGCCTGTACAGGAGATCAGACCGAACAACATCTCGAAGACCCTGCCGTTCAGGCCGGACTCAGGTCCGAGTCGACGTGCGGCGGCCAATAAGTCGATGATTTCAGGTTCAGTGTAGATGTGTGGTGCAAGCCGCTCGGACGGTCGACCGAAGATGGTGTAGTCAGGCACCTCGGTGCGCGGCTCAAACTGTTGCATCCAACGGGTGAATGGACGCAGGATTTTGAGTCGGCGCGCCCAAGTTCGCGAATCGACACGACTTAGATTCGTTTGCCGGGCCCACTCGGCCATGACATCCAGAGTCAACGATTCGTAATCGGCGATGTTACGCACATAGCAGGCCAAGCCGCGCAAGCAATAGGCCTGACAGCGCAACTCAAAGCCCAAGCGCCGACGCTCCTCCAAATACTGCTCGACGCGTCCCCCGAGATCGGCGCTCATGCTGCGCTCCCAGGCCAGGGCAACGCCACTTTGACGAGACTGCGACTGTCAAGCTTGGCGTAGATGAGCGTGGTGTCGAGCGAGCGGTGACGCAGCACGTCGGCCACTTCCTTCAGCGACGAGCCACCAGCCAGCAGACGACTGGCCATGGTGTGGCGCAGCAAATGCGAACCGGTATATTTCAGTCCGGCGCGGGCGTAGGCTTGACGAATGGAGTGGCGAACCACCTTCGGTCCAATT
>CAIQBN010000067.1 GCA_903870065.1 uncultured beta proteobacterium | reverse complement strand
GCAGGAGCGCGTCTATGAATCGTGATTGCATCGTCGTTACTGGCGCGAGCCGAGGCATCGGCGCTGCCATTGCCCTTGCTCTGGCCGAGCAAGGGCACCATGTCATCTGTCTCTCACGCTCGGGGGCCGTGCCGGCTTACCCCGATGCACCAGCTGAAGTCGCAGCCAGGTGGGTTGGGCGGCAGGCTGACGTGACCCAGCCACAAGCGCTTCTTGCTGCGTTTCGCAACCTCTCCGAAAACGGTTGGCGTATTACGGGTCTGGTCAACAATGCTGGTCTGCACATTGATGCACCGTCGGCCGAGCTTTCGTTGGACCAGTGGCACCAGATCATGGACATCAACGCGACGTCGGTCGTGAGCACGTGTCAGGCGGTATACCCACATTTGGTCGCTGCTGGTGGCGGTGTCATTGTCAACATCGGCTCGTTTTTCGACAAGCTTGGCGTGAAGCGCAACCTTGCTTATTGCGCCAGTAAGGCTGCCGTGGGCGCCATTACGCGATGTCTTGCGGTCGAGTGGGCAGGCAAGGGTATTCGGGTTATCGACGTCGCTCCGGGATACATACAGACGGACCTCAACGCCGATGCGATGGCACCGGAGGGGCCTCTACGTGCGTACCTGGATAAGCGGATTCCCGGCCGCAAACCGGGCACAGCGACCGACGTAGGTGCTCTGGTAGCCGCACTCTTCACACCAGCTGGGAACTTCCTCACCGGTGAGACGATTTATGTCGATGGCGGCCAAGCCATTGCGCACTGAGAGTCATTGATGAATATCCTGGAACGACTCGACTCCCGAATCGCGCTGAACGACGAGGAGCGCATGCTGCTGGAGAGCGTGCGCACGCTGGCACGGGAGCGCATTGCACCCCGCGCCGAGCACTTCGACCGAACGGCTGAGTTCCCTTGGGAACACGTTCAGTCGATCAATGAACTTGGGCTGAACGCAATGTTCATTCCCGAGGCATATGGAGGTGCGCAAATGTCCTACACCGCGTATCTTGCCTGTGCAAGGGAGATCAGCCAGGCCTGCGCAGCAACCGGAATCATCTGGGCAACGAATTACCATGGCATGAAGCCGCTGATCGACTGGGGCACTGAGGCCCAGAAGCAGCGTCTGCTCCCACGCATCGCGCAGGGTGGATTGGGGGCACTGGCCATCACCGAACCGGGTGCAGGCTCCGACGCGACGGGTATGCGCACTTCGTTCCGAGAGGAAGGCGATGAAATCGTCATCAATGGCGGCAAGACGTTCATTACGAATGGCGACGTGGCGGACCTGTACTTGCTATTTGGTAAGTGGGACGGCATCGCCGGCGCCAAGGAAAGCATCTCGGTACTGGTGCTTGAGAAAGGCACGCCGGGCCTGTCGGTAGTGCGGCTTGAGGACAAGATGGGAACCCGGGCATCGAGCACGGCGACCATCGCTTTTGATAACTGCCGCGTGCCGCGTGCCAACCTGCTGGGCCAGCCGGGAGACGGCTTGAAGATCCTGTTCGCCTCGCTCAACAAATCGCGCCCGAGCGTGGCAGCGCACGCGCTGGGTATAGCACGGGCCGCATTCGAAGACGCAATTGCCTACATCAACGAGCGCAAGCAATCGGGTCGCAAGATTCTGGAATTCCAGGGCATCCAGTTCATGGTCGCAGACCTCGCCTCGGAGCTCGCGCTGGTCGAAGGCTGGCTGTGGCAGGTGGCCAGCTGGGTCGATGCCGGTGCCACAGACTTTGGCATCGAAGCCTCGCTCCTGAAAATGCGTGCGAGTGATCTGGCGATGCGCGCTTCTACCGATGCGGTGCAATTGCTGGGCGGCTATGGCTACTGCAAGGACTATCGCGTGGAGCGATTGATGCGCGACGCCAAGATCACGCAAATCTGGGAGGGTACCAACCAGGTCCATCGCCAGCTCATTGGCCGCAGCTTCCTGCAGCGTTGAATCGATCAAGGAGAAATTATGAGTGAAATTAAGACCATAGGCGTGGCTGGCGCTGGCACCATGGGTGCCGGCATCGCCATCGTCTGCGCACGCGCGGGCTTTCGCACCCGTGTGTTCGATCTGAATCAGCAGGCACTTGATCGCGCGCGCAGCCAGACCGAAGCGTTTCTGCGCAAGAGTGTGGAGCGCGGCAAGCTCGCCAAGGAAAAGTTGCCCGAGATCATGAGCCAGTGGAGCGCCAGCACGGATCTGGCCGACTTCGCCGACTGTGATCTGGTGATCGAAGCAGTATTCGAGAGCCTAAGCGTTAAGCACGAACTTTTTGGCAAACTTAACAAGATCTGCGCACCGCACGCGATATTCGCGAGCAATACGTCCACCATCAGCATCACGGAGATTGCAGGTGGCTCAGGACGTCCTGATCGTTTCGTCGGAACTCACTTCTGCCTGCCTGCACAGCTGATGAAACTGGTGGAAATGTCGCCTGGCCTGACGACCAGCGACGAAACATTCGCCAAGACTTGGTCGCTGTGCGAGGCGCTCGGCCAGAAGCCCGTGCGCACGCAGGACACACCCGGCTTTGTGCTCAATTATTTCCTGATCCCTTTTAACAACGACGCGATCCGGCTGGTCGAGCAGGGTGTAGCAGAGCCCGCCGACATTGACCTTGCCATCAAGACGGCGATGGGTTACGCCATGGGCCCAATGGAACTGCTAGACCTCGTTGGCATGGACACGCAGAAGTTGCTGTGCG
>CAIQBN010000066.1 GCA_903870065.1 uncultured beta proteobacterium | reverse complement strand
CGCATCCTTTGCCCGCAAGCAACAGTCGGCCAGCTTTAACCCGCTTCTTTGACGCTTCGCTCAATCCCGTTTTTGCCATGCCTATATTCTCCAACAATGCCAATGGAGATATAACGACTGAGTCGATCAACGGTTGTCATGTATTAACGAAATATCAATAGAAGCGCTAGTAGCCTTCGCTGGTGCTGGTGTTGCGCTGGTGATCTACAGCACATCCACCGCGTCGCCTACGGTCAGGAAGTGGCGAGGCATCATTGCACTGCCAAGTCCGATTGCCTATGCGCTCTGGCACCGCATGCAGCGTGCTCTGCACCTTCACCTGACCAAGCACGGCATCCAGTTCGATGGAAGCATGGAGCGTGCTGGGCAATACATGGTTGCCCCCAACAAGACCAGCGACTTCTATTTACACCACATCATCGAAGGCGTTGGCCTAGACGTAAGTGGCGCTGGTGTGGTGAAGGCGTTGGCTGAATTAGAAGCCGCTGATGCGCTCGTCGAGATGGCCGCAAAGGAGGCCCGTAGAAGGGCCACAGAGCGCAAATCACAGCGCGTTGGCACTGGTAGTTACGCTGGCCTAATCGAAGCCTATAACGCCCTAAATCCAGTGTCTGATGGCTTCGCCAAGCATGGCTTTGACAGCCGCAATGGTGTCGATTGGCACCACCCGCAATTACAGACCTCAGGCAGCTATTCCTGGCGTGATTTTGGCGACTATTGGGTGTGTGCCAGTGCCAGTTCGCGTGACCACGGCATTGGTACGGTATCAGCCAACGGTTTCGGCTATGGGGATGCGTTTGATCTGTTTGTTCACTTTGAGCACGGCGGCAATGTGGATGCGGCAATCAAGGCGGCAGCGCAGATTGTGACGGTGACCGACCCCGAAACGGGGGAGATTCTGAGTTGGCATGAATGGACCCAAAAGATATGGATTGCAGACCAAAACAAAGACCCATTCTTTGAGGCTACCGATAGTGATGAGTACCCGAATCGTGCGGAGCCTGAATTTGACGCACCGCCGCCGCCCTACCCTGGCCCGATGGCTGATTTGGTGGCGGTGATTCTTGCGACTTCACGCCGAAAGCAACCGGCACTAGCTTTGTGCTCTGCACTTGCAGCGATGGCCGCAGCATGTCCTGGGAGCTTCTACCTTCCTGCGGGTGGTCGTTTGAACCTCTACATCATGGGTGTCGTTGACACCGGCATGGGCAAAGAGCACCCGCGTACCGCAGCGGAGAACGCTGCAGATACCGCTGGTGCATTGGTGATCGGTGCTCCGAGTAGTGGCGAGGGTTTAGAAGATAACCTGCCCGAAACCGCAGAGGTTGGCATGTTGGTTGCCGTTGACGAGGTGGCGCACCTGCTAGGCAACTTGAACGACCCTAACGCTGCGCCGTACCACCGCACACTAAGCGCCAACCTGCTTCGACTGTTTTCTGCTGGCGCTGGTGGCTACCGTGGCCGCGTCAAGGCCGGGATGACAGGTAAGCACTACGCGCATCCGAGCGTAACGCTGTTGGGCTTCGCCACACCGCAAAAGCTGGGTATATCGGTTGGACTGTCCAGCGTGACCGATGGTTTACTTGGGCGCATGCTGGTGCTGTTTGGCGACGATGCAGCTACACCGCAACGCCCTGGTGCTGAGTTTTGGATGCCAGAGGCTTTATCAGCCGCCGCGCAGCTTATCCGCGTACAGCGCAACGTCTGGACTCAAATCAACTACGACCCGCAGGCTGATGCCCGTTTAGAGCGTGCGTTGCAAGAGTTTGAATTGGGTGCGCGTGACCCGACAGAGGCAGCACTGCGCCGTCGCAGTTATGAGAAGGCAGATCGTATTGCTGGCGTCTTGGCGGTATGGGATGCACCTGCATCGCCAGTAGTCAGATTGGCGCATGTGGAGTGGGCTATTGGCCTAGTCAACGCCAGCAACGCCGCCATGTGGCGATTCTTGAACAAGCACATGCACGAGGGAACCGTGCAGGCCAACGCCGCCAAAGTGCTGGAATGGTGCCAGCGCATCCTGTCCAAAGAGGTGCTGCCAGATCGTGGCCTTGAATCTGAGGCTATCAGTGCTGGTGCTGTACCTCGTTCCCTGGTGCTCAAGCGCAGCAAGTTGAGCGCCAAAGAACTGGTTGATGCAGTACAACAATTGAGCGCTCAGGGAGACGTGGAAGCGGCTATCTTCAAACCGTCTGAGGGCCGCGAATGTGCTGTCCTGCGTGTGCTCTGATGGTCAGCCAACGCCCTCTTTTCGGTTCCGGGAACCGAGCGGGAACTGAACGGGAACCGGCGACAAATTCAACGGAAAAGGTGCTTCGGTTCCCTGGTTCCCGTTCGGTTCCGGGAACGCTCAAAACCGCATGGATAAAGGCTTTCAAGAGTATTTACCTAGTTTCCATCTCCCCACACACATACTCTCTTTTAACCCTCTTTGGCTTAGTTTTCTTACCTTTGTGTATGTGTGTGTGTCCCCCCCGGAAATCGGGAACCGGGGCGTTGGCTGAACCCAAATCGGACACACCGGGGGCGGGTCAAAAGTATGGGCCGACCGACCAGCCGCAACCCCACGGTATCTCATTTGGACAAAAAATCCCGTTTTGGAGCTATTCAAATACGAATGATTCTCATTGGTAAATGCCCCATTTGAAGTCACCATCAAACACACCTATTCAGCAAATGACATATTCAGCAGCAAATGAACCACCCATGACTCGCAACCGTTGGCGTGAGCATGTCCGCGCCGAACTTACTACCGCTGGCTGTGATTAAGGCTTTGCCCTCAGCAAGATGCGCTCGCAAATCAATTGATGGCCGGGATGATGGCGAAATTTGGGCCTTTGCGCAAGCTGCTGGAACGGTAGGTTGGTAGTCGGCAATGTGGCGCAACGAGTCATAGGAACTGGCGCGGGGGTGTCTCTTGCAGGCGCATAACGGAAATAGCCTTTTGCGATATGCATCCCCCAGACCGGACGTTGGCTACGAATCGGCTCGTCCCCGTCACTCTGGTCGCCGCTGTGGGATGACTATGGTGACGCGCAGATGGGCGATAGTGTCGAAGTCGAACCGGGCTTGGATATGACGGCGCAATCCGCTCCAGACTACGATATTGACCAGCGCATTAACTGGTAACGAGGCAAGACGGCGATTTGATGCGCTGCGGGGAGTGGCTGCCTGCGTGGCCGACAGCAGACCGTTTGGTGAGCTTGGGCATCGCCAATCATGTGGCTCTGCGGCTCAAACTCAGGGTACAAGGGGTGTCTTGTTAAAACGGAACTGGAGAACGATATTGAATCACGGCGGGTATATTCCCCGCCCCTTGGGGCGTTCTCCTACTAGGCGAACGTAGTGAGCCGTAAGGTATTCGGTACCCGATACCCCGTAGCTTGCTGCGGGGTTCTTCATGCGTTGTTCTAGTGTGATCCTAGTCTCGGCAAGCCAACACTATGAACATTCACCAACCCAAGTATGGCTGAAGTGAGATCATTTACAAAAGGCTGGGGCGTGGCGATTGCTTCCACAATGAAATCATACTTTCAATGCCGGTTTTTGCAACTCCGCTAGTAACGCGACGCGGCCGGGGGCAAAATTAGGATTGGTGCCAATGTCCACCGTCAAACATACAGAAATTTCTAAAAACATAAAGAAGTCTGAAAATGAATGTCACCGAAATCAAGAAATGTCGCATTAGTGGGAGTGCTAACTTAATTACAGTGCTCGACTTAGGGGTACAAGCCCTTACCGGAGTATTTCCAAAAAATACAATAGACCCTATCACGTCAGGGCCTCTAAGGTTGGTATGGTGTCCGGACAGTGGATTGCTTCAGCTTCAGCACACTTATGACCTGTCTGAAATGTATGGTGATAACTATGGCTATCGTTCCGGTCTCAATCAATCAATGGTCACGCACCTCAA
Source organism: uncultured beta proteobacterium (assembly GCA_903870065.1). Lineage (GTDB taxonomy): Bacteria > Pseudomonadota > Gammaproteobacteria > Burkholderiales > Burkholderiaceae_C > Allorhodoferax. The sequence goes on along the minus strand of CAIQBN010000066.1, from coordinate 3,343 downwards.
CCAAAAAGTGCGGCATCTTCAGCGCTTGCGTCCAGTCTATTCGGGTGACGTAGTGGTTGACATTGGCAGTAACGATGCAACTCTATTGAAAGGCTATGACACCCACGGCTTGAAGCGAGTAGGCGTCGACCCGACTGGCGCCAAGTTCAGAGAATTCTATAGCGAAGATATGAAACTCATTCCGGATTTCTTTTCTGCCAATTTATATCGTCAGACATTTCCTTACTTGTCCGCAAAAATCGTTACATCCATCTCCATGTTCTACGATTTGGAGTCTCCTACGAGTTTTGTGACGGATGTGCACGATATATTGGATGCAGATGGAATTTGGCATTTTGAACAAAGCTATATGCCAACAATGCTCCGCATGAATGCCTATGACACGGTGTGCCACGAGCATCTCGAATACTATTCACTTGAGGTGGTAAAGAGATTACTTGAAAACTGTGAAATGAAAATTATTGATGTTCAGATGAACTCAATCAATGGTGGGAGTTTTGCCGTGACTGCAGCTCGAAAAGAGTCAAGGCTAAAATCTAATGATTCGATAATCAATTGGATGCTTGGGCAGGAAGACAGGATGGGGCTTCACTCACAGAGACCATTTCGACAGTTTGAAAATCGTGTTTTTGAACATCGCGAGAATCTATTACGTCTGATTCGAGATTTGAATGCCGACAAGAAAAAAGTGATGGGCTATGGCGCATCAACTAAAGGCAACGTTTTGCTTCAGTTTTGTGGATTCACAATAAAAGACATACCTTGTATAGCAGAAGTAAACTCGGACAAGTTCGGTGCATTTACACCAGGTACAAATATACCAATAATGTCGGAAGCCGATGTTAAGACCATGCAGCCGGACTATATGCTGGTATTGCCCTGGCACTTTAGAGAATCCGTTATAAAGCGCGAAGCTGAGTATTTAGCTTCGGGTGGAAAGCTAATTTTTCCAATGCCAGAAATTGAAATTTTTTGACAAGCATGGATCAAAAGAAATCCGTTACTTTTGGATATGCCTGCCAAGATGGCTCGCCACTGCTGGAAGATTTTCAAAAAGCGTGGCGATGGATATTGTTTTCAATTACTTTCACTTGAAACCTGATGAGTACATGGTTGAAAATAAATCCATTCTCTCAAGAGTCTCATCTGTAAAAATTGGTGACCTGAGTAGGCCTTCGAAATGCCACAAACTGGAGTCCCTCCTTGAGTTAACATCAATTTGTAATTCACCTAATTAACGATCATCTGGTTGCCATTCGGATTGGGAATTCTAGCCATGAACGCAGTAAATACACTTAATGTCGGCTTAGGTCATCTTCCATTTCCGCAGGCTCATGTGGACCATATTGACCTAATGGTATCTCCAAGATTCATTGCTGGGCCTAATCAACTGGCCGTAGTAGATGACAGCCTTTTCGGTCAAAATGGGAGCGCCCTTTCAGAATACGTACAACTACTCTGGTTGTTGGACCATCTTGATGTTGTGACTGTCGGGTACAGTTACTTGCGCATTTTCCACTATAGACGATTCGTTTCCAGAGAGAAGCCCCGGGTTGGACAACGGTCCACCAACCTCCCTTGGTCCACCGCCATAAGCTCAGCTGAATTGAGTTCCTTCGCCAGCGAATTCGGGCGATTCAGTGACACTGAAGTCTTCAATACCAAAGTTCAATTCGGAGACGGTATGCTGGCACAGTATGCTCGTGCCCATGTGCTAGAGGACATACTGAACTTCACGAAGTTTCTAATTGAGATAGGCGTTTTTAGCAGTTCGGAGGCGTCAAATTTCCTTCGAGAGAGCACAAATATTCCTGCCTGCAACATCGGCGTGTTCAGCCTTGAAACCTTTCGATCCATCTTTAGTGTATTGCGAAAAGGAGCGGATTTTGTTCATTCACCTTACTTTGTGGTAAGGCAGGGATACCAGCGGCGATCAGTCGGTTTTTTGCTTGAGAGATTGAACGGCTACCTCATACTCAAAATGATTCGCAACGGTGAGGTCAAGGCCAATTTTGGTCACAACATCGTAATCAGCGATGATGCAGTTGTTTCCGTAACACTATAAAAAAGTATTTTGACCCTGCGGGACCGGTCTCAAATGCCGTGCCTAACCCTACAAAGAATTCCGTTCTAGAGCAACAGGTTCAAGATGGGCTCGCCGCGTGCTTACAAATTACCCGCCACGTCCCCGATGAATACGTTGAACTCGGAGAGGCCTTTCGCGGCGATGCGGGTCGGCCCAAGCAACGCACTGTGGCATCTCTGGGGCGTCTTGATCAGATCCACACTGAGGCAACTCAGTCATTCTTTGCCCACGGCTTTTTCCGCGTCCGCTGTGACGATTATGGACATGACTACTTTGTGGCTTATTCCTGCAAGGGCCGTGGTGTCTGCCCCGTGTGTAACGCCCGAGGCATGGTGGAGGCGGGCGACCACCGGAATTCCCAGAAGCTGTATTTGCAGTTGTCAGCTGCCGCTGCACACTTGACTTACGAATGTTCCGCGTGGACGACTGCGAAGCGTCCTTTGCGGGCATACACATTGGAGCATTGCAATAGGTGACCGGGGGGGCATCAAAAGTCTGGCGGACAGACGTACCCGAAACCGACTGGTTCGATCTGCTTTATCGCATTCCCCCAATTTTGACCCCCTATTGCCATCCTTTCCGCGTACACGCTCTCACGCTCGCACGAGGTAGAAAACCATGAAACCAGACTCCAAGCAAACGCCGCTTCCTGGCCTGGTACGCTCTCAAATCAATAAGGCGGCACACGCATATGCCCTGGAAGTTGAAACGCGCTTACGGGCCGATATGCTGGCAAAGGTGCAGGCCGCTCGACGCGCTGGCGCAATTACGCTTGAATTGCTGGCGCTGGTTGATGCCATCGTTACGCCGTAACGGGCAACCGCAACCTCCCATCGTAATAATCATCCTTGCGATCTGGTGCGCCCGGGTTCGACGCCAAATCTCGAAATTTGGTCATTTTTGACTTGCGAGGTCAATGAAATCAAGCACTTAGCGCACGGTTTTTCAAAATTTGTGTAGTGGCAATATCATTTGCTTGGCGTGTTGGCATTTAGTTTGCAATTTGCTACACTCTTGCCATGTTCATCAAGCTCACTCGCTCGGGTGCCCACACCTACGCTCAGCTCGTTGAGTCCTTTCGCGACGAGAACGGCAAGCCTCGCCAACGCACCGTTGCCACCATTGGGCGAGTCGATGAATCCGAAGGCGCCGTTGATTCCTTGCTTAAGGGCCTATTGCGTGCGCGCGGTAAGTCAACGGACCTAGCTGCTGCGCCGCAGGTTGAGTTTGAATCGGCCATGGCGCTTGGTGATGTCT
>CAIQBN010000065.1 GCA_903870065.1 uncultured beta proteobacterium | reverse complement strand
CTATTTGCGGTGCAACAGTCAGTAATGGGGTGCTGACTTGGCCGAACGGACTCGACTTGGCACCGGATACGATGTACCACGAAATCAAACGCAGCCCAGACGGCCGATATAACTTGCGCGGGAGTGTCCGGATTTTTGTGTTCGAGGCGCGGGGTGTAGGACTTATCCACGCAGTTGTTCGCTTGTGGTTAACGTGCTGGCCCTTCAAGGCCAAGGGCACGTTATCCACATGAGCGGGCAACTGGGTGGGTAAGTCCGGACTCATTCTACGATTTGGCTTGTGTGAAGCGGTCTTCGTAGAGGATGGCGAACTGATTCATGGCGCTTTTCCAATTGTTGGCGGCACGACCCCAGTCGGTTGTGATGTTGCGCAATGCCAGCCAAATTAGCTTGGTGGCCGCATCGTCGCTTGGGAAATGCCCCCGCGTTTTGATGATTTTGCGCAGCCGTGCATTCACGCTTTCGATGGCATTGGTGGTGTAAATCACGCGGCGCACCTCAGGCGGGAAGGCAAAGAACGGGATCACCTTGTCCCACACCCGGCGCCATGCCGAAGTTACGGTTGGGAACTTCTTGCCCCACTGACTTTGCTCAAAGGCATCAAGTTCGGCCAACGCAGCCTCAGCGTTGACGGCCCGGTAGATTGGCTTGATGGCGGCGGCCAATGCTTTGCGATCCGCCCAGCTGGCGTAGTCCAGGCTATTACGGATCAGATGCACGATGCATGTTTGCAGTGTTGTGGCGGGGTACACCACGGCGAGCGCCTCGCCCATACCCTTGAGCCCGTCAGTGACTGCAATCAGGATGTCGTTGCAGCCTCGGGTCTTCAAGTCGTTGAACACTTTCATCCAGAACTTGGCGCCCTCGGTGTTCTCAATCCAGATGCCCAGAATGTCTTTGCTACCGTCGGGCAGAATTCCCAAGGCCAGGTACACGGCCTTGCTGCGCACTACAGACTCGTCACGAATTTTGACCCGCAGGGCATCAAAAAATACCACCGGATACATCTGTTCGAGCGGGCGCGATTGCCACAGCCCAACCTCACTCATCACCGCGTCGGTGACGCTACTGATGAGATCGGGGGAGACATCGACAGCGTACATCTCGCACAGGAAAGCCTGGATTTCGCGCACCGTCATGCCTCGTGCGTACATGGCGATGATCTTGTCGTCAAAGCCCGTGAACCGGCGCTCGTGTTTGCCGATGAGCTGCGGCTCAAAAGAGCCCAAGCGGTCTCGCGGAATGTCAATGCGCAGCGCCTCCTCGCCAGTCAAGACGGTCTTGCCGCTCGTACCGTTTCGCTGGTTGGTGGCCTCGCTGGGCTTGATGCCCCCGGGTGCATAGCCCAGGTGATGGCTCATCTCGGCACCAAGGGCGCGTTCAATAAGCGCCTTTTTGAAGCTTTGCATCACCTCTTCGATTCCCTGCTGGGTCATCGGGCCGGTGACAATATGGTCTAACAGTTCAGGTGAAATGCGCGGCAATACCGCCTTGGCCGCCGCAGCGGCTTTTACTCTCATTGGCATAGATGCTCCTTTTTGACATGCTATGCCTCAAACACAAAAGTCCTGACAGGCTCGTTCCTCCATGTCGATATGCTTAATTCGCCAACGCGGCACCCCGTCGAAATCATCAACCAAATGGCCAACTCTGTTTTGCGTTGCAGTTTGGCACTAGGGAGTTTCGCTTTCAGTTCCAACAGTTCTGCTTCCGGGGCGCTGCTGTTTGTGTTCCAAAGAAATCGTTTACGCTCTTTATATGGTGAGGCAATGTCACTCTTGCGAATTTTGTGAAGCGGCGAAACTTCGATGTAATCCCGTCTCTCGCACCATTCCAAGAATTGGGTAAGGTCGGCAAATAGTCTCGCTGCCATGCGCGGCGCACGAGCCTTGACCTCATCAAACAACTCTGTCCAACTACTTCGCGGGACGCTTTGAATCGGAGTGCTGCCAATTCTGGGGAACACATCTCGTTCAAATGAACGGATCACCTCGACCCCGTTGTCTTTGCGCCCTTTGTCGCCACGTTTCGTCAATTCCAATGACTGCCACTTGAGGGCTAGTGCTTGAACCGTTTCTTCCTCATGGATACGCACTTGCTCTGTTTGAGCGTTAGCTGCCGCCAATTTTTGTAGATTGCGCTCGGTAGTGGGGTTTTTCCCAGCCTTGTGAAGGGCGACTGCCTTCTCGTGCTAATCCCGGATTTCTTTCAAGCTGTCACCGGGCCAAGTGCCAGCAGTGAAGTCCGCCAACTTGTCGTCATGGCGAAACCTCCAGCGAAACATCACAGACGGAACACCATCTTTGCCACGCCGCACGACACCGTATAGGCCGCCTTGATCCGAAACCCTAGTGATGTTGGGATCCTTGATTCGTGTCTCAAGTTCCTTGTGTTCCCAACGCTTGCCTTTCTTTGGTTTGGCTGTCGTTACGATCTTGGTGGTGTCTTCCATAAAAAATCCCTGAAAACTGAGCAACTGAGTGTGGTCAACTGATTTGCTGGACTGATTTTCACGGTTGGTGATGGACCCGATGGCGGTGCTGGCGGTCGCACCATTGCAAACGGCGCCGGTATTTCTACAGGCGCCGTTGGGTTTTCAGGGTGTACGGGTTAGAACG
>CAIQBN010000064.1 GCA_903870065.1 uncultured beta proteobacterium | reverse complement strand
TTGACTTTGCCGGCAACGCAAACTTTCGTCAGGCGCTGCACATGCATTGCCTGGGGCTGCGCTTTAGCAGCTCCATTGGTGCGACCCATGTTTCCGATAGGGGTGGAGCAAAAGACCTGCCCGGCCCCAAGGCCACCCTGTTCTTTGCACCCGCGCAAATCAAGAAGCGCAGTGCGCAATGGGGGGCGCAGGTTCTGGGACAACACCTGCTGCAATCTTGGCAGAGTTTCGTTACGCGGGTGTCTGACCCCCTTCACCCCTGGCTGCAGGTGGAGACACACAGCGGCCCGGTGGCCGTGGACAAAGCCTATCAACACGTGCTGGCAGGCCGTGGCAACCCACGCCAGGGACACATGCTGACCTTGTAGCTGAAAACTTGCCGTCAGTCAGATGCGGCATGATTGCGCTTGTCCGACACAAAAATAACAGGAGACACCGTGCGACTTGCCCTCATGTCCGACATTCACGCCAATATGCAGGCGTTCGACGCCTGCCTGGCCCACGCGCGCGCGCAGCAAGCCCAGCGTTTTGTTTTTTTGGGTGACCTTGTTGGCTATGGCGCTGACCCGGTTGCCGTGGTGGACCGCATCATGCTGCTAACTGAAGAAGGCGCCATGGTCATCCAGGGCAACCATGATGCAATGGCTATTGCGCCCCCCGGTGAAATCAAGACGGTGGGGGACAGCACCGCAGCTTGGACCCACCGCCAACTCAGCGCAACGCAGCGCGCTTGGATCGCCGCTCTGCCGCTGACCCTGCAACTGGAAAGTGCTTTTTTTGTGCACGCCAGCGTGAATGATCCGCACCTGTGGCGCTATGTTTACGACCAGCGCGCCGCCAAGGCCAGCCTCGATGCCGCAGCGGCCTGGCCCGAAGTGCGCTATGTGTTTGGCGGTCATGTCCATATGCAAACGCTCTACTACCGCGGCGCGGGTGACGGCCTGATGGCGTTCACGCCCCAGCCGGGCGTGGCCGTGCCGGTGCCCCGGCACCGACAGTGGCTGGGTACCGTGGGATCAGTGGGGCAACCACGCGATGGCAACACCCACGCGATGTACTGCCTGTTTGACACCGATCGCGCACAGCTGACTTTTCATCGGGTACCCTATGACCATTTCGCTGCCGCCAGCGCCATCCGGCGCTCCGGATTGCCCGAATTTTTTGCTGACCGCCTGGAGACTGGACGATGAAACTGCTGGAGCCCGGAGCTGAACTCGACGGCTTCACGATTGAAGAGTGCATTCACTCCGGAGGCATGGCGCACGTTTACCGAGTGCATTATTCCGATGGGCAACGTGACCCGGGGTTTGCCATGGCCATGAAGGTCCCACGCATGACGACCGGCGACGGGGCGGAAAACATCGTCAGCTTCGAGATTGAATGCCAGATCATGCAGGTGCTGCAAGGCCGCCACGTGCCGCGCTTCGTTGCCGCAGGTGACCTGTCCCGGGTGCCGTACTTGGTCATGGAATACATCACCGGCGAAACCCTCGAACACTGGCTTGATGCCGAAACGCCGTCCAGTGTCGAACAGATTACCTGGCTGGGTGTTGCAATGGGCAGGGCGCTGCACGCACTGCACCAGCAAAACACCGTCCATCTGGACCTCAAACCGGCCAACGTGCTATTCAGAGGCGACGGCACGGCGGTCCTGCTGGACTTTGGCCTTTCATGCCATGCCCATTAC
>CAIQBN010000063.1 GCA_903870065.1 uncultured beta proteobacterium | reverse complement strand
TCACGGCAACTTTGCAGCGGATCATTTCCCACTCCCTGTAATTGGGCGTTGAGCGCATTGACATACAAATTGTTCACATCCAGCAGCAACTCGCAGCCTGCGCGATGGCACAACTGCGTCAGAAATGCCGCCTCGCCCCACATCGTCTCATCCGGCGTTGGATGCCAGCTCAGGTAAGACGACAAGTTTTCCACCAGCAGCACACGGCCCAAACGGTCTTGGACTCGACCCACATTGGCCGCCATCACCGTGAGTGCCTCGGACGACAACGGCACTGGCAGCAGATCGCCTGCATGTACCGTGCCCGAGCGAAATTGACCGCGCGCAAAGGCAGCATGGTCGCTCACGCGCACCGGATCGATGCGCCTGACCAAGCGCTCCAGCTGATCAAGATGCCATGTATCCAGGCCGACGACGGAACCCAGCGACAACCCGACACCGTGCAGGCTAATCGGATAGAGCGCGCGCGCCTGCTCCAAAACCCCCATCGAAGCCCCGCCCGCCGCAAAGAAATTCTCGGAGTGCACTTCCAGAAAATCCAGCGCCGGGCGCGACGTGATGACTTGCGCGTAATGCGGTTGGCGCCAGCCAATGCCCACATTGGGGGCCGCCCGGGGCCCATCCATCAGGTTTTGAGCTTCTTGGCTTCGTCTGCGCTGAGACCTTTCATGCCCTTGCACGTGCCCTTGGCCACATACTTCCACTCGGTCTTGTCCAGGTCCACCTTGGACTGCCCGGCGCAGGAGTGTGTGCCGTTGACACTGGCGCAGTCATTCTGACCCGCCTTGGCAATGCCGAAGCACTTTTCCTTTTCCTGGGCTGCGGCCGGAAGCGACACCAGGGTAAGAGATATCAGGGTGGCTGCCGTGGCGGCGATCATGTCACGTTGGTTCATACGAAAACTCCTTGTTGAAGATTAAAAAAGCAGCCAGTGCGGGTGGACGCCTTGCGGGCCGCCACGTTTCACCCTGGTTGCCTGTTGGTCGGTTGACTGTCCTGATTCTTACAGCATCGGTGAAAAAAATCTTGCGACCATCGGTTTACGCCGTCTTGGCACTAGCGCGCCACTGCAGCCCGCATGGAATGCGCAACATAGAACAGGCACACCGCAGTCAATACTGCGCCCACCAGAACGCCCGGCGCAACCTGCGCAAAGGTCAGGGCCTCTCCCTTGAGCACCAGCATCATCAGTGTGTTCTGGGACAGGCCGGGAACCCACAGATACCAGGGCGCATCACCGCCGGGATTGAGCATGCTGACCATGGGAGCCAGACTCACCAGCGCGATGACCAGTCCACTGCCGGCCTGTGCCTCCTTGAAGGTTTTGGAACGAATCGCCAGCGCCATCAACACCGCGCCCAATCCGGCGGCCAAGGGCAACTGCAGCAACCAAAAGGCGAGCACCTCCGGCGCGCCGAATTGAAACATGGCTTGCAGGCTGTCACTTTTGAGAAACCACTGTGCGGGCACAAAACTCAGACTGGAAACCAGCGCCACCGCCATACCCAGCACCGCGACGGCAAACCACTTGCCAATCACCAGCGCCAGGTGGTGCACCGGATTCATCAGCAGGGGCTCCAGCGAACCGCGTTCGCGCTCCCCCGCCGTGCTGTCAAGCGAAGCCGTCAAAGCACCATACAGCACCGCCATGATGATGAACATCGGAATCATGGCGGTGATGCGGGTCGCCCGCGCCTGGGTGCTGGCCAAATTGCGCTCCTCGAAGGCTACAGGGCGCAGCAGTTCGGTGGACACACCACGCAATGCCAGATTCAGCACCGCGCGCTCCTGATTGAAACCCATCAGCAGCCTTTGCAGCCCCGCCATGCCCGCACTGGCGCGCTGGTTGCTGCTATCCGTCACGATTTCGACGACAGGCTGCTCCCCAGCGAGCAGGTCGCGCTCAAAATGCGGTCCTACGACTAAAACCGGCTCCAACAGCTTTGATGCCCGAAGGCGGCTTTCAAAGTCGGGCGGTGCGGCGGTAACACGGTACGTTTGGCGCTCCAGAAAGTTGCGCAAGGTCGGCGCATGCTCCATGCCGACCACCATCACCTCACGCTTGTCTGCGCGCTCCTCCAGCGAGGAAATCAGGGATGAAATACCCATCAGCAACAGTGGGCCCATCATCACAGCCGGTATCAACAAGCGCAGCAGTGTGCGGCGGTCCCGCAGGGCATCAATCACTTCCTTGACCAGCACCACACCGACACTTCGCATAAAAGACAAATTCATGCCACCTCTCCCTGCGCATCGCCTGCTGCGCCGCAATCAAATGCGAGCTGGACAAACGCATCTTCAAAATGACTTTTGCCGGTCAGTTCCAGCAACTCTTCCACTGTGCCCTGCGCCACGCTGCGCCCCTGAGCCATGATCACAACGTGTTCACACAACTGCTGCACCTCGGGCATGATGTGTGTCGAAAACACAATGCACTTGCTGCCCCCCTGCGGCGAGCGCAGAAAGCGCAGCGCTTCGCGCAAAGCCCGGGTCGCCAGTACATCCAGGCCGTTGGTGGGCTCGTCCAGAATGATATTTGCGGGATCATGCACCAGCGCCCGTGCCAGCGCGGTTTTCATGCGCTCGCCCTGGCTGAATCCGTCGGTGCGACGATCCAGAATACTGCCCATATCGAGCAGACGCCCCAACTCCTGGGCGCGGGCATGGGCAGTGTCACTGTCCATGCCCTGAAGGCGACCGAAATACACCACATTTTCCCGCGCGGTCAGACGTGGGTACAAACCATGGGCATCACCAAGCAGGCCCATGCGCGCCAGCGCCTGGCGTGGCTCCTTCGCCACTGCAATGCCATCGACTGTAATGGTTCCATGGTCTGGTTGAAACAGGGCACCCAACATCCGCAAAGTGGTTGTCTTGCCAGCGCCATTGGGTCCGAGCAGGCCGGTAATGCGCCCGTTCGGCGCGTGCAAACTGATGCCACGCACGGCCTGTATGGTTTTCCTGGGCGCGCGTTGGAATGGTTTGGTCGGCGCAGCAATCACAAACTGCTTATGGACCTGGTCGATTTCGATCATGTACCTACCCCGTTTGTGGCGCCACCCTGAATTGGCAAAAACACGCCAGGCCTTGGAATGCCTGTGGCGCAAAGGGCATCCTGCGGCAATGCCTGCGCATCGGTGGGCGCTGCCACGAACCGGACCACCACATCCCGCATGCAGCCCAAACCCATCACACCGTGCCCCGCCTGTGGCACAACAATATGCTGCGCCTTGGCTCCCAGCGCCCGCGCGACCCGTTCACCATGGCGTGGCGGCGTGGCCGGATCGGAGCCACCACTGAGAACCAGCACCGGCGAGGTGGCTACGGGCAGGGTGTAGTACGCCGGGGCGACAAGCCCCCGCGGCCAAAAACTGCACACACTTTCATACAGGTTCGCGTCTGCCCGCCCGAAGTCATCGCCCGGCTTTTCCGTTGTGCCAGCCATGCGGGGAACATCTTCGGCGCACACCACTGAAAAGTGCATTCCCGTCGCCAGCCGTGTCGATTTGCGGCTGCCCAAGCCACCCGACAGGCCGACCAGTGCGGCAAAATTTCCCTCTTTCGCCGCATGAATGGCGTGCGGCAGGCCCGAGGCGAGCGACGGCGCATACAAAGGGGCTCGCACCAGACGCAAAACCGCGTCACGCGTCATCAGCACAGTCTCCGGTTTGCCCGTCGCGGGATGGTTGACAACCACCGAGCGCGGCATTGCACGCAGCAACGCGGACCACTCCCGGCGCAGCGCGGGGTAACGCTTTGCACAGGCATTGGTGCCTTGCACATCGGCTTCGCATGATGTGAACAGACCATCCAGGGCAGCCTGTCCATCGGTTGAAAAACTCTGGGGTAGTACCATGTCGGGCGGCGCTACGCCATCGATAACCGTGCGCCGCACACGCTGCGGAAACTGGCGCAAATACTCCAGCGCCGCACGCGTGCCATACGAGGCGCCAATCAGATTCCACTGCGGCACACCCAGTTGCTCGCGCACCGCATCAAAGTCCTGTATTGCCAGGGTAGTTGTAAAAAAACGCAAATCGCCATAGGGCAAGGTGGACAGCGCTGCACTGCAACGCCGCAAACGCGCCAGCTGTTGCTCCGAATCTACCTGCTGCTGAATCGACAGATTGGACTCATCCTCACACTGCAACGGGGCCGAGCGTCCGGTACCGCGCTGATCAATAAACACCAAATCACGGCGGTGATTCAGGCGGGCCAGCTGCGGCATCACTGCCGCAGCCACACCCATTGCACTCTGGCCGGGGCCGCCTGCGAGCAGCAGCACCGCATCGGGCTGCTTGTTGCGGGCCATGGCAGGCACCACCAGGTAATGCACATCGATCACCGCAGCGCCCGGGTGCTCGGGATCGAGCGCACGCTGCACCACGCCGCAGCGCAGCTCGTTGGGCATGCCCTCAATGCGGCATGGCCGGGTTGACCCCGGCGGCGCCGTCGCAGCCGTAGCCGCGACCGTCAACATGTGCAAGCCGACCAGACCAACCCAGGCGTTCAAATACCAGCGACCACTGATGACACGCATGCATCTCCTCCATTTACCATCCACAAAGCCCGTCGTGACAGGCGCGCAGTATCGCACCAGAGTCAAAGTTCAACGCTATCCCCAAGTGGCAACCGGTCTTTTTGATGGCAGGCGGAGTTTTCGACCATTTCGCCGACAATGGCGTCCTTTTTTCGCAGGGGTTTGATCGTGACGCATTTTTCTGGCGCATTGGTACACGCCTGGGCACTGGCAGGTTTCTCCATCAGTTCCTGTGGGCTGGTTTTGGCCCAGGACATTCCACTCGGCGGCGGCGACAGCCCGGCCCGCGCGCCCGGCAGCAAGCTCGAACGTGTCGAAATACTGGGCAAACAATCCAGCGACAACGACCTGCGCCGAAGGGCCCAGATTGCCAAACAAGTCTATGGCCGCGAAGAACTTGACAAATACGGGGACAACAACGTCGCCGATGTGCTCAAGCGGCTCCCCGGGGTCTCGATGCAGGGAAATGCGCCGCGTATGCGCGGCCTGGGCTCGGGCTACACCTTGATTCTCATCAACGGTGACCCGGCACCTGCGGGTTTCGCGCTGGATCAACTCGATCCGGCACAGGTCGAGCGCATTGAAGTTACCAAAGGACCCACCGCCAACCAAAGCGCACAAGCCGTAGCCGGCGCGATCAACATTATTCTCAAGGACGCACCCAAAGTCTCGCAGCGTGATTTGCGTCTTTCCATGGGATACAACGTGGACCGACCCACGCTATCGGGCAGTTTCACACTCGGTGAGAAGTGGAGCGGATTTTCACTGTCGCTGCCGGTTTCGCGATTTGAATGGCGCGGCCGCAACGACAGCACCGTGCTGCGCGACGCACCAGGACTGGATGCCATGCCCTCCCTTGCAAAGCAACAGGGAGAAACTCTCTTTTTTGGTCACGGCATCAATATCGGGCCCAGGCTGAACTGGAAACTCAGCGACGATGAATCGCTGACCTGGCAAAGTTTTCTGCAAAAAGGCAATTGGAACAATCACTCCACCTACGCCAACCAGGTGCTCAGCGGCACACCTGCGATGGAAGACGATGGCAACCTGCAGGGCCGCTGGCAGAGCACGCGCAGCAATTTGCAATGGATCAACCATTTCAGTGCGGCTGAGCGGATCGAACTCAAGGCGGGTCTATCCTCTTCATTCGGAAACTTCGACGGACAAACGGTGCGGCAAGCGCAACCCCAGCGGCGCACGGTTGCCGACAATGCCGACTTGAGCCTGACACAGTCGGGCAACTACAGCCGCTTGATCAATGAAGCGCACAGCCTGACGGCCGGCTGGGATCTGGAGTGGCGCCAACGCGATGAACGACGGGAAATTTCCGAAAAGGGTGTGCCCCTGGTTGCCGAGTTCGAAGGCCAGCCCTTTGCTGCGCGGGTCGAACGCCGGGCCCTTTTCATCCAGGATGAGTGGGAAATCAACAAACAGTGGTCGAGCTACCTGGGTCTGCGTTCGGAACAAATCGCCACCCGTAGCGAAGGACTGGCAAGCCCGCTGAGCAATACCAGCACCGTGCTCACCCCCATGCTGCATGTGAATTACAAATTCGATCCTGCAGGCCGTGACATGGTGCGCGCCAGCCTGACGCGCAGCTACAAGGCGCCGGATTTGTCAAACCTGCTGGCACGCCCAGCGATCAGTTCCCTGTTTTCGGATACCAGCAAAGCCAATACCGAATTGTCGCCAGACCGAGTGGGCAATCCGGCCTTGTTGCCCGAACTTGCCACCGGCTTTGACATCGCGCTGGAAAACTACTTGCCGGCCGGTGGACTCATTAGCGTTGGCGTTTTTTACCGCCAGGTCAACGACTTGATTCGCACCGTGACCGGGCTGCAAAGCGTCAGCTGGTCGGGTGTGCCGCGCTGGGTAGCGACACCGGTCAATTTTTCCAGGGCGATGACGCGCGGGCTGGAGCTCGAAGTCAAGGGACGGGCCGGTGAACTGTTTCCAAGCCTGGCCGATGCCAAGTTGCCACTTAATTTGCGCGGATCTCTCAACATTTATCAGTCCTCCGTTGAGGCGCTGCCCGGACCCAATAACCGGCTGGACGGGCAACAACCCTGGTCAGGCAATCTGGGATTTGATTACCGGCTGGCCAGTGCACCGGTCACCCTGGGTGGCAGTCTGGCGTTCACGCCGGGTTACACCACGCAGCAGTCCGCTTCGCAATCGCTGGACCAGTCGCGCAGCCGCAGCATCGATGTCTTTGCCCAATGGGTCATCAGCCGCACGGTGTCGGCGCGCTTCTCGGCCAACAACTGGTTCCCGCTTGATACCGAATCGCTGACCCTGTCGGCCGATGGTTATGCGACCAACACATTGCGCAGCGGGCGCACGGCATTCAACTTCGGCGTCGAAATCAAACTGTGATGTCTTGCACGACCTGATGAACATCAACCTGGCCATTCTGCTGCTCGTCACTTTGGTTTGGGGAACGACCTTTCCCCTGCTCAAGACGGCTGCCAGCACCCTGGGCGGGGTCGAAATCTCTGCAATACGTTTTGTTATTGCAGCAGTGTGCATGGCGCCTTTCCTGCGCCAGGTGCCCAAGCGCACCTGGCACGATGGCGCGCTGCTGGGCCTGCTGGCGTTGGTTTCCTATGTTGCACAGGCTGTGGGCATACAGTTCATCTCGTCCAACCGCAGTGCATTTCTGACCAGCCTGGCGGTTCTGATTGTCCCCATACTGGGCCTGTTCTGGGGCGCCAGGCTGAGCACCACCACACTGGCCGCAGCCTTGATGGCATGCACCGGCATTGGCTTCATGTCGTGGGAGGGCGGCCTGCACTGGATGGGTGACAGCGCCACCTTGCTGTGTGCGCTGGCATATGCACTGTATGTGGTGGTACTGTCGCAGCGTGTCATCGGTCACGACGTGCGCCAACTCGCTGCGACCCAGATTGTGTTCATGGCACTTGCCTCAAGCCTTTGGCTCGGCGTCGCCGGGATTGGTAATGACTCTTTGGAAACCTTGCTAACCCGTTTAACACCCCACTGGACTGGCATGCTCTACCTCGGTGCCGTGGCCACTGCCGGCATGCTGGTGTTGCAGGCGTTGGCCCAACGCAAAGTATCTGCCGACAAAGCGGCCGTGATTTACGCAACGGAACCGGTATTTGCCGCCCTCTTTGCCTGGCTTTGGCTGGGTGAAATGCTGAGCGGGCGAGCCGCGCTGGGTGGCGCGATGGTGGTCGGAGCCGTCATTCTGAGTGAACTCACCCCCGGTCAAAAGCAAGCCAGCACCGCATCCTGAGAAGCTTGCTAAGGCTTCATAATGACCACCACTTTGCCCGCTGGGTTAGTAAAGACCATGCCAGCGACCGGATCCATCGAAAACACGCCCTGGTCGAACTCGGTGCGCAGCCGCGCATGCTGGCTGCCAAAGCTCAGATCAACAGCACCACCCACCCCCAGGCCCAACTCCAGTCGGGCCTTGGCAGCCAACGCCATCTGTTCCTCCAGTGCCCGCTGTTCTGCCAGAGAGCGGGACCATACCTGCACCGCTTGCCGCCAGGAGGCCTTCACCCGTTCCAGCATGCCTTTGGGGTCACCGGTCGCTTCCAGATGTTTGACTAGCTTTTGAAGATTCTCTTCAGTAGTCTTTTCCTGCGCCAGGCGCACGGCCAATTCTTTCATTTGCGCATCCAGCCTGGTGTTGACAGCCAGTCTGATGCGCGTCGTTCCGCTCTTGTTGGAGCCAAGCAGGGGCACGCGAATCAGCATCATGGCAGTGGCGCTGCCACCTACCAGACGGCCACGCTTGGGTACTTTGTCGCCGACCAATATCTGGTTGAGCGATTCAAGATCGCAACTCAAGGCCATATCGTCCACGGAAATGATGGTGCCAGCACGGATGGTGCTTCCCTCTGCAAACCGGGCTGACACCGCGCCCTGCGCATGGACCTTGGAGTTCGCAATAATGCCGCCCGCTATGCGGATGTCGCCACCGGCTTCGAGCAGACCGCCGTCAACTGTGCCACCGACCACAATATCGCCACTGGCCTGCACCCGCATGCCGTGGGTGACCTCGCCCTCGACTTGCACCGCCCCATCAAAATGGATATTTCCGGTGGCGATATTGACCTCGGCAACCCGCAAAACCGGCTCAACCATGACGCCGTGATTGACCAGAACGGGTTGCCCGACGGCGGCGGCTTGTAGCAAATTAGGGTCATCTGGTGCCAACCGTGCCCCTGAGAGGGTGGCGGCAAACGGGGCATCAATTCCAGCCCGTGGCACCAATTCCCGGCCCCGCACCGTGTGCCCGGTGACGCCCGGAGTCGGTGGAATGCGCCGCATCAGCGGCTCGCCCGGATGCACCACCACAATGGCACCGTGCTCACGGTAATCAATCAGCCCGTTTTCGTCGAGTTGAGGGGCACGGTTGGCCGTTTGTGCCAGCAGGGTTTCAAAGGCGGTATCCCTGCCATCCTGCGGTGCAACCCCGCAGGCCACCGCAACGTCCTGTGTCTGACCGAAATCGCAGGCGTGGATCAAGGCGGCCTCGTCAATTCCAAACACCACACCGGCCTCCTGCAAGGCCTGCTGAATGTCTTCGAGGGTCACCGCTTTCCCACCATGCGGGGCTGTGAGGTGGACCTGGGCGGCCATTTCATCTGCAGCAATCTGCACTTGAACGCAGGCATCACTGCGCTGTGCGATGTGCGCTACAACCGGTGTTTGCTGGGTATTGCAACTTGCCGCGGCAGCCACAATGGCGTCTTCAAACCACACACATTGACCAAAGCCTGCCTGCTCCAGCAGCGTGTGCAACATGGCCGCGTCCACCGGCGCACGGGCACGCGAGGGCAGGCAGCGCAGAAAAATCTGCCCATCGGTTTCGGTGATCGAAATGTCGGTCAAATCCATGATATTCCACGCGCCATTTGAAACCAGGTGGAGTGCGCTGCCCAGCGAATGCGACACCCGGGTCAAATCAGTGTAGGCGGTTTATGAACACTGCAAAGCAAAATTTTGGCGGGTTCTAACACTGCACTCAATGGCGCTGAACGCCAGCCCACGCGATCAGTTGATCCAGCGCATCATGATCGGCCCATGCCAGACGCTCGGCCACGCTGTTGGGCCATGCATTGCGCAGGGCTTGCTGCGTCAGGCCGGCACCATGGGCCCGCACGAACCAGTCGGCCAGATGGAGGGTTGCTGCCAAGGGGCTCCATTCGGATTGCGCCAGTGGTTCATCAGACCCTGCAATCGCCTGCACCAACAAGGTAGGAAAATTCCATCGGAGCGCCAGCTCGCCGCCAATTTCCGCCTGCGTGTAGCCAAATGCGTGGCGCTGCGCAGCGGCCCGGTGCGGGGCTAACAGCGCGATGCCCTGATCGAAAACGCGCATTTCTGCCGGCATGGCCAGGTGCAAGACCGCCTCACCCACGGTATGCAGCAGGCCGCAGGCAAACGCCAGTTCGGCGTTGAGTCCGAGCCGCGCGCCCAGGTGCCGCGCCGCACCGGCAACTTGCATGTTATGCACCCAAAGTTGCTGCGGGTCGAGTCCGGGCGCATCCTTGAAGCACGCCAGGAGGCCCTGGCTGATGACCAGTGCCCGTACGTTGACAAATCCCAGCATGGACACTGCACCGGCAACGGTCGCCACGGTGAAGGGCACTTCAAAATAAGCCGAGTTAGCCACCCGCAGCAACTTGGCACTCAGTCCCTGATCACTGGCAATCCGGCTGACCAGGGCATCGATGGGCAGGTTGTCATCGTGAAAGCTCGCCAGCAAATCCTGGATCACACGCGGCAATACCGGCAACAAATCGGCTCTTTGAAATACCGCTTCGCGCTTCATGGCACGTCCTCTGGCAAGGGCGGTTGAACGTGGGCAAGGTGTGCGCGGATCGCAGCAGCGGCCGCCTCAAACTCAGCACCCACCTGCAATTGGGCAGCGCTGCAGGCGACGCCGTCACCACGGCGGGCCGCAGATTCCATCGTGTCACACCATTGGCCCAACAGCGAAGCACCAACGCTGCGCGCCGCCGATTTGAGCGCATGTGTGATCTGGGCAACGGCAGACAGATCCTCATCCCGGCAGGCAACTTCCAAGGCGTCCACCTGCCGCAGAGCCAACTGCAAAAATTTGACCAACAAGCGCCGATGCAGAGCGGGGCTGTCGCCCACCAATGCGGTGAGTGCACCCGGGTTCCAGTGCACCGTATCCAATGACTGCGCAGGGGCCACTGACTCCTGCGGCTCTGATTGCGACCTTGGTGCGCTATCGAGCGCCGAGCCGCCTTGCGCGTCCAGCAGGGAGCGCGGCATCCACTTGGCCAGCATGGGCCCCAACTCTTGCAAACGCAGCGGCTTGGCGAGGTAGTCATCCATGCCACGTGCCCGGCAGCGCTGGGCCTCGCCCTGCATGGCGTTGGCGGTGATGGCGATGATGGGAAGGCGTTGGCCAACCGGTTCTTCCCGCCGAATCGCCTCGGTCAGTTCGAACCCGTCCATATTGGGCATGTGGCAGTCCGTCAGCAGCAGCGCATACCGTCCGTTACGCCACTTTGCCAACGCCAACGCGCCGTCTTCTGCCATTTCCACAGAATAGCCAAGCAAGCGCAATTGTTCGCGCATCACATCGCGGTTGGTTTCATTGTCTTCGGCAAGCAGGATTTTTTGACTCGATCGCAGCGCTGCATCGCCACCAAAGACCGTTGCCATGTCGACACGGGCACGGTTGTCCAGCGGGCTTGGATCCGGCACGGCCTCCCAGCGCCCACTGGCACGCGCCGCCGCGCGAATCAGGTCCGAATAGAACAGTGGCAGCGTTAATACCTCCCCGGCCTTGAGCTCGACACTTGCGTTGGTGCGGCCACGGCGCATCAGTTGAACCACCCGCTGTGCATCCGGCCACTGCACCACAAGCTCAGACGCTGCAGCAGCCCCAAGCGCGCCAGGTACATCCAGGACTACCACCGTGTGCGCAGGCAAGTCTTGCAGCATGGCAAGGGCACTCGCAGGGTCAGACACCACTGTGACTTGCGCGCCTGCTGCACCCAGGTACACCTGAAGCAAAGTCGAACACGCGGTGGTATTGGCCACCGTCAGCACCTGCACCCCTGTCAGGTCAGGGTCTTGCGGCAAGTCGCGACCGGCCGGCGCCTGTGCGTGCAGCAACGGGACATCAACCGTAAATTGGGAGCCGACTCCGGGCACACTGTGAACCTGGATACGCCCTTGCAACATTTCCACCAACCGCTGGGTAATGGACAGTCCCAGGCCCGATCCGCCAAACTTGCGTGCCGTGCTGGCATCGGCCTGCGTGAAGGGCTGAAACAGTTTGGCAACAACTTCCTCGCTCATGCCGATACCGTTGTCGGTGACGCGAAACTGCACGCTCTCCAAGCCATCAGGGCGCTGCAGCAGATGCACATGCAGTTGGGCCAACCCGTCGCCATCGTCGATGAATTTCAGAGCATTGCCCAATAAATTGAACAGAATCTGGCGCAAGCGGGTCGGATCCACCAACATCCAGTCGGGCAATTTCGGATCGACAAAAAGCGCTATTTGCGCATCCTTGCGCGCGGCAATGTTGAGCAACAGTTGGGTGACACCCTCCACGAGATCACGCAAATGTGTGGGGATGGGCTCAAGCTCCAGCTTGCCCGCTTCGATCTTGGAGAAATCAAGAATATCGTTCAGTATGCCGAGCAATGCCACGGATGAACTGTGAATCGTGTCGAGCATGCGGCTCTGTTCAGGCAGCAAGGGCGTTTGCTGCATGATGTCCACCATGCCAATCACCCCGTTCATAGGGGTGCGGATTTCGTGACTCATATTGGCCAAAAAATCCGACTTGGCCTGGTTGGCTGCATTGGCCGCTTCTTCGATTTGCTTGCGCTGGGTAATGTCCGTTCGCACTGCGATGTATTCGCGTGGCGTGCCATCCTCCCCCATGAAGGCCACCACCGTGCTGTCCACCCAATACAAGTGGCCATCGCGGGCGCGGTTGCACACTTCCGCGTGCCAGACCTGGCCCTGATTGATCGTGTCATACATGGACTTGAAGAATCCTTTGGGGTGGCAGCCCGAATTCACGATGCGGTGATCCTGACCCAGAAACTCGTCCGGGCGGTATCCGCTCAATTCGGCAAAGCGGTCGTTGCCATAGGTGATCAGGCCGTCCACTCCGCAGATGGTGACCACGGCGTGCTGGTCGAGCACAAATTTTTGCTGCTCCAGCGCCCGCATGGCGCGCTGGGTTGCTTCCATGCTGCTTTGCAGTCCGGTTGTTTTTTCCTGTACCAATGCCTGCAGGTGATCGCGATAAGTGGTCAGCTCATGCTCTTGCTTTTTGTGCGCCGAAATGTCCCAGCAAACTCCCACCATCCGCAACGCGCGGCCATCCGCACTACGAACAATGTCGGCACTGGTCTTCAGATGCCAGACACTGCTATCACCATGGACAACCCGAAATTCCGACGCAAAAGGCTTAACCGCCAGAATGGCATCCTGCAAATGTGCCAGTTCAGCCTCGAGATCGTCGGCGTGTACGCCGCACTGCCAAGCATCAATTGCGCCAGAAAAATCTTCCCGCTTCAGCCCATACAGGCCGAGCATCACATCGTCCCAGATCAGCTGATTGGTCTGCAGATCCCACTCCCAGATGCCAATGCCGCCGGAGCGGGTGGCGACCTGCAAACGCTCTTCGCTGACGCGCAATTTTTGCTCAACCTGCTTTCGCTCGGTGATGTCAGCCCGAATCGCGACATACGAAGTGGGCTTTCCATCATCGCCCAAGGCGGGCGTGATGGTGGTCCGTAACCAATAGAGATGACCGTCCTTGGCCCGATTGCAGATTTCGCCATGCCAGGTCTTGCCGGATCCGATGGTCCGATACAGATTCCGAAAAAACTCGGTTGGATGGGCACCTGAGTTCAGCACGCGGTGGTCCTGCCCGAGCAACTCCTGACGGGAAAAACCGCTGATCTCGCAAAACCGGTCATTGACCCCCGTTATGCGGCCCTGCACATCGGTTGTGGCGACGATGGCGTGCTGGTCCAGTGCCGTCAGCACGTTTTTCAGCTCCTTGTTAAGTGATGACTGGCTTTGTTCCAGCGCTTCGGCAATCCGTCTGCTCTTGGAAATATAGGTCGCCAGCGTTAGCCCAACAATGGACAAGACCACCGTAAAAAACCAAAAACCGGCCATGTTGGTCAGCGAGACTGCCGTGATGAAATAACCATTTCCCTGCAAAATTCCGGCAGCTCCCATCACGGCCACCAGCAGCAACACCGGGGTGGTGCCACGCCGGCCCAAGCGCACGGCGGCCCAGGTAACAAACAAAAATATCCAATAGCCGTAGGCGACCTCCGACAGCTCCAGCCGAATCGCCATCGGCAAGGTTTCCATACCCCACTGAAGAAAAATAAATCCAGCGGCCAACGCGGTACAGCCATAGACCAGCACTGTCTCGGCCCACTGCTGCGGTGTTGGCAGCAAACTGCGGGTCGAGGCCACCGGCCACCACACCAGGATCAGCGGCGTGAGCAAAATAACCCCCAGCGTGTCCCCCATCCACCAGTCGATCAAATTGCTGACAAACACATCAATGGTGACCTTGTCGTCGAACCACAAGGCGGTGGTACCCACTGCAGCGCCAATGCAACTGGAGAACGCGCCACCCAGAAGTAACATCCGCGTCACATGCGACAAGGACGGCAGGGTCAGATCAAATGTCGGCTTGCGCCGAATCAACCACGCCCCTGTGAAGGCCGCCGCTGCGCTGCCAATGGCCGAGCCCAATGCTAGGCCAATACCCTTTTCCGCCGCGATGTTTGCGGCAAAGGCCCCCAGCAACACAGCGCCAGCGAACCGCCCCCCGCCGAGCAATACCGCCGCCAGCCCAATGCCACTGGCCAGATAGAAGATGGTGGGGCGTCCACCATTGGAAAAATAGATTTGAGTCAACCAGCTGGCGCCAGCGTAAGCCACGGCGGTGGCCAGCAACAGGTGCCAGCGCGTCGGGCGCACACCAGGCCAGGGTTGATTCATAAAAATAGGTCTCTCGCCCTCGTACTACATCAGACTATTGCTATGGTAAATATAGCAAATAAGTCAAAGACCAGCACGCGACAGTGCCTCTGCCAAAGCAGCCTTTGGCACTGGCTTGGTGAAGGAGCCCAGAATATTAATGCCATCGGACAGTGCCACCTGTTGGGCAATGGCCAGCATCTCGATATTCATGCCACTGACCAATATGACACCGCCTGCATAGCGGCGTTTTGCCAGTTCACCTAAAAACTCTATGCCATCCATGTCGGGCATGAAAACATCACAAATCAAATAGTCCGGCGGGCGGGGCATGGCGGCCAGCGTACGCAAACCGACCCGCCCATCACCGGCAAAATGAACTTCAGTCACGCCCAGCGCTGTCAACATGGCTGACAAGAGTTCTTGGCTGAAGTCGTCATCATCAACGATCAGGACCGACTTTGGAACGTGCTGCCCCGGATCATTGGAAGAACCTGCGGTCGGCATATGGTTGATCTCCTTCAGTACTGCCCTTATCCAGAGCGGCGAGGATGCACGGAACAATCGGCACGAATTCCTTCCTCGCTTCAGAAGTACGGTAACTGCAATTCACCAGTGTCGCCAGCGCAACTGACGCAGAACTTAATCCATGTCAATAAACCGGTACGCCGTAGCAGGCCCGTCGGGAGCCTGAGTTCTTGCTGCACTTACGCATCCCGCCCGGCATTCGGCGATACTTGGCCGCCCATGTCCGCCCAGCCACCCCTTTGCAAGTTTCCCGCCCCAAGGCGGTGATGGCAATACAACTGACCGCACTGCTGCTAAAAATTCCGCTGAGTGCACTCTTTATTTATGTCTGGAACCTGCCACTGCCGCTGGGTATGGGACCCTGACGGGTGGAACCGATGGGCGTTGTTGGCTGCGGCGTGGCCACTGCCATCGTGATGTGGGCACAGACGCTGATCGCTTGGTTCGTGGTTCGCCGCGACCCGTTTTACGCCCAATTTGGTCTGCGCGCAGCGGACCTGCGCCGGCCAAACCGCCACGCCATCGTCGCCCAGCTACGACTGGGCGTGCCCATGGGCGCGGCGATCATGATCGAGGTGACCGGCTTCAGTTTCATGGCGTTCCTGATCGCGCGCCAAAGCAGCGATGCGGTCACCGGCCACCAGCTAGCGGCCAATCTGGTGACGATGATGTTCATGGTGCCGTTGGCACTGGCCAACGGCACTGCCACCGTGGTGGCCCAGCGCGTCGGTGCCAAGGACTTGTCGGAGGCGCGGCGCATCGGCTGGCACGGCGTTGAAATTGGAGTGGCTTTCGCAGCCGTGCTGGGCGCGCTGGTCTACTGGTTGCGTGAACCGGTTCTGCATGCCTACACCGACAACCCCACGATCATCGCCGCCGCCATGCCGTTGCTGGTGTGGGTATGGTGGTTTCATGTGGCCGACGCGGCACAGACCATGGCCAACTTCGTACTCCGATCCCACCATGTCACTCTGGTTCCGCTCATTTTTTATGCCACTTCGCTGTGGGGCATTGGTCTGGGTGGTGGCTACCTGGTCAGCACGAGCAGCTGGGCGCCGCCACAGTTGCATGGCGCACCGGGTTACTGGGCCATGAGCACAGCCGGACTGGTAACCGCCGGCGTGACGCTTTGCGGTTTTCTGGCCTGGGTTCATCGGCAGGAGTCTCGGGGATGATACGCTATTATATTGATAGCGTTAAACGCTCAATTCACGAGGGCTAGCAGCCTATTTTGCATATAAAAAGACGCAAAACCAAGGTGTCTGCTCCTATTGCAAAGCCCCCACCTGGAACACCACCCGAAAACGCTGGGCTGCCAGCATTTCAGCGTCGTCTAGCCCGTAGCCAACGATAAACTGCGTTCCAACAAGTTGGCTGATGTCATCACCACCCAGAATGTCGATCAGAATCGCCTGATCGTTACTGGCGGACACACCGCGCATATATTCCTCAATCGGTCCACCCACATAGTTTTGCCAGCTTGCAGTCCGGGTCTTCAGAAAAATGGCTGTTCCAGCGCTGCCGACGGAAGTGCCGGGCACCAGGGCCACCACATAGGCGTTGTATCCAACGGCGGCGACATGGTTGCCAGAGCGCACACCGGTCGCAGCGGGGATCTGGACCGCCGTCGACAGCGTGAGGCGGCGGTTTCCGCCAACTTTGCGGGTTTGCGAGAAGAATGGCAAGGATTTGCCGGAAGGTGTGGGCAAGTTCACGTCACTGGTCTGCAAATCCAGAAAGGCATCGAGCGTCGGATTCACTACGCCCACGTAGCGGGTTTGTCGAACAAAGCTGCCTTCGCCCAATTGGCCGTAGTCATTCCAGCCAAATGACCAGGCCACACCATCGCGCCGCGCGGTCAGTGTGTGCCAAGGGGCGGCAGACAGTCGGGCGTATTGGTCGCCATCAGCGAGGCTTGGAGCGCTCGTGAAACCCGTGTTTCCCTGGCCGAGTTCGCCAAACTGGTTCAGACCCCAGCCCCAAATGCGGCCGTCAAAATCCAGCGCCAAACTCGAACCCAGACCCGCAGCGATCGCTTGAATCGGTGGCAGCCCTGTCACCTGGCGAGGGCTTGTCACCGACAAATCTGCTGCCGGGCTGACCTGGGCGAAACTATTGCGCCCCCAAGCCCAGACGCGCCCCTGTCCATCCAGCGCCAGGGAATGGCCTTCCCCGGCGGCAAGCGCGCGCAGGTTGGTCAGCCCCCGGATGGCACGCAAAGTTAACCCACCCGTGGCCGCGCCATCGCCAAGCTGGCCATCGCGGTTGTCACCCCAGGCCCAGCCAGTGCCACTGCGATCCAGGCCGAGTCCATGGGCGCCGCCAAGGGCAACCTGGGCAAGCGGCGGCACATCCTGCGCTTTGACGGGGCGATCAAGACTGCTCTCGTTGAGTGGACGGGCCAATTGACCCTGGCTGTTGTCGCCCCAAACCCAAAGCACGCCATTGGAATCAATTGCGGCACTGCTCGCCTTTGCAGCACTGATTTGGCGAATCCCGGTCAGGCCAAGGACCGCCTCTGGCCTGGTTCGCACCCCGGACTGTCCGCTGCCGACCGCGCCGCCGAAATTATCCCCCCAGCCAAACACCGTGCCGTCATTGAGCAAGGCAAGTGAATGACCATCACCGGCAGCCACCTGGCTGCTCGGGCCAAGATTGGCGACCGCAGCGGGTATGTTGCGTGTGGTTTCAGTCGCACTGCCGGTTTGACCTTTGAGATCATCACCCCAGCCCCACAGGCGCCCGGTGGCGTCAACGGCCAAGCTGTGTTTGTGACCAACCGCCACATCGTGCACCGGTCCGCTCAACAACGCTGGTTTTACCGACGTGCCGGGTGCCGGCGTGGTGGTTGAACCGTCACCAAGCTGCCCGTTAAAGTTGCCTCCTGTGCCGACCAGGCTGCCGTCCGAGAGCTTCACCATCATGTGGTATTCGCCTACCCGAATGGCGCTGGCGGAGCCCGAAAGCCCGGCCAATTTTGCCGGAGCGGCCACCGC
>CAIQBN010000062.1 GCA_903870065.1 uncultured beta proteobacterium | reverse complement strand
GGTTTTCCAGCAATCGTAGTCAGTGCTCATTGCCACTGCTGCATAGGGTATGCAAGCTTCATTGGCTAATGCTACTTCGGTTGCGATCGACATGTTGATGACATCAGCTCCCCAAGCACGGAACATGCATGATTCTGCACGTGTTGAAAACCGCGGACCTTCAATAGTGACCACCGTGCCGCTGCGATGAAACTTGATGCTTTGTTCCTGGCACAAATGCAACAAAATTTCCCGCAAGTGCCCGTCAAACGGTTCGGCCATTGGTGTATGTACGGGTTGATGCGGGAGGAACGCGTCGTGAAAGCTCATCTTGCGCTGCTTGGTGAAGTCGATGAACTGATCCAGTATGACGAGGTCACCCCGCCCGATGTCCTCGCGCAGTGACCCGACGGCCGTGGTTGCCAGAATATGGGTGCAGCCGGCATCTTTCAACGCCTGAATGTTGGCGCGATAGTTGATATGGGTTGGCGTTAGTGTGTGTTCTCTTCCATGTCGACCCAGCAATACAACCTCTACCCCTGAGATGATTCCTTCCTTCAGTGCACCAGACGGGTTACCCCACTGTGTGGTGATCACGCGGTCGACCGCCTTCTCCAAGATGTCGGGGTTATCCAGACCACTACCGCCGATGATGCCAATTTTTGTCATATTGCCGTTGTCCCATGAAACGCGTCAACCAAAATTCTGCATACGGACCCCACATCGGCGCCATACGCAACAACGCCTTCATCATGTCCTGCCATTGCAAAGAGAATCGGCAGGCTGGGTTGGCGTGTCACTAGTTCCGCCACGGCCCGGGCCATCGCGGGCGTGCCGTAGGGAATGTCCCCGGCGGTCATCAAATGATTGCCCGTCAGCAATCGTCCAAACAAGGAACGAGAATGGGCATGTATCACACAATGAACGGAACTATTGGTTGAATAAATTGCGCCATGCGTCATCGACTCGGAAGAAGCTGGCAATGGCCCAAGCGAAGCGACACAATTCTCCTGTGGAGAAAAACTTTCCACCAGGCAGTATTGGTCTACCCCTAAAATGCGCTCGCCACCCGTCGCGCTGGCGGTAATGATAAATTGGTTTGCGCAGGTTCGGATGCTCAAATTGCCGTATCCGATGCCACTCGGATAGGCACCGATCAGTCCCAAGTCAAAGAGGGCGGTTCGTGCCTGATTCAGTGCGTCAAGTTGTGGTGTTCTGGGTATCGCTCCGGCGCGTCGCACGCTGGTGTATTTGATCGTGCCGTCATCCATCATCCCGCCCCAACAAACGCCTCTCGGGGAACAGCGACAAAATGCCAGGCTCGCTGGCATCGCATACTCCGCGCTCGCAAATTAGCTTGGTAACAAGTCGGGCCGGAGTGACGTCAAAGCCCCAATTGCGTGCAACAGTGCCAGGCGGACAAATGCGCACCGACTCAATGGTTCCCTGCGCAGTTTGACCGCTGACATAGCGCACCTCGCCGGCATCACGTTCCTCAATCGGGATGCTTCTGACCCCGTCTCGCATTGAAAAGTCAAAGGTGGACGAAGGAAGCGCCACAAACATCGGGACATGGTTGTCATGGGCTGCCAGTGCTTTGAGGTAGGTGCCAATCTTGTTGGCAACGTCTCCGCAGCGCGTGACACGGTCTGCACCGGTAATGACCAGGTCGACCAGTCCGTGCTGCATCAGGTGACCGCCCGCATTGTCGGCAATCAGTGTGTGCGGGACGCCATGTTGACTGAGTTCCCAGGCCGTCAGGCTCGCGCCCTGATTGCGGGGTCGTGTTTCATCGACCCATACATGGACTGCGATACCGGCATCATGGGCGGCGTAGATCGGGGCTGTTGCTGACCCAATGTCAACAAATGCGAGCCAGCCTGCATTGCAATGGGTCAAAATTTGAATCACCTTGCCAGGGGTTTTTTCCGCCAGAGCAGCAATTACACCTTTGCCATGTATGCCAATACGCCGGCAATGTTCGACATCTTCGTCTGCAATCGCAATCGCTTCGCTTTTGGCAAGGGTGCGCCGCTCCTCGGCAGAGGCGCCGGTGCAGATTGCCACTAGCATCCGGTCAACCGCCCAAGCCAAGTTACTTGCAGTCGGTCGTGTTGCTTTAAGCGTTTGTCCTGCCTGCATCAGTGATTCGCGGAACCCGGCGGAGGGAGCCTCAAGTGCGGCAAGATACATTCCATAGGCGGCGCTGGCTCCAATGAGTCCCGCGCCGCGGACGGTCATCGAACTGATTGCGGTGCGAACGTCGCCGACGCTAAGCAGGTCTTTCACTTCAAAGCGATGCGGCAGCTGCGTTTGATCTATGACCTGGACGATGTGTTGCGCATCGGGTTTGAGCCACACGGTCCGGTAGGACTTGCCATCAACTTTCATTTCAACCAACCGCGCTTGCGGAAATACCACATTGGCACCAACGCGCTGGCAACCATCAGCCCAAGCGCATAGGGGTAGCCCCAGGTCTGGGCTAGTTCGGGCATGTGTTGAAAATTCATGCCGTAAATGCTGGCAATCAGGGTGGGCGGCAAAAGGGCCACGCTGGCCACTGAAAAAATCTTGATGATTTTGTTTTGGTTGATGTTGATAAAGCCGACCGTCGCATCCATCAAAAAGTTAATTTTGTCAAACAGGAAGGCAGTGTGTGAATCCAGTGAGTCGATATCACGCAATATTTGCCGTGCTTCTTCGAACTGCTCTCCGTTGAGCATCTTGCTGCGCATCATGAAGCTGACGGCCCGCCTGGTGTCCATCACGTTGCGTCGAATGCGGCCATTCATGTCCTCATGGCGGGCAATTGCCCCCAATACTTCACTGGCTAATGCGTCCGTTACATCACCCGACAGAACTTTGGTGCTGACTTTTTCCAGCTCATCGTAAATTCCCTCCAGCGTATCAGCTGAATACTCCGCGTCTGCATCAAACAACTTGAGCAGCACGTCCTTGGCGTCTTCTATCAGTCCCGGTGCGCGGCGCGCACGCATGCGCAGCAGTCGAAAAACCGGCACGTCTTCATCGTGGATCGTAAACAATACGCCCTTGCTCTTGAGCTCGTCGTTGACCAGATTGAGTATGAACGCCACCCGCACGGTGCGGGGTTCGTGGTCATCGGCAATCAGGAAGTCGCTGCGAATATGCAGTTCCCCGTTGTCCTCCTCATAAAACCGGGCGGATTCCTCAATGTCCTCGTCCATCGCGTCTTCAGGGATGGATAGCCCATAGTACTGTTTGACCCAGCGTTTTTCTTCCAGGGTGGGGGATTCGAGGTCAACCCAGATGGGTTGAAATTGTGAAAGTTCCTCTAGGGCTTCGATTTCTTCCTGAAAAAGACGGCCGTTGGCGAGCGTAAATATATTGAGCATGGAGATTCAATCGAGGGCGGATTCCAAACAGTCGCATTGAATCGTTAAGTTGACGCAAAAGCTTCCAAAAATGGGAGTTCGTACCCATCAACGATGCATCAAAAAGTTGCACACCGAGAATTATCGCACTGCCGCAAGCGGTTTCGTGCTGCCCAGAATGCACCTGTGACCACCATCAATATGCTGCGGTGCGGCAGCAAAAAGGCATTGCAATTATGGAAATTCGGGCGCATAGTGAATTCACGGTAGTCGATTTTGAACGTTTTTTGATTGCTGTACTTGCCGCCTATTACGGTGAGATTTTTAACCTGAGAGCAACTGGAGGCTATTTATGAACTTGACGATCAGCGGTCACCATCTTGAAGTTACCCCGGCCCTGCGTAGTTATGTCACGACCAAGCTAGATCGAATCATGCGGCATTTTGACCAGGTGGTCGATGTCAAAGTACTCCTCACCGTAGAGAAGCAAAAGGAAAAAGAGCGACGGCAGCGTGCCGAATGCAATATTCATGTCAAGGGAAGCGACATGTTTGCCGAGAGTTCGCATGAAGACCTGTACGCAGCGGTTGATGAATTGGTTGACAAGCTCGATCGTCAAGTGGTGCGCCACAAGGATCGTGTTCAGGACCACCACCACGGAGCACCGAAGCGCCTCATGTAGTGCGACGCTGGTAATTGAAGTACATGGCCGCCCGCAGACCGGGCGGTTTTTTTGTGCATAATCCGAAAACACTATGAACCGACTAGCAAGTATCCTGACACCTGCCCAAGTGCTGGCGCAAGTAGAAGTCACCAGCAAAAAGCGGGCGTTTGAAGAAGCCGGTTTGTTGTTTGAAAATTTGCATGGCCTGAGCCGTGCCTTGGTAACGGACAGCCTGTTTTCCCGTGAGCGACTGGGTTCTACCGGTTTGGGGCACGGTGTTGCCATTCCGCATGGGCGGATAAAGGGTCTCAAGGCGCCGATGGCCGCCGTATTCCAGTTATCAAAGCCCATCGGTTTCGATGCGCCAGATGACCAGGTTGTCGGCCTGCTGATTTTTTTGCTTGTCCCTGAAGCGGCAACCCAAAAACATCTCGAAATTTTGTCTGAGATTGCCGAGCTGCTCAGTGATGCGCAGTTACGTGAAAAATTGGTCGCCAGTACCGACGCCAATCAGTTGTACAACCTGATTGCCGGCTGGCAATCGGCTCAATTGGCCTGAGCTTTCACGCGCCCCACTGTCTGTGAAACCCACCGCTGTCAGCGCAGACGTACTTTTCGAGGAGTTTCGCTCCCGCTTGCACTGGGAATGGGTCGCTGGCTTGGGTGCGTCCGAGCGCCGTTTCGACGAGGTGGCTGTTCGAGCAGCCCGTTCGGGTGCTGATTTGGTCGGGTACCTCAATTACATACACCCTTACCGGGTGCAAATATTGGGTGAGCGCGAGATCGCGTACATCACCAATGCAACGACCGAAGACTGTGCGCGCCGCATTGCACGCATTGTGACGCTTGAGCCTCCAGTTCTGGTACTTGCCGATGCGCAGCAAGCGCCGCAGGCTCTGCTGTCGATGTGTGAGCGTGCGCAAATTCCCATGTTTGCCACGCGCGAGTCGTCCGCCTTTGTGATTGACGTGCTGCGCGCCTACTTGTCCAAACACTTTGCCGATCGGTCCTCGATGCATGGTGTTTTTATGGACATCCTGGGCCTGGGCGTGCTGATTACGGGAGAGTCAGGGTTGGGGAAAAGTGAACTGGGGCTGGAATTGATTTCCCGCGGCAATGGTTTGGTTGCGGATGATGCAGTCGACCTGTATCGCATCAACCAGACGACGATTGAGGGGCGATGCCCCGAATTGCTGCAAAACTTGCTTGAAGTACGGGGCATTGGCCTGCTTGACATTCGTGGCATTTTTGGTGAAACCGCCGTGCGCCGCAAGATGCGACTCAAGCTCATCGTGCATTTGGTGCGCCGGGAGACGTTGGAGCGGGAGTATGAACGCATCCCCTATGAGCCGCTGACGCAGGATATTTTGGGCATCCCTGTGCGCAAAGTGGTTATTCAAGTCGTCGCGGGTCGCAATATTGCTGTGTTGGTGGAGGCAGCAGTGCGCAACACGATTTTGCAGTTGCGCGGAATTGACACCTATCAGGAATTTGTCGAGCGCCATCGCAAGGCCATGGCGCAAGGCACCTGAGACTTATCGCGAAAATCGTTCGCGTTCCATTTGAATCCGGTTTGGGCAGTTGTCTTTGGTGCAGGTCGCGTAAAGGCTCAGCGCGTGCGCGGATATTGAGAAACCCTTGGCCATGGCCACGGCGTTTTGCCGGCTTTCAATTTCGGGGTCATAGAATTCTTCGACTTTTCCGCAATCCATGCACACCAGATGGTCATGGTGCTGGCCTTCGTTCAATTCATAGACGGCTTTGCCGCTCTCAAAATTACTGCGACTGAGTAGGCCAGCTTGTTCAAATTGCGTCAGGACCCGGTACACGGTCGCTAAACCGACATCCGAGCGATCTTGTAGCAGTACCCGGAAAACATCTTCAGCCGTCATATGGCGCTGTGCGCTGCGTTGGAAGACCTCCAATATTTTGAGACGCGGAATCGTGGCCTTGAGTCCGGTGCTTTTTAGTTCGTTGATGTTGGTCATGTGCATCTCTCCACCGGTAGCATGTGCACGGTCGGGGGTGCTCAACCGCTACAATCTTGGGATCATATCTTGCGAAACCTTCCATGTCTGAAACCCCTTGCAACCGTCTCCGATTGACCCTGGTAGTTGTTGCCATGCTGGGGCTGGGTGGCTGCAGCAGTTTGAATGGGGCTAGCAGTCGGATCGCCGGAATCGTCACACCTTATAAGAGTGACATTGTCCAGGGCAATGTGGTGACCCGAGAACAGTTAGCGGCCGTTAAGCCTGGTATGCAACGTGCCCAGGTACGTGACATTTTGGGAACTGCACTGTTGGTCAGTGTGTTCCATGCGGACCGGTGGGACTATGTTTTTACCCTGCAGCGCAAGGGCGCCCCTGCGCAGTCCCGCAAGGTGACAGTTTTTTTCAAGAATGATGTGCTGGATCGCACACAGGCCGATGATTTGCCCAGCGAGACCGAGTTTGTTGCTACCTTGCAAACCAAAGCCCCGTCAAATTCCGGCGCTGCGTTGGTTGCTTCTGAAGAAACATTGAAGAAATTTCCGCCACCGACCAAACCCGTAGCACCGCCCGCCGCCACCAGCGTTGCCGCACCCCTGGAATACCCGCCTCTGGAGGCGACGCGCCCGTAAATGGGCTGTTCGCAGGACGTGTGATATGACGTACAAAATTGCTGTTGCCGGTGCTTCAGGACGCATGGGGCAGATGCTGATCGAGGGGATTCTGGGTGCCGATGACTGTCTGTTGTCGGGTGCACTGGATTTAGTGGGGAGTTCTGCCATCGGGCTGGATGCTGGCGCGGGGTCTGGCAAGCTTACTGGCGTCACGATCATGGCGGATTTGCATGCTGGGCTGCAGGAAAGTGCAGTCCTCATTGACTTCACCCGGCCCGAAGGAACACTGCAACACCTCAAGGTTTGCCGTGATCTGGGCGTCGCAGCAGTGATTGGAACCACTGGATTTACGCCATCCCAAAAGGCAGAGATTGCTGCGATGTCCAGGGATATGGCCATTGTGATGGCGCCAAACATGAGTGTGGGTGTCAACGTAACGCTCAAACTCCTGGAAATGGCGGCCACGGCGCTGTCAACGGGTTACGACATCGAAATCGTCGAAGCACACCACCGCCACAAAGTGGACGCACCATCGGGCACCGCGCTCAAGATGGGCGAGGTCATTGCTGGTGCATTGGGGCGCGATCTGAAAGACTGCGCCGTGTATGCACGTGAGGGTGTTACGGGCGAGAGAGACCCCTCTTCCATCGGTTTCGCAACCAT
The DNA here is from genome assembly GCA_903870065.1 of uncultured beta proteobacterium. Taxonomy (GTDB): domain Bacteria; phylum Pseudomonadota; class Gammaproteobacteria; order Burkholderiales; family Burkholderiaceae_C; genus Allorhodoferax. Next base: position 1,903 of record CAIQBN010000062.1, on the reverse strand, counting down.
CCGTGGTGGAGATATCGTGGGTGACCACACGGTACTGTTTGCAGGAATTGGCGAACGCATCGAAATCAGCCACAAGTCATCTAGTCGCGCAACCTATGTGCAGGGAAGTCTGCGCGCTGTGCGATTTCTTGCCGGGCATCAGACAGGTCTGTTTGACATGTTTGATGTGTTGGGCCTGCGGTGAATGCGCTGAGTTTGCTGCATCAGACGGACGCAGTCGGAACGGGTGTTGCGCTGATTCTGCTGCTCATGTCGGTTGGCAGTTGGGTTGTCATTTTGTGGAAGGCCTGGTTGCTGATTCGGGCAAAAACCGATGTGGCACGCTGCACCCGGTCTTTTTGGCAGGCCGCTTCAATGGATGACGCATTGCTTTCCCTGCGGCACTTCGATCGCGAGGCATTGGTTTTGCCACTGGTTGTGGCCACCCAGACGCAGACCGCCGGCACATTGGCTGCGGCCGGTGATCGTTCGCAACAGTTGACGCGCGCATTACGGGATGCACTGCACGCAGTATTGCTCAAGCTGCAGGCGGGCCAGGTTCTGCTGGCTACGGTTGGTTCAACCGCCCCCTTCGTTGGATTGCTCGGTACCGTGTGGGGCATTTACCATGCGCTGATCGGTATCTCGGGTGCAGGGCAAATCAGTATCGACAAAATTGCGGGGCCGGTTGGCGAGGCGCTCATCATGACCGCTGCGGGATTGACAGTCGCAATTCCTGCCGTATTGGGCTACAACCTGATGGGCCGCTACATTGGGCGTATCGAGGCAGATCTGGAAGGATTTGCGCGCGACCTGCGCGAGTTGCTGCTGACACATGCATCACATGGCCAGGCGCCAGACGTTCACGCGACGGCTGGCGCGCACGCTGCCACGGTATGACGTTCGGACGCCTGGAGCGAACGCCTGGGCCGCAACCCATGAGCGAGATCAACATGACGCCACTCATTGACGTCATGTTGGTGCTGGTTGTCATCTTTATCATCACCGCACCTCTGCTGGTCAGCGCTGTCAAGGTGGACTTACCCAACACCCCCGGTGCAATGGCGTTGAGTGCCCCACGTTTTTTGTCATTGACGATCGACCGCTCCGGCAAGGTGTACCTGGATGACCGTTTGCTTGGGCTGACCGAACTCGGGGCGGCATTACGCATTGCTGCCCGCTTGCAACCGGATACCGAAGTGCGCCTGCGTGCTGACGCAGCGGTTGCTTATGGACGCGTGGTCGAGGTCATGGGACTGACCCACCAGGCCGGCCTGCACCGCATTGGCTTTGTCGCTGAGCGCGTGCCTGCCGGTAAGTAAACCGCGCAGCGCCTAAAATCGCACCTAAGCACTCCATCTGGCGACGTTTTGTCGCACCTTCACCCATGCAAGAAAAATACCAACACCTGGAAATAGAAAAAGCCTCGCAAACCCATTGGGCACAGCCGCTGTGGAATGGACAGAGCGCCTACAAGGTAACTGAAGACCCGACGAAAAAGAAGTTTTACGCCTGCTCCATGCTGCCGTACCCCAGCGGCAAACTGCACATGGGCCACGTGCGCAACTACACCATCAACGACATGCTCACGCGCTACTTGCGCATGAATGGCCACAACGTGCTAATGCCCATGGGTTGGGACGCTTTTGGTCTGCCGGCCGAGAACGCCGCGTTAAAAAATGGGGTTCCACCTGCCAAGTGGACCTACGAAAACATTGCCTATATGAAGGGCCAGATGCAGGCCATGGGCCTGGCCATCGACTGGAGCCGCGAAGTCGCCACCTGCGATGCCAGCTATTACAAGTGGAACCAGTGGCTGTTTTTGAAGATGCTGGAAAAAGGCGTGGCCTACCGCAAGACCCAGGTGGTGAACTGGGACCCGGTCGACCAGACCGTGCTGGCCAACGAGCAGGTGATCGACGGC
>CAIQBN010000061.1 GCA_903870065.1 uncultured beta proteobacterium | reverse complement strand
TTTAGACAACATGGTGCTGCTCGCACCCAGCCCCGAGTGGGTTCGCACACTGCCTAACGGCAAGCTGCCGGATCGCACTGACTTCACGCGTTATGGCAATGATCTGGCCGCCAGGGTCAAGGCCTGGAATGCCGCCTGCAGCGCCAGTGTGCAGTTGGTTGACGAATTTGCCGCCTGGTTGGCAAAGCCAGACATGGCGCGGGTGCAGCCTCTGTGAAACGCAGCTTGATCAATTCAATTTTGGTGTGCATGCTGTGCTGTTGGCCAACGGGCTGGGCGCAAACCGGTTAGCTGATTCTCCACTTTACCTTGGAGCTTGAGCAGGATTTTGACAACCGCACACTGCGTGCCCTGATGGGTGAGGTCAGGTTCTGGGGGCAGTCAGTATTCGACGCTGGGTTTATTTGCAAGGCGAATGAAACTGTCCTCACATGGACTGAATCAACATGGCGCGGTAGTCCTCGGCGCTGGCCAGGCGTGGCCCGGTCTTGTGGCAATGATCGGCCAGCGCACCCGCGATGACCTGATCAAACTGATCGGCCCTGACACCCATCTCTGCCAGCCCGCCGGGCAAGCCCAGGCGGGCATTCATTTCCTTGATGGCAGGGCCAATTGCTTGCGCCGAGCTTAAGCCCATAGCGTGTGCCATCCGCTGAAGGCGGTTTTCCTTTTGAATCGAATCCGCCGTGGCATTAAAAGCGATGACCGCGGGCAAAAACATGGCATTGAGCGTGCCGTGGTGCAAGCGCGGGTCCACTCCGCCAAGACTGTGGCTCAGACTGTGAACGCAACCCAATCCCTTTTGAAACGCCATGGCACCCTGCATTGAAGAACTCATCATGTTCAATCGTGCCTGGCGATCGGAACCGTTTTGCGTGGCCGTTTCGATCGAACCCCAGCCACGCTGCAATCCGTCCAGTGCGATGCCATCTGCCGGGGGGTTAAAGGCTGGCGCCATAAATGTTTCCATGCAATGCGCAATGGCGTCCATGCCGGTTGCCGCGGTCAGCTTCGGTGGCAGGCCCAGGGTCAACTCCGGGTCGCATATGGCGGACTTGGGAACCAGGTGCCAGGAGTGAAAACCCAGCTTGCGATGATCGTCCACGATGATGATGGCGCCACGCGCGACTTCGCTGCCGGTGCCACTGGTGGTGGGCACTGCGATGATGGGTGCAACGCGCTCCGTGATGCGCGTCGAGCCGCCTTCAATCGTGGCATAGTGGGTTAATGCGCCCTCGTGGGTGGCTGCAATTGCCACGCCTTTTGCGCAGTCAATCGCCGAGCCCCCCCCAACGGCGATCAAGCCATCACATTGGCCGCTGCGGTAGCTGAGCACAGCTGCACGCACAGCTGCTTCGGTTGGGTTGGATGGCGTCTGATCAAAAACCGTGACCGCAAGCCCAGGCAGGGCGTCCAGCGCCTTTTGCAAGACACCAGCAGCCTTGACGCCGGCATCGGTGACGACCAGTGGCCGGGTGATGCCTATACGCGCGCATTCCTGCTGGAGCAGGCTGACGGCACCAAAGTCAAATTGAATTTGTGTCACATAGAAGATGAAGGACATGGTGTGCTGCGGTGTAGGATGGAAAATTGCACTTTACCAAGAAGATGGCACCCCATGAGTCACCACCGTAACCCAAAAGCCTTGCTCACGCCCGCCATGCATGGTGTGCTGGAACGCATGGCGCGTGCCGGGCAAATGCCGCTGCACGCACTGACGCCGGTGCAAGCCCGCGAAGTCTATGCAGCAGGTTCGGACGTGCTTGAACTGCCTTTGCACCCGATGACGCACATCGAAAATTTCACGGTTCCGGCCCGCGACGGCCATGCAATTGCAGTGCGTCTGGTGGTGCCCGGGCCAGGTCCGTTGCCAGTCTTGGTGTACTTCCATGGCGGAGGTTTTACGATTGGCAGCATCGCCACCCATGACGGACTGTGTCGTCAACTGGCCCACCATGCCCATTGCGCGGTGCTCTCGGTGGATTACCGGTTGGCGCCTGAAAGCAAATTCCCAACGGCCGTGCACGACGCATGGGATGTGGTTCACTGGGTTAGTCAACAGGGGGTAGGCCGTTCCATGGATACGCGCCGTTTGGCGGTGGGCGGTGACAGTGCCGGAGGCACGCTGGCCGCAGTGTGCGCAATTTTGGCCCGCGATGCCGGTCTATCACTGGCGCTGCAGCTGCTTTTTTACCCTGGAACTGCAGCGCATCAAATGGCACCCTCGCATGCCAGGTTTGCCCACGGTTTTGTGCTGGAAGAGCCACACATCCGCTACTTCTTCGACCACTATTTGCGCACCCAGCAAGACCGCGAGGACTGGCGCTTTGCACCACTGGACGGGCTGGATGCTGCGGGCCATGCCGTCGAGCTGGGCGGTGTCGCACCAGCCTGGCTGGGGCTGGCCGAATGTGATCCGCTGGTTGATGAGGGCATCCAATACGCTGACCGCCTGCGCATGGCCGGGGTGGCTGTGGACTTGGAGATTTATCGCGGTGTCGTGCACGAGTTCATCAAGATGGGCCGCGCCATCCCCGAGGCCGTCCGGGCGCATAGTGACGCTGCGCGGGCACTCAAACTGGCATTCAACAAGGAAGCTCTATGACCCCAGTCCAGCGTATCGATTACCGCTGTATGCATCGCCTGCGGGTGCGATGGGCCGAGGTCGACATGCAAAAAATTGTCTTCAACGCCCACTACCTCATGTATTTCGACACGGCCATGGCCGACTACTGGCGCGCCTTGGGGCTGCCCTATGAAGCGGCGATGCACCAGCTGGGCGGTGACCTGTTTGTCAAAAAGGCAAGCGTTGAGTACCACGCATCGGCACGTTATGACGATGTGCTGCAGGTTGGCCTGCGTTGCGCACGCATAGGCAAGTCGTCCCTGGTTTTTAATGGCGCTATTTTTTGCAATGACAGCTTGCTGGTCACGGGTGAACTGATCTATGTGTATGCCGGAGCTTCCAGCCAGTCAGCGCAACCTGTGCCCGATACCTTGCGCGCAATTTTTGACGACTTTGAGGCTGGGCGACCGGTCGTTGATGTGCATGTCGGCGACTGGACGGCGATTGGGCCGCAGGCGTCGGTTCTGCGCGAAGCGGTTTTTGTGCAGGAGCAGGGCATTGGTGCACATATGGTCTGGGATGCGGGCGATGCCAGCGCGGTGCACGCGCTGTCGGTGAACCGGCTTGGCCAACCGGTAGCCACAGGGCGGCTGCTACAACAGTCACCTGGCGTGGGCCGCATCGGCCGAATGGCCGTGCACCGCGGGATGCGTGGCGCACAACTGGGTCGCGATATCTTGCTGGCCCTGATGGACGCTTCGCGTGAGCGCGGCGACTCGCAAGTGATGCTGCATGCGCAATGCAGCGCAGAGGGCTTTTACCAGCGCATGGGCTTTGTGTCGCGTGGGCCGGTCTTTGAAGAAGCCGGCGTGCAGCACATTGAAATGGTGCTGCTGCTTTAGAAACCCAGTGACGCCAGAAGGTCGTCGACATCACCCTGAGCCAAAGCCGCATCAGTGGCTTGCGGACCGTGCAGCTGGTGGGTTTCGCCAGTGAACGCGACAGCAGTGGCATCTTTTCCAGATTGGTCGGGCGCACTGTCGATCAACAGTTGAACCAATTGCAACTCGGTGCGATTGATGATGTCGATCACTTTCTTGATAACTTGGCCGGAAAGATCCTGAAAGTCCTGCGCCATCATGATGTCGCTCAGGATGGCGCCTTGTTTTCCCGCAAATACCGAGGTTCGCTCGGCAAACTTGCCACACACGCCCATCAGGGCGCGGGCCCGCTCGACCGTCAAATCCTGTGCGGCAGCCATTCGGGTCAGTGATTGACCCAATTCTTCACCACGCTTGACCAGATCGTCACATTCGGGTTTGGCCGCGTCGACCAAATTCAACACGGTATTTGCAGCCTTTTCCGTCATCATGCCCACGTGGGTCAGGCGTTCACGGGCATTGGGAAATTCCTCGACCACATGATGCAGATCAGTGTCGCCACCCAACACTGCAAACGCTTCATGCATTTCACGGGTGATGGAGCCCAGTCGGGCAAATGCTTCTTCTTTGCTTATCGGTTTAGACATCGTTGCTACCAATCCCTTTTGGTCAATGGCTTGATTTTGGCGCAATTTTGGCCCTTGGTTGCACCCAACAGTGAATTTACTCCGAATTTGGCTCGCTATGCCCCCAGCCCCTTAAATGTCGGCCAGCAAATGGTAGGGAAGTGGCAGCAGTTCAAGCAGTGGGCCGTCATTGCTGCCTAAGTGCAATGTGCCGCTTTCGAGTGCCAACACCTGTCCGGAAATAATGGCATCAAACCCGCCCGCTGGTGCCGCGGCAGCCTGAACGACGGTTGCCACAGGCTGGCTGGCATCCTCTGCGCCAAAGACCTCAAGCCCGCAGGCCATGGGGACGGACCCATGTGCAACAAAGGCGCGTCGTTTCAGAGTGCCCCGGAACTGGCTACGCGCAACGACCTCCTGGCCAGGGTAGCAGCCCTTTTTGAAGTTAACCCCCCCAACCGATTCAAAATTGAGCATCTGCGGCACAAATGCGTCGACGACGGGCGCACTGACGGTGGCCACGCCACTGTGCACCTCGCCCCATAGCCAAGTGTCAGCCGACATCAGGGCGCCGGCTGGAGGCGGGCTGCCGGCAGCGGCAACGCAGAGCTGTCGTGGTTGCTTGTCCGCTGGATAAAGGTTGACCACGGTGCAGTTGTCAATTTCTGCCTTGGCCCACGTAGATGGGGCACCTTCAGCTATTGATTTAGTAGCGTTTCCTGCCAGGCCATAGAGATCAAAATCGTCGGATGCGTCGGTCAGACGGGCCTTGGCTCGCATGACGAACATCGAAAGTCGCTTGAGCGTGGTGGCCAAAAGGTCTTTGCTGCACACCAGCAAAAGGGAGCCAGCGTTGTGCTTGAAACCAATAAAGGTCGCTAAAACGCGACCCTTGGGCGAGCAAAACGCGGCCAACCTCGCGGTATGCTGGTCCAGCAGGGAAAAATCCTGGGTTAACTGACCATGAATGAATTTGGCAGCGTCTTCACCGGTGACTTGGATGACGCCCAAATGCGCGAGTGGTGCAACACCGTCGAGTCTAAAAGTTGCAGTTGAAGCGGAAGGATGAGGGGTGGTCTGCGTTGTCATGCACTGAATTATCATTCCTCCTATGTTTTCACAAGGGTTGTAGGGCTGTGCGTTTGTTTTTAGTGCTGTTGATAGGCCTGGCTCTGGGGTGCGGCGGTGCGGTCGCGTGGTGGCTCAACGAACCACTCACCTTAGCCACGCCCACCGTGGATGTGGCAATCGAGCCAGGAAACAGTGCCCGCGAAGTGGCTCAAGCCGTGCATGAAGCCGGCGTTGCGGTCAACCCCACTTTATTGCATGCTTGGTTTCGCTTGTCGGGTCAGTCGCGTCTTATTCGTGCAGGCAGCTATGAGCTGGACCGCGAAACCAACCCGCGCACATTGCTGCAAAAATTGGTTCGTGGCGAAGAGGCCTTGCGTAGCGTGACCTTGGTTGAGGGCTGGACTTTTCGCCAGGTGCGCGAGGCACTGGGCAGGGCCGAGCAGTTGAAGCCAGATTCACAGTCCATGACGCCAGCGAACATCATGCACCAGTTGGGTAAGCCGGGCACCCCGGCTGAAGGACACTTTTTTCCCGACACGTACACCTACGCCAAAGGATCGAGCGACTTGGCGGTGTTGCGCCGGGCGATGCTGGCGATGGACCGCAAGCTCGATGCTGCGTGGTCCCTGCGCAGTCCCCAGTCGCCCCTGAAGAGCCCACACGAAGCGCTGGTTTTGGCCAGCATTGTTGAAAAAGAAACCGGGGCCCCCGGCGACCGGGCCCAGATTGCAGCCGTGTTTACGAATCGTTTGTTGCTGGGTATGCGTCTGCAGACTGACCCGACTGTTATTTACGGGCTTGGAGAATCCTTTGACGGCAATTTGCGCAAAAAAGACCTGTTGACGGACACGCCATGGAACACCTATACCCGATCTGGCTTGCCACCCACGCCGATCGCCATGCCAGGCAAGGCCGCGCTCCTTGCTGCCGTACAGCCCGCTGCGGCCAAATCGCTTTACTTTGTTGCGCGCGGTGATGGCAGCAGCCAGTTCAGCACCACCCTTGACGAGCACAATAGGGCCGTCAACAAATACCAGCGTGGGCAATGAAACACTGATGCGATCAACCGGCGGGCTCTTTATCAGCTTTGAAGGCATCGATGGAGCGGGCAAGTCCACGCATATCGAAAGCTTGGCCAATGTGTTTCGTGCACAACAGCAACGTGTGGTTACGCTAACCCGCGAGCCGGGTGGTACGCCGCTGGCGGAACAGTTGCGGCAGATGGTTCTGAACGACGTCATGGACCCCATGACCGAGGCATTGTTAGTGTTTGCTGCCCGGCGCGACCACATCCAACAGGTGATCCGCCCAGCCTTGTTGCGTGGTGAAGTGGTGTTGTGCGATCGATTCACCGACGCTTCATTTGCCTACCAGGGCGCTGGCCGCGGTTTTGACTGGAACGTCTTGGCGACACTGGAGACCTGGGTGCAGGGCAGGGCGCCAAACGATAGTTTGGTGCCGATGGGACAGCTGTTGAAGCCGGATCTCACGATCTGGTTTGACCTGCCACCTGCCATTGCCGCCCAGAGACTTCTAGGCACGCGGGTGCCCGACAAGTTCGAGTCACAACCAGTGTCGTTTTTTGAACAAGTAGCCGGCGGTTATGCGCAGCGATTGGCAAGTGATCCTTCACGGTTTGTGCGTATAAACGCGGATCAAAGCCCGGAGCTGGTCTGGCAAGACCTGTCCCAAGCAGGGCGTGCCATAGGATTGTGGATATGACCGGCCAACAAGCGGCCTCTGGTCGGCACGCACCCTGGATTGCGCACCAGGCGCGCCAGTTGCTTGTACAGCGTGGACACGCCTGGTTGCTGTACGGTCCTTCCGGATTGGGCCAATATCCGCTGGCGCTGGCGCTGGCCAGAGCGTGGTTGTGCCAAGACTCTGGCGCTGAAGGAGCTTGTGGAATTTGCGGTAGCTGCCACGCAATCGATGTGCATACCCATGCCGACCTATGCGTGTTGATGCCTGAGACCACGATGCTGGCACTGGGCTGGCCGTTGAGCGAAAAAGCGCAATCCGACATTGATGACAAAAAACGCAAGGCCAGTAAGGAAATTCGCGTTGAGGCCATGCGTGACGCGGTGGAGTTTTCCCAGCGCACAAGCGCCCGCGGACGCGGCAAGGTCGTGCTGGTGTTCCCCGCCGAGCAAATGAATACGATCACCGCGAATGCCCTGTTGAAGACACTGGAGGAGCCGCCTGGCGATGTGAAGTTTGTATTGGCCAGCGAGTCGGCGCACCAATTGTTACCCACTATTCGAAGTCGCTGCCTGGGGCATGCCATGCAATGGCCTGATGCCAATGCCAGTCAATTGTGGCTGCAGGGGTACGGCCTGGAGTCTGCCTCGGCTCAGCGACTGCTCATGGCGATGGGTGGTCGCCCAGACGATGCATTGGCATTTGTCGAATCGGGCCGTGATGCGGCAACCTGGTCCCTGCTGCCCAAAGCAGTGGCACGTGGCGACGCTGGTTTCTTCAAGGATTGGACTATTGCCCAGACCGTTGATGCGTTGCATAAGCTGTCGCACGACTTGATGGCGGTGCACGTGGGCGCATCCCCACGGTTTTTTTCTGTGAGCGATCTGGATACTGGCGCTTCTTTTTCGGCCCTGAGTGCCTGGAGCAAGTCGCTGGCGCAGTCCATGCGAACGATGGATCATCCGTTTAACGCAGGTTTGATGCTCGAATCCCTTGTGGGACAGGCCCATTCGGCTCTAAACTCTGCCCATTCAAACCTGAAACGATGAGTTCTGCACCAGCCGCCACCCCACGCCCCAGCGTCATTCAGCTTTCAATTAAGGAAAAAGCTGCGCTGTATGCCGCCTATATCCCGATATTTGCCGAAGGAGGCGTGTTCATACCCACAGCCCGTGACTACGCCTTGGGTGATGACGTGTACGTCTTGTTATCTCTGCCAGAAGACATGCAGCGGTATCCCGTGGCGGGCAAGGTTGCCTGGGTGACACCAGCCAAATCGGCTGGCGGGCGCACCCAGGGCGTTGGTATCACTTTTCCCAAGGACGAAAAGTCGCGTGCCCTCAAGAACAAAATCGAAGAAATTTTGGGTGCCCACATGGCATCTGAGCGCCCTACCCAGACCATTTAGTCCGATCACGCCGTTGCACGCGTGGTACTTCCAACCCTGCAGTGTGTTGTGGGGCAATTTATGTTCATAGACTCCCATTGCCATTTGACTTTTCCGGAATGGGCGCTGGCCATTCCCGACATTCGCAATGCGATGGCGCAGGCCCAGGTTGACCGCGCCCTGTGCATTTGCACGACGCTGGAAGAGTTCCCACAGGTTCACGCCCTGGCACTGCAATACGACAACTTTTGGGCCACCGTGGGCGTGCATCCCGATAACGAAGGGGTAACTGAGCCCACCGAGCATGATCTGGTGCGGCTGGGCTTGCTGGAGCGGGTCGTCGCCATTGGCGAGACCGGTCTGGACTATTACCGTCTTGCAGGGCGCACCGTTGCCGACATGCACTGGCAACGTGAACGTTTTCGAGTTCACATCCGAGCTGCAAGACAGTTGCAAAAACCATTGGTGATTCATACCCGCAGCGCATCGGATGACACACTGGCAGTTTTGCGCGAGGAGGGCGAAGACGGGTCCGCCGGATCGGCAGGCGGCGTATTTCATTGCTTTACCGAAAGCAAGGAGGTCGCACGACAGGCTCTGGATATGGGCTTCTACATCGCGTTTTCCGGTATTTTGACGTTCAAGACCGCGCAGGACTTGCGCGACGTGGCATCCTGGGTTCCCCTTGACCGCTTGCTGATTGAAACCGACAGTCCTTACCTTGCACCGGTGCCCTACCGTGGAAAAACCAACAACCCGGCCTATGTCACCCAAGTAGCACATCAACTTGCCGCATTGCGATCATGCTCGGTAGAGACCATCGGGGCAGTCACCAGTCGCAACTTTTTAAAGTTGTTCAGCGGAGTAAGTGCATGAGAATTTGGATGAGGTTTGCACTCTATCTAATTGTTTTTATTGGTTATTCTTGCTCAATTGCTGGTTCATACGATGATTTTTTTGATGCCATCCAACATGACGATGCGAACACCGTCAGACGCTTACTATTGCGCGGTTTTGACCCCAACACGGTGAATCCGAAGGGCGAGCACGCACTGATGACGGCGCTGCGTGAGCCGGCGTTGAAGGTGATTGAGGTCTTGCTGGAAAGCCCAGCTACCAAGGTTGAAGTTCGCACAGAGCGGGACGAAAGCCCGTTGATGCTGGCCGCTCTCAAAGGTTATACCGACTTATGCAAAAAGCTCATTGCGCGTGATGCCGATGTGAACAAGCCGGGTTGGACTCCGCTGCACTACGCTGCAACCGGCGGTCACCTGGAGACGATGCGTTTGCTTCTAGATCACCATGCTTACTTGGACGCCGCATCACCCAATGGCAGTACTCCATTGATGATGGCGGCCAAATACGGCTCAATTGATGCAGTGCGGCTGTTACTCGACTCTGGCGCAGACCCGTCGCTCAAAAATTCCTTAGGTATGACGGCCATTGAGTTCGCCGCCGAGGCGCAGCGGGATGACGTGGTTGCGATCCTCGTCACAGCGATCCGTAAACGCCGACCCGGCTGAGTGTGAATCGCAATCGTTGTCCCAGCGCTCTGTTTCTGTCTATTATCTACTTCATACGATGTATATTATGTTAAGTAATGTCGACAGAGTCATTCGGCTCGCACCAACTTCACACCAAGGTTCTCCAAAGTACCAACAATTTGCCGGTAAAGGTCCAACAAATGGCAAATTTTGTGGTTTCCGAGAATTGTTGGAGATTTGCTGCAATCTAAGGTCAGTTCTGACGTCCAAAATCCGACAAAAAAGCGCCGCACTCTTGCCAGAGTCATCAATTCCGCAGAATTGTTGGTCCTTTTCAATGTTACCGATAGCGCGGACAATGGTAAGTTGTCTTGATACGAGTCATATATGGCTGTCCCCCCAGCGCATAACAATAGAAATGAAGCAGGTTGCGACCGACTTCATCGAGATGGATACGTTTGCTCCATTCGTCCCCTGTATCGCTACAGTTGGCGGGTTGACTTGATCCACGGAAGGTAAACTGCGCACACTGATGAAACCCCACATAATTTATGTTTAAACACCTATTCGTACCGGTCGACGGCTCTGCGCTTTCGCACAAAGCAATGGACCAAAGCCTTGCGCTTGCAAGCCAATTGGGCGCAAAAGTCA
>CAIQBN010000060.1 GCA_903870065.1 uncultured beta proteobacterium | reverse complement strand
GGGGTCAAGGAGTTAGCCGATGTGGACGCCAGTTTGCGTGCCATGGCCCACACCCTGACCCAGCGCGAATCCCTGCTCAGGCAGGCCAATGATGTGCTGGAGCGCCGTGTGCAAGAGCGCACCCAACACTTGCAGGCCAGCAACAGCGAACTTGAGCAAGCCATGCTGCGCCTGGAAAACACCCAAGCCGAACTGGTGCAGGCGGGCAAGATGGCGGCGTTGGGCAGCATGGTGGCCGGGGTGGCCCATGAACTCAACACGCCGGTGGGTATTGCCCGCCTGGCTGCCACCACCGTGGTCCACTCGGTGGAGCAGTTCCGGCTGATGGTGGAGGGTGGCAAGCTGACCCGCTCGGCCTTGGCCGAGCATCTTGCGCAGACCGAGGAAGGCGCGCTGCTGATTGACCGCAGCCTGGAGCGCGCCGCCGGCATTGTGCAGGCATTCAAGCAAGTCGCGGTGGATCAGTCGTCCAACCGGCGCCGGCAGTTCGATCTGCGTCAGGTCATTGCCGAAAACCAGCTGCTGCTGAGCCCGCGCCTGAACCAGGCCAAGGCGCAGTTGACAGTGCGGATTGATCGCCCGGTGGAGATGGTCAGCTACCCCGGAGATCTGGGGCAGGTGCTGACCAATTTGATCGAAAACGTGCTGGTTCACGGCTATGCCGACAGAGATGGTGGCGCAATCGATATTGTTGTCACCCAGCCAGACGAGGACAGCGTGCGCATCGCGGTGAGGGACTTTGGTCAGGGCATACCGCCGGATTCGCTGAGTCGGGTGTTTGATCCGTTTTTTACAACCCGGCTCGGCCAGGGTGGCAGCGGGCTGGGCCTCTCGATTGCCTACAGCATGGTGACCCGCACCCTGGCAGGAAAAATCACCGTGGAATCGGTTCATGGCCAAGGTGCCACCTTCACCCTGGATTTGCCAACGCATGCCCCCGAGCATCCCCTGAGCAACCCCTGAGCGCCTTTGTGGCGTTCCCGGCAATGCCCGTGCGGCCGGAAATGCCTGTGCGGCCAGGGGGCTACACCCGTGGGTGACTACACTGGGTGCCTCTTCACTTGAGAAATCCGGTTCTGGTCATGGAAATTACTATCCTGCTGTTGATCCTGGCGGCGGTGGGTTACGCATTTCAGGCGCGTGACGAACGCCGCCGCGTCATCCTGCTGGGCACCTACCTGGGCAATTACCAGATCGAAAAACTGATGGCCACCCTGACCGAAGGCTATATGCGCGCCCTGGGCGAGACCGATCAAGCGCGGGAAGACCAAATCTGGAGCATGCTGGGAACCACAGAGACGGCCTTGGGCGAGCAATTCGGCCGCTTTGCCTCTGACTTTTCCCGGGTGGAAGGTGCCCAATCACGGGTCAGCAAACTGCCCCTGTCGATTTTTTACACCGCAAGGCTGTTTCCAGCTGCCACATTTGACCTGCGCAAGGCCCTGGCGATTCATGCCGACGGGATCCAGTCGGCCGCCACCAACTCGGCACAGCGCAGTCCCAAGGACAAGGCCTTTGTCCTGATGGCCGAAATGTTATTGATGCAGCACACCTGCCATTGGTTTTGCAAATCCAAAACGGTGGCAGCCACCCGGCTGGTGCTGCGCCACCAGACGCCGTATGCCAAGGTGCTGGAATCGGTTGCGCCAGCCACCCGTCGCGCCTACGCGGCCCTGACCGGCCAGTAAACTTGCAAGTCAGTTCAGCATTACTTTTATTTTCGATTTATTTTTATTAAGGTTTGCCATGCAGCATGTTGTGTTCAATCAAAAAGGTGGTGTTGGCAAATCGACCATCACATGCAATCTCGCCGCCATCAGTGCCTGGCAAGGTCTGCGCACCTTGGTGATTGACCTGGACTCCCAGGGCAACTCCACCCGCTACCTGCTGGGCGCAGCCATGCCAGACAACTTGCCCAACGTGGCCGAATTCTTTGAGCAAAGTCTCAAGTTCACCATTCGCGACAAGTCCGCCAGCGAATACATTGTGCACACCCAGTGGGAGGGCCTGGACGTGATGCCCTCCAGCCCGCTGCTCGATGAATTACACGGCAAACTGGAGTCGCGCCACAAGATCTACAAACTGCGCGATGCGCTGGAGCTGCTGGCAGAAGACTACGACCAGATTTATATCGACACGCCACCCGCCTTGAACTTTTACACCCGCTGCGCGCTGATTGCCGCACAGGGATGTCTGATTCCATTTGACTGCGATGACTTTTCCCGCCGCGCGCTCTACACCCTGCTGGAAAATGTCGCGGAAATCAAGGCCGACCACAATGCCGACCTGGAGGTCGAAGGCATCATCGTCAACCAGTTCCAGGCCCGCGCCAACCTGCCCCAGCGCATGGTGCAAGAGCTAATCGACGAAGGTCTTCCGGTGCTGCAACCCTATCTGCGCGCATCGGTGCGCATCCGGGAGTCACACGAGCAGTCCATGCCCATGATTTTTCTGGACCCCAGCCACACGCTGACCCAGGAGTTTGTAGCGTTGCATGACGAGCTGGCTTGAGCAGCGAAGGCCAGTCAAGGCACGCTATACATGACCCGATATCGTCCGGCGGCAAGCATTTCGTCGCTCGATTTGCCATAGCCGATGATCAGTTGGGCACCCGACATGGCAGACAGGTCGGTGCTGTCCAGAATATCGGCTCGCACCAAATCCAAAGTGTTGGCGCTGACACCGCTCAAGTAGGGGAGCAAGGTACCGCCTGTGTAAGCCCCCCAGCTCTTGTCGCTGCGCTTGACATACAGTGTGTCCACATTAACCGCTGCCGCGGCCTTGCCCGTCGCGTCCAGTCCTGCCTTGCCTGACGGCATAAAGATCACCACGTATAGCTCATAAGTCGTACCGGTTGCGCGCGGCATAACACTACGGGTGTCGGTTGTGGGCAATGCCACATTGGCGGCAAGACTCATGCTGGAGAGATTGCCGAGGCTGCTCAGTGCCTCGTCGCCGCTCTTTTCGCTGAGCATGTAGACCTTGGGTTCCTTGTCTGCCGCCAGCACCTCTTTAACGCGATCGGTTGCCAAATCGAACGGGGTCCGGGCAGTCGGGTTTTGTACAACGCCAAAACGCGAACCCTTGACAAAACTGCCGTCACCCAACTGCCCAAGCCAGTTATCACCCGCCCCAAGCAGGCTGCCGTCACTTCGCATGATCAAGGTGGTTTGGTTGCCCGCCGCCACTGCCAAAGCGCCCGTCATGCCGGTGACAAGTTGCGGTGACAAACGGGTATCGATACCGCCGTCACCATGTTGACTGCTGCCATTTGCACCCCAACTCCACATCGTTCCATCCATAGCCAGCGCCACACTGTGGTTGTACCCAGCGGCAATCGTCTTGACGTTGCTCAAGGTTGTTAGCTGGATCGGTGTGCTGGTGTCATTTGTCGAACCAATGCCCAGCTGACCTTGTAAGTTGCGGCCCCAAGCCCAGACCTTGCCGTTGACATCCAGTGCTAAAACGTGCTCCCAACCGGACGCGATGGACTTGACCCCATTGACTACTCCAATTTTTACTGGTGTTGCAGCTGCTGACTGGGTAGCGTCTGCTACTTGCCCAGCGCTATTGTCACCCCAGGCCCAAACCGTGCCGTCGGACTTGGCCGCAACGCTGTGGTTGCGCGACGCTGTAATGGCCACCACACCTTGTAAAGAGGTCACCTGAGTCGGAGTTAGCCGCATCGTGGTCGTACCATCGCCCAGCTGCCCGCCGGAATTTGCGCCCCAAGTCCAGACACTGCCGTCCGATCTCAAGGCCATCGAATGGGTCAACCCCGCTGCGACGGCGATGACGGAGGACAGCCCGCCAACCTGTACTGGTGTGTAGTGATCGTTGGTTCCACCATCGCCGAGGCCGCCCTGCCCGTTGTGGCCCCAGGCCCACACAGTACCGTCTGCTTTGAGCGCAAGGTTGTGTCCTGCTCCTGCCGCAATGGCGGTAACGCCTGTCAGCCCAATGACCTGCACTGGCACTGATCGTGTGCGGGCATCACCACTGCCGGTTTGCCCCAAAAAGCTCCACCCCCATGCCCACACAGTGCCGTCATTGCGCAAGGCCAGCGTGTGCGAAAAACCGGCTGCCAATGCGGAT
>CAIQBN010000059.1 GCA_903870065.1 uncultured beta proteobacterium | reverse complement strand
TACGCGACCATTGGCCTGCGCACTGCGGTCTTGCAGCGTGTCCATGATGAACTGGTAAGAAAGACCATGAAAACCATAGCGACGTACGCCCTGGGCAGCCAGGTCCTGGGGCAGCGCAAAGGCGTAGTCAACCTCTGACAGTGTGGCGTGAAATGCGGTGTCAAAACACGCGACCTGCGGCAACGATGGAAACGCCATCCGGAACGCCCGAATGCCCTCAAGATTGTGCGGTTGGTGCAGCGGCGCCAGCGAGTTGAGCCGCGTCAGGCGCGCTAACACCGCATCGTCCACCAGCACGCTGGCCCGGTAATCCTGGCCACCATGCACGACGCGATGCGCCACCGCTTCAATGGCGGGCACGCCGGGCTCTGCCGACAACAGGGAACCCAATGCAGCAAGCGCGCGCGCAAAAGGCTCGCCCGCGCCCGGCGCCAGCACTTGGGTGTGTTTTACGCCCTTGAACGACCAACCCATCTCGGGGCTTCCACCGGGCTCCAGCCCCTGGATATTGCCGCTGAGCACGCTGGCATGGGCATGTGCTCCCTGGCGCGGATGCAAAGAAAACTTGAGGGTCGACGACCCGGCATTGACAGCTAGTATGGCCATGTGATTTCCCGCGATTTATTCTTTGTCTTTCCAGACCTTGCGCGCATGCGTGCGTCGCGCATTGTGGGCGGCAAGCAGCGCCAATAAGGCCGACGCAACCCGGTTGGTAGGGCCGTCGGCGCGACTCGTTAAGGCAATAGGGATGCGAGCACCCAGAACCAGCCCTGAGCCGGAAGCGCCTGCAAGGTACTCCAATTGTTTGGCCAGCATGTTGCCACTCTCCAGATCAGGAACCGCGAGGATGTCAGCCTGTCCGGCCACGACCGAGTTGATGTGTTTGATTTCTGCCGCTTCGCTGGAGATGGCATTGTCAAATGCAAGTGGACCGTCAAGCACGCCACCGGTGATTTGCCCCCGGTCGGCCATTTTGCACAGCGCGGCGGCATCGAGCGTGGACGGTATGCTGGGGTTGACTGTCTCCACCGCCGACAGAATAGCCACTTTGGGTTGCTCCACCCCCATGATGCGGGCGAAGTCGATCGCGTTCTGGATGATGTCGACCTTTTCTTGCAGGGTCGGATGAATATTGAGGGCAGCATCCGTAATGAGCAACGGTTTGCTGTAGAGCGGCACATCGAAGCGAAACACGTGGGACATGCGCCGCCCCGTGCGCAAAGCTGGACGCTTGAGCACGGCATGAATCAGCTCATCGGTGTGCAGACTGCCCTTCATGATGACCTCGACCTCGCCATTGGCGGCCATGTCGGCTGCCATTTCTGCCGCGGCATGGCTGTGGGTGACCGAAATAATTTCAACGCCGGTCAAGTCGAGGTCGCCCTCGGCGGCCAAATGGCGAATGCGCGCCTCGGGACCAATCAGCACCGGAATGATCAACCCGTAGCGGGCCGAGTCGATGGCACCACTCAAAGAGCCAAGGTCGCACGGGTGCACCACGGCGCAACGAACGGCTTCCAGATCCTTGCCCAATGCCAGTAAATCCTTGAAGCGGGCCTCTGGATCAAACAGCTGAATTTGCGGCCGACTCACCTTGGCCAAGCGCACTTTTTTGGTCGGCGCCAGCACGCGGGCTGTGCCGTGCAAAACGCGCTCACCGCGCTGGTTGACCAGCTGGCAATCCATCTCGACCGACTTGCTTGCATCATGCTTGGCGGTCACTGTTACCGTCACGGCGAGTGTGTCGCCCACACGTACCGGCTTCACGAAATGCAGTACCTGCTCTTGGTAAATTGTCCCGGCGCCGGGAAATTGGGTGCCCAGAAGTGCTGAAATCAACGTGCCGCCCCACATGCCATGCGCCACGACGCCCTGCAACAATCCGTCACGTGCATATTCGGGATCCAGATGGGCCGGATTGGTGTCGCCAGACACTGCGGCAAATGCCTGAATGTCTCCCACCGTCAGGGTGCGTGCCATGCGGGCACACTGTCCCACCTTCAATTCGTCATAGGTTACGTTTTCGACGGTTTCGTCACTCGGGATCATGTTCATTGGTGTGGTACCCAGAAAAAAGTATGCGCTATTGAAATCAAGAAACATCGCTAGCGGCGCGCGCGCAACGCCAACCTGATCCGCAAAATTCAGCTCGCGGCATGATGGAGCATTGTGCCAAAGAAATGCGGGTAAACCCTAGGGTCATGCATCGAAAGTGGAATGCGTGCAATTTTTTGATGTAAATCAAATCCGCAAATACCCGTCGCTCGCTGCTTCAGTTGAGCATCGCCTCCAGCCCTTCGGTCATCTCGCTCAGCGGCGGCATGCTGTCTTCTGCGGAGTCCTTGTCCGCGCCCGCATGGACGGGTGCCCAGTCGGACTTCACGTGCAGGCGTTTTGCCACTTCGGCTGGGTAGCAGGCCAACGCAGCATCGTCATTGAGCTGCAAGACCTCCGTGCGGGCGCGCCAGGCACCCAGGTGCACCCAGGCAGCCGCGTCCGAAAACTCTGGCGCCGCCAGCGGCATGGGAACGCCTTGCAGGCCCAGAATGATAGGCTCCGGGAAGTTCCAGATTCGGGCCAAGGCCGCCGCAACATCCCCGTAATGAAAGCCCAGTGTCTGCAACTCCAACGTGGCCCGGTCGGTATCCAATACATGAAGCTTTTTATCAATGGACACCATCGCTTCAGGCGCGGCCGCATGCAAGTGCATCTGGCCTATACCATGCATCAACCCGACCGTAAAAACGAGATCGGCATTGACCCCACTGCGACTGGCCAACCAGCGCGAGGCGCAGGCGGCATACAAGTTGTAGCGCCAGAATTGCTGCAGGTCGATACCTTTGACATTGCGAAATGCAGCCGTCACGCTGTTGCCCAGAACCAAATTGCGTACCATCACGAAGCCCAGCATACGCAGCGCGTCATCTACCGTGCCAATCGTGCGGGACAGGTGAAAGTAAGCCGAATTGGCCAGTCGCAACAGTTTGGCACTCAGTGCCGGGTCGGTGGCGAGCTGACGCGAAATCTCGTCCACCGACACATCTTCGGAACTGAAACTCTCAATGAGCTGCTGGGCAACTTTAGGAATGGTGGGCAACTTGTTCGGTTGATCCAGAAGGCTCTTGAGTTCCATATGTGACTTTTTCCGCGTTGTTTATCTATATACTGAGTTTGCCACTGAAATAGTGGTAAACCCCATGTTGTTTAGCGCAGCGTTGCATGGGACGCTGACTTCACTCCAACAACGCTATCCACAGTTGTCCCCTGCGGGACTTTGGTCAGGATGGCGCCGCGTGAAGGCGTTTTTTAAGGGACACGACTGTGACCGCAAGCAAACGAAAAAGCCAAGTGGCCGACCCGTCCACACCCAAAACCAGCATCCCTGCGCTGGAACTTGGTGACTACTTTACCGACGCCGCGCAGCGCGCTGCTCTCTTTCTGGACACCTTGCTCGACCGTGGCAATGCCTACATTGAACACTTGGAAAAGGGCACACCACCGCTGCTGAAATTTGACTTTGAGACCGTGCTGGACGGCCGCAACCTGAGCGACCCCTGCAACTATGCTCTGTTGCATTTGCTGCCTCCTCCAAGCATGCCCGTTAATGCCGAATTGCGACCGGTAGTCGTGGTCGACCCGCGCGCTGGTCATGGCCCCGGCATTGGCGGCTTTAAGTTTGATTCAGAGGTTGGCGTGGCAATGCGCGCCGGCCATGCGGTGTATTTCATCACCTTCCGGCCCCAACCCGAAGACGGCCAAACCCTCTTCACGGTGATGCACGCCGAGGCACAGTTTATTGAAGCGGTCATTGCACGCCACCCGGCCTGTAAAGCCCGGCCAGTTGTGATCGGCAACTGCCAGGCTGGCTGGGCCATGATGGCGCTGAACGCGACCCGCCCGGACTTGTTTGGCCCATTGATCGTCGTCGGAGCACCACTGTCGTACTGGGCCGGCAGCTCAACACTCAACCCGATGCGGTATTCGGGCGCTGCGCTGGGCGGTTCCTGGCTGGCATCCATGACATCCGACCTCGGCGCAGACCGGTTTGATGGTGCCTATTTGGTTGAAAACTTTGAAAAGCTCAATCCCGCCAATACCTTGTGGAGCCGCTATTACAAATTGTGGTCCCATGTCGACACAGAGGCCGAGCGCTTTCTTGAATTCGAAAAGTGGTGGGGAGGCTTCTTCCGCATGACCGGGGCTGAAATCGAAGCCATTGTCGAGAACCTATTTGTCGGCAACCGCCTGGCGCGCGGCGATGTCATGGACGGCGACAACCGCATCGATCTGCGCAACATCACCTCACCGGTCGTTGTATTCGCCTCCCATGGAGACAACATCACGCCGGTGCCCCAGGCACTGGACTGGATTATCGACACCTGGGGCGATGAACGCGCCATTGCTGCGGCAGGTCGCACCATCATTTATGTGCTGCACGAAAGCGTGGGTCACCTCGGTATTTTTGTGGGCGGCGACATTGCACGTAAAGAGCATGACCAGCTCGTGACGTCACTGGATATGATTGAAATTCTGCCGCCCGGCCTGTACGAAATGAAGCTGGTGGCCAAGGCGGGCATGGAGGCGCTGCGTTGGGAACAACTCGAGCCGGGTGACTACACCGTGCACTACGAGCACCGCACCATGAAGGATTTACTCGCACTCAATCCGGAGGGGCGCGAAGAAGAGGCGCTGTTTTCCACCATTGCCAAGGTGTCCGAGCTTAACGCAAGCCTGTACAAATCATGGGTGCGCCCATGGGTCAAGATGCTGTCGACACGCCCGGTGGGTGATGCGCTGGGAAAACTGCATCCCTTGCGAATGCAACGCCAAATGTTCTCGGATGCGTTCCCGTTTGCAGCGATCATCCGCGAGCAGGCAGCCAGGTCGCGCGAGCACCGGGTCACCGTATCGGATGACCATCCCTTGCGCGAAATGGAGAAAAAACTTGATCTGCAAATTACCGAATCCTTGAACCGGCATCGCGATCGGCGCGATGCAGACTCCGTGAAGTTTGCGCGAACACTGTATGGTCCAACCGGACTAGGTGCCTGGTTCAAACCCGACCAGCCGGACTCTGAAATTGCCGCCGCCCGCGCACTCAAGGAGATTGAGCTAGCCCGCCAGTCTGTGCTGGCAAACATTACCGAAGGAGGCTTTGCAGAGGCGGTGTGCCGCATTGTGCTGGCCGGTATGGTGTCCATCGGTTCGTTCGAGCGCCGCAGCTTCCGATTGGCCCGCTTGCTGTCGAGCCTGCCGGCCGACACCATTGGTAAATCCGCAGCCCAAACAGATTGGCCGACACTCTTAAAGGCGCAGGCCCGCATCACCGCAGTGGCTCCGGTTGAGGCACTCAATGCACTGGAACAGATGTTGCCCGATGCGGTCAGCCGCGAACGTGCCCTGGCCGTATCCGCCGCAGTCATGATGATCGAACCCACGCTAGCCAATCCACGCTCGGAAATTATCGAATTTTTGATCGGTACCCTGGGCGTTGATCCTGAACGCGTTATCGCGATGGCACGCCATTTGACGGGGTCATTGGAAGATACTTCTGTGACTGCAAAAAACGATGCCGACACGACGGCGGTGCCTGCCGCAATATCTGACAAAAAACCAACCAAAAAATCCGACGTTACAGCAACCGCAGTAAAGAAATACGTACGGCCAAGTGCCCAGCGGCGACCTGCCTAAGCTTTTTCTACGAGCGCAACCGGGCGCAGCACACAGGGCGCTGCGCGTCGATCAGCGCGTGAGCCGCTCCAGGGCTTCCTGGTATTTTGCCGCGGTTTTCGCAATAACCGCATCCGGCACCCGCGGCGCCGGTGGGGTCTTGCTCCAGGGTTTGCCATCCACTATGGCCTGCTCCAGCCAGTCGCGCACAAACTGTTTGTCGTAGCTCGGTGGATTGGTTCCTTCCTGGTAGCTTTCCTGTGGCCAAAAACGCGACGAATCGGGCGTCAGCACTTCATCCATCAGCGTTAAGGTTCCGTCCGTGTCCAAACCAAATTCAAACTTGGTGTCGGCAATGATGATCCCTTTGCGCAGCGCGATCTCGCTGGCTGCCCGGTAAATGGCGATGCTGATAGCGCGAATCCGGCTCGCCAGGTCCAAGCCAATCATGTCAGCCGTCTGCTCAAAGGTGATGTTTTCATCGTGATCGCCCACGGCGGCTTTTGCGGCCGGCGTGTAAATCGGTTCAGGCAGCTTGGACGCGTTTTTCAGACCGGCGGGAAGCTTGACGCCACACACGGCGCCGTTGTTCTGGTATTCCTTCCAGCCACTGCCTGCCAGGTAACCACGCACAACCGCCTCTACCGGCAAGGGTTTCAGACGTTTCACCAGCATCGAGCGGTCCTTCACTTGCGCCACCTCATCTGGCTGGACTACGCTTTCAGGTGCCTCGCCGGTCAGATGAATCGGGCACAAATTCAGTCCCGCCGGACCAATCTTCTCAAACCAGAACAGGGCCATTTGCGTCAGCAACTTGCCCTTGCCGGGAATGGGCTCGCCCATAATGACATCAAACGCACTCAGGCGATCGCTGGCGACCATCAAGATGCGGTCATCACCAACAGCATAGTTGTCGCGCACCTTGCCACGGGCAAGCAGGGGCAGGGAAGTCAAGGCAGAGGTGTGTACGGTAGAGGACATGGTCTGAAACAGAAAAATGCAACGCAGAAAGAAAAAAGCCCGCTGAACAGTGTGCGGGCCAGATACTATTCCTGCGAATTATCGCAAGGAACGGGGACGCCCCCGAGCTTGGGGGACTATTGCACCACTTGGGCCAACTCGCCTTTTGCGTAGCGGGTAGCGACCACCTGCAGCGCATCGCCCTTGATCTTGGCACCCTGGCCTTCACATCCGAATTCCAGATAGCGCTGCTTGCAAATTGACTTGGCGGCTTCGCGAGCGGGTTTGAGCCAGTCACGGGCATCAAATTTATCTGGATTTTCAAACATGAATTTGCGCACCGCCGCCGTCATGGCCAGACGAATATCGGTGTCAATATTGATCTTGCGCACGCCGAATTGGATGGCTTTCTGTATTTCTTCCACCGGCACGCCATAGGTCTCTTTCATCTTGCCACCATATTGGTTAATGATGGCCAGCAAATCCTGCGGCACGCTGCTGGAGCCGTGCATGACCAAATGGGTATTGGGCAGACGCTGGTTAATTTCCTTGACACGCTCAATGGCCAGGATATCACCCGTGGGCTTGCGGGTGAACTTATAGGCGCCGTGGCTGGTGCCGATGGCGATGGCCAAGGCGTCGAGTTGCGTGCGTTTGACAAAGTCCGCCGCCTGCTCAGGGTTTGTGAGCATTTGCTCGCGGGTCATGGTTGCATCCGTGCCATGGCCGTCTTCCTTGTCACCCTTCATGGTTTCCAGCGAACCCAGGCAGCCCAACTCACCCTCGACGGTCACGCCGGTTGCGTGGGCCATTTCGACCACTTTGCGAGTGACTTCGACGTTGTACTCATAGCTTGCAATGGTCTTGCCGTCACCCTCAAGGCTGCCGTCCATCATGACCGAACTGAATCCCAGGTTGATAGCGCCTTGACAGATCTCGGGACTTTGGCCGTGGTCCTGGTGCATGACCAGCGGAATATTGGGATACGCTTCAATGGCGGCCTGAATCAAGTGCTTGATGAAGGCTTCGCCGGCGTACTTGCGAGCGCCCGCGCTGGCTTGCAAAATGACCGGGGCTCCGACCTCTTTGGCGGCCTCCATCACGGCCTGAACCTGCTCCAGATTGTTGACGTTGAAGGCTGGAATGCCGTAGCCATTTGCGGCTGCGTGATCCAGTAATTCGCGCATTGAAACGAGTGCCATGGGTAAATCCTTGTGACGTTAAAAACCGTTCAGGCTACCCAAAGTGGTAACCACCTGGTAACTAGTACCTCGGTCCGATTTTAGACCTCCCGTTTCATCTGCGGGGACTTCTACGCGGCACAGGTTGATAAGGATCAAGTCAGGACACGCCGACAGCGCACCCACACGCGGGCCAGCGCAACGGGTTGATCGCTCTGTCAGCGGGAAACAGCTTACTCAACCTGGCAGATCTTGAGCATATTGGTGCCCCCCGGTGACCCCATGGGTTCGCCGCAGGTAATGGCATACACATCGCCTTGCTGCACGATGCCACGCTCGCGCAAGTGGTTTTCTGCTTCTTTCAGTGCCGTATCGCGATCCAGGCTGGTATCCACAAAGAGCGGACGCACATTGCGGTACAAGGCCATCTTGCGCTGGGTTGCCACCTTGGATGTCAGCGCATAAATCGGCACGCGGATCAAATGGCGGCTCATCCACAGAGCAGTGGAGCCGCTGTCGGTCATTGCAACAATTGCTTTGGCCCCCAGATGGTGCGCCGTAAACAATGCACCCATTGCAATGGTCTGGTCGATGCGCTGGAAGGTCTTACCGGTAAAATCCGACTCCAACTCAAAGCTTTCGTGCCCTTCGGCGGCATGGCAAATCTTGGCCATCTCGACAATGGTTTCCAGCGGATACTTGCCCGCTGCCGTCTCGGCAGAAAGCATGACTGCATCGGTTCCGTCGAGCACGGCATTGGCAACATCACTGACCTCTGCGCGCGTAGGAACCGGGTTGGTAATCATGGACTCCATCATCTGCGTAGCGGTGATGACCACGCGGTCGTGCTCACGGGCCAGCTTGATCATGCGCTTTTGCAGCCCCGGCACAATGGCATTGCCCACCTCGACGGCCAAGTCGCCGCGCGCAACCATGATGCCATCGCTGGCCAGCAAAATTTCAAGCAGCTTGGGAATCGCCTCGGCCCGCTCGATCTTGGCAATCAGCGCCGGCTTGTGGTTGAAATCGGCTGCCGCCACGTTGCACAATTGTCGGGCCATCTCCATATCGGTCGCGTTTTTTGGAAAACTCACCGCCACATAGTCGGCCTGGAAGTGCATCGCCGTACGGATGTCTTCCATGTCCTTGCCCGTCAACGCCGGAGCAGTCAGGCCGCCGCCTTGCTTGTTGATGCCCTTGTTATTGGACAATTCGCCACCGAGCTTGACGGTCGTGTGCACGGCATCACCATGAACCGCATCCACCGTAATAACAATCAAGCCGTCGTTGAGCAGCAGGACGTCGCCGGCCTTGACCTCGCGGGGCAGGGGTTTGTAATCAAGGCCGACCGCGTCAATGTCACCCAATTCTGTGCGCGCAGCGTCAAGTATGAATTTTTGCCCAGGCTGCAAGAACACCTTGCCCTCGGCAAATTTGCCAACGCGGATTTTGGGGCCTTGCAAGTCGGCCATGATGGCCACTTCCCGTCCGGCTCGCTGGGCCGCCTCGCGCACCAGTCGGGCGCGGTCAATATGGTCTTGGGCCGTGCCGTGGCTAAAGTTCAGACGCACCACATTGACTCCAGCGCGAATCATTTGCTCCAGCAGTGCAGGGTCACTTGACGCTGGGCCCAGGGTTGCGACGATCTTGGTGGCACGACGTGGCATGAAACTGTCTCCTCTTATGTGACTGGCATTTTTACACGGTTACCCCGCTTTGGCGGTTACGGAGTTGCATCAAGTTGCGCGGGATACCCCACTTGACAGCCTCCAGAAGACAAGGTGCAATCGAATTTGCCAGCGTTGCGGCGCAGCCATGGGTTATGCGCAGCGGGTGATGGACGTGCCAGAACGGCACTCCAGTGCCTGCTGACCCGCCCCAAGCTGTGGTTCAATGTAAACAAGCCATCTAATTCCCGCGCCGCAAACACCGCTTCATGACTTTACTTGACACTCCAATGGACGTGCTGCTAGACAGCTCCCATGGCAAGCCCAAGCTGCTCGTGGTGGACGACCAACCAATCAACATCCAGGTGATGCACCAAATTTTCGGTGCCGACTTTCAGGTTTTCATGGCCACTAGCGGTGCGCAAGCGCTGGCTATCTGCCAGGCCAATCCGCCTGACCTGGTTTTGCTTGACGTTGTCATGCCTGGTATGGATGGATTTGAGGTGTGTTCACAACTCAAGTCAAACGACGCGACCTGCAACATACCGGTTATTTTTGTTACTGCCCACACCGATGCCGCCCAGGAAACCCATGGCCTGAGCCTGGGTGCGGTCGACTTCATTGCCAAACCGGTCAATCCAGCCGTGGTGCGGGCCCGCGTTAGAACCCAGCTAACCCTAAAATTCCAGTCTGACTTGCTACGCAAACTGGTCTTTCTCGATGGTCTGTCTGGCGTATTCAACCGTCGCTATTTTGACCAGCAATTGGTGATCGAATGGGCTCGCTCAACGCGTAGTAGTTCGCCGCTGTCCGTCATCATGATTGACGTCGACCATTTCAAGCTGTTCAACGATCGTTATGGGCACCAGGCCGGAGATGACTGCCTGCGTCTGATCGCAGTGACGCTCAAATCTTCCCTCAGGCGCCCGGCAGATTTGGTGGCGCGTTACGGCGGCGAGGAATTTGCGTGCATCCTGCCAGACACGGCCTTTGATGATGCGCTGGTTTTGGCCAATGAGCTTGAGCGCAGGGTGCGCGCACAGGGCATTCCCCATGCCGAGTCAAGCGTTGGCGGCGTCGTCACGGTCAGCATCGGCCTGGCAACCCGCACCGTCGATTCCGGGGGTGATGCCTCTGCGCTGGTCGGACTGGCAGACGCCCAACTGTACTGTGCCAAACAAACCGGGCGCGGTCGGGTCTGCGCCATGCCGCTGGGCACAGCGGGCTTGGCCTAACGTCGCGCCCGAACTACACTATGAATACACAGGTCTCCAACCCTAACGAACGGTTGCTGGAGCATCTTGTGCGCCTGAGCGGTCTGCGCCGACGCGATGACTTGCTCGGTGGACTGACCCAGGCACTTGCTGACACGATTTCCGCTCAGGCGGTGGCAATTTTCAGCTTGGCGCACGACAACGAGCGACGGTTCTGGCTTGCGCTGACGGAGGTGACCAGCGGATCCGATATTCACTATTTTTCGGATCCCATGGGTGCGGCACCCGACACCCTTTTGCCAATAGAGGATGCGCCAGACCGAATGCATTGCCTGGACCGGGTTGAAGTGGTAGTCCGTGCGGGAGCCGTGGGTGATGACCATCAGGTAACCTGTTTTCCAATTACCGTATCGGAGGGTGCCGCGCTGTGGGGCGTTGCAGAGATTCGGTCCAAGGCACCGCTGAGTGAAGCTGACCAGTCGGGCGCCCTGCGCCTGATCACCCTGTACGGCAATATGCTGGATATGCTGGACTACAGTGAATGTGATGCATTGACCGGTTTGTGGAACCGCAAACCCTTTGATGATCTTTTCTACAAGACCTTGCGGCGCGTTGAACAGGTAGAGCCGCCACCCCAAGGCACAGAGCAGCGAACACCCCCGCCTACGGCCAATTTCTGGCTGGCGATGGCCGACATTGATCATTTCAAGCAGGTCAATGACACCTACGGCCATCTGATTGGTGATGAGGTGCTGATTTTGGTGGCGCGGCTTATGAAGACCTCGTTTCGCGCCTACGACAAGGTATACCGCTTTGGAGGCGAGGAGTTTGTCGTAGTGCTGCGCAGCGCTGACCATGCAACGGCCATGGCGGCGGTCGAACGCTTTCGCGCCAACATGGAGGCCTTTGTATTCCCCCAGGCCGGTCGCATCACCGTTAGCATGGGTGTTACCGAAATTCAGGCAGGTGACACACCGGCAGCCGCCTGCGAACGTGCCGATCAGGCGGTTTACTACGCAAAACACCATGGACGCAACCAGGTCTGCAGCGAAAGCGATCTGGTGCGCCGCGGGCTCCTTACGGTGGACCGCAAGGTGGGCGATGTGGAGTTATTTTGACAAGGATATACGGAAAATTCGACTCCAGCCCTCGTCAATACTGCATAGATAGCTATATATTTTGTAGCGTTTATTGAGCGCAACGCCGCGCCAACACTTCAAAGGCGGGTAGTGTCTTGCCTTCGAGCACTTCCAAGAACGCACCGCCACCCGTGCTGATGTAGCCCACCTGCTTTTCAATTCCATACTTGGCGATGGCCGCCAAGGTGTCGCCCCCACCCGCAATGCTGAATGCGCTGGAGTCCGCAATCGCCCTGGCAATGACCTGGGTGCCATTCTCGAATGCCGCAAACTCAAACACTCCAACCGGCCCATTCCAGACAATGGTTCCAGCAGACTTCAACTGTTCGGCCAAGGCCTGTGCTGTTTGCGGACCAATGTCCAGTATCAGGTCATCATCCGCTACGTCGGTGGCCGACTTGACAGTCGCTGCTGCATCGGCCGAGAAAGTCTTGGCAGTCACCACATCCACCGGAATCGGCACCGCGGCGCCGCGGGCTTTCATTGCCTCGATAACCGCGGTCGCCTCGGCCAACAAATCGGGTTCTGCCAGACTTTTGCCAATTTTCAGGCCTGCCGCTAGCATGAAGGTGTTGGCAATTCCACCGCCCACAATGAGCTGGTCGACATTGGCGGCCAAGCTCTTCAGAATGGTAAGTTTGGTCGATACTTTAGAGCCTGCAACAATGGCGACCAAAGGTCGTTTGGGTGCCAACAGTGCCTTGGAGATGGCATCCATCTCAGCGGCCAGCAGGGGACCGGCACACGCTAGCGGAGCAAACTCGGCGATACCGTAGGTACTGGCCTCGGCCCGATGGGCGGTGCCAAACGCATCGTGCACAAAAATGTCGCACAAAGCGGCCATCTTGCGGGCAAGTGCCGCGTCATTTTTTTTCTCACCCTTGTTGACCCGGCAATTTTCCAGCAGCACTAGCTGGCCAGCGGCCACATCCACGCCATCAACCCAATTTGCAACGACAGGAATCGTGCGGGCCATCAATTCGCCCATGCGCACGGCAACGGGCGTCAGCGAATCCGACGGCTTGAAAGCCCCTTCGGTCGGGCGCCCCAAGTGCGACGTGACCATCACGGCAGCACCCGCGTCCAGCGCCATCTGGATGCAGGGAATGCTGGCGCGAATGCGGGTGTCTTCGGTAATGTGGCCCTGATCGTCCTGCGGCACATTCAGGTCGGCGCGGATAAAAACGCGCTTGCCAGCGACTTCGCCACGGGCGCACAGATCGGAGAAACGGATGACGTTCATGGTGGGACCTCAAGGATGTTGGTTAATGATTGTAAAAGCGCTTACCAGCCCAAGCCTATGTGCAAAGGCAAGTAAATCGCCATGCCCACCACGATGGTTCCCAGCACCACCTGTCCGGCTCCCTTGCGCCAGAAGAAATAAGCCACGCCAGCCATTGCCGCATAGATCCGGGCGTCCTGCAAGGTCTGAATCATCGCGCCCTGTGACATTACGATCTCGGGAACGATGACCGCCGACAAGGCAGCGATCGGTGCATATTGCAGGCCACGTTGCGCCCAGTGCGGAAGTACCCATGCACTTTTTGAAATGAAAAACAAGGAACGCGACAGTACGCTGACGCAAGCCAACGCGGCGATGGTGAACAAAGTCCAGGCATCGGTCTCACCCACAAAGAAGCTGTCCAGGTTCAATGCGACCCCCCAGAAGGTGGCGCAGGGCGAAGCACCACCCGTTCCAGCACCAAGCACACCACCACGGAAGCCGCGATCGCCGTCAGGATGTTGAGCTTCAGCGGCAACGCAAATGCGGCAACGGCGGCGACTCCGGCCACCACAGCCGATACCCATCGCAGGCGACTCGATGCCAATGAGCACAACATGCCGGTCAGGGCCAAAATTCCGGCAAATCCAAGTCCCCATTGGGTGGGTATGGCGTTGGCCAACACCACGCCAACCAAGCTGCACACCGTCCACGCCACCCAGTTGACCCCACCATTGGCCACCAAATACGCCATTTGACCCTGGCGTGCAGCTTGGTCCGTGGCCGGTCGCGCAAACCGCTTGACGAACAGCACGTACGTCAGATCCCCGGTCAGGTAACCCGCCACCAAACGCTCCCACAAGCGCAAATGCATGACGTAGGGCCGCATATGGACGCTGAACACGACAAACCGCAGGTTGACGCACAACGCCGTGGCCAAGACGACCCACATCGGAGCACCTGCCAAAATGAGCGGTATGGACGCCAGCTGGGCACTGCCCGCGAACACGATTGCCGCCATGAACAGTGCCTCCACTGTACTCATGCCCGATTTCACCATCGCCACGCCGGTCATTAGCCCCCACGCGGCAATGCCGGGTGCAACCCCTGACATGTCCAGCGCACCCTGACGAAATTCAGGGTGCCGCAGTTGGGTACGCGAAAAGATCACTTCGCAGCCCGCCCACGCGCCAGGGCCAGCGAATCTGCATGATCAGGGTCTGCCGCGTCTGCCGCGTCTGCTGCGTCAAAACGCATGCCGGGCAGCAGCGCAAAGCCGCGTAAAAAATCTGCCGCTGCCATCCGCTTTCCGCCGGGCCGCTGTAACTCGGTCAAAATTACTATGGAATTGATAGCTGCCACCGCTATACCTTCGGGGGCCAAGGCCAGCATTTCACCAGGATGCCAACGATGCTCGCTATTTTGAAAACGGTCTAACAAACCGGTTGGAGCAACACTGGCCAACCACACTTTGATGACCTCGGACCCCATCTTGGTGGTGGCGCCGGGAAATGGATTAAATGCCCGCACCCGTTGAACGATCTGACTGGCCGATTGATGCCAGTTGATGGATGCCTCGTGCTTCTCAAGCTTGTGGGCGTAGGTCACGCCCTCCACTGGCTGATGGATCGGCTTGAGCCGCCCTGCCGCAGCCTGGTCCAGCGCCAACACAATCAGTTTGCCGCCCAGATCGGCCATTCGGTCGTGTAACGTGGCGGTGGTGTCATAGGGCTCTATCGGTAAACTGTGCATCAACAGCATGTCCCCCGTGTCGAGTCCTGCATCCATTTGCATGATCGTGACGCCTGTCTCGGTGTCACCTGCCTCAATGGCCCGATGGATTGGGGCAGCACCGCGCCAACGCGGCAACAATGAACCATGGATATTCAGGCAGCCCAACCTCGCAGGCATTTGCTGCGAAGCAGCCATTGCATCGAGTACCCACTGCGGCAGGATCAGGCCATAGGCTGCAACCACCATGACGTCGGCCTGCGCATCGGCAATGGCCTGACGAGCGGCGGCAGCGTCTTGCGGGTATTTGCCATCGGGTCGCAAGCTGCGAGGTTGGGCAAGCGCGAGTCCGTTGTCCAGCGCAAACTGCTTCACCGCCGAAGCCTGCAGCTTCAAGCCGCGCCCGGCCGGCCGGTCTGGCTGGGTCAAGACCAGCGCAATGGTATGGCCACTGGCGTGCAGGCGCTCCAGTGCGACGCGGGCAAATTCCGGCGTGCCGGCAAAAATGATTCTCATAAATTTGCCGTCGACAAATGCGCGCTCACTTCGCGTCCTCGCGCTGGGCCTTGATCATTTTCTTCTTGATCCGGTTGCGTTTCAGGGGAGAGAGATACTCCACGAACACCTTGCCCATCAAGTGGTCCATCTCATGCTGAACACACACCGCCAACAATTGCGTTGCCTCAATGGTGCGTGCTTTACCCTGTTCATCGAGCGCGCGCACATGCACCGCGTCATGCCTTTCGACGCCATCATAAATTCCGGGAACCGACAGGCAACCCTCCTCGTTGAGGTGGGTCTCCGGGCTGGTCCACACCAGTTCAGGGTTGATCAAGACCAGCGGCGTGTCCCGCTCTTCCGACACGTCAATGACGATCAGACGCTCATGGACGTCAACTTGCGTCGCCGCCAGACCAATGCCCTTGGCATCGTACATGGTCTCCAGCATATTGGCGACAAGCGTCTGGATTCGCGCGTCGATTGAGACGACCACTTTGGCAACACGGTGCAGTTTGGGGTCGGGGTAACACAGAATAGGGAGTAAAGCCATAGTTGATCGATTAGGGGCGCAGTCAACCCGCAGGTGTTCGAAAATGTGGCTATTTTCGCCACTTTTACGTAACAGCGCACCGGCAGACGGCTAAAAACGTTGCTGAATCAAGGGCTTGAGCGCAAAATCGCGCGTAACTTATCAAGTTTCTTCCTGGGGCAGCACCACGATATGACGACACACCTGATGGCCCAATCCTCCGTGGCAGTCACCAAACTCGCAGCATTGACCGCCATTGCGGGTGCGTTCCTGGCCACGCCAGCATGGGCGCAAAACCTTCCCGTATCTTCAGCGCAAAAACAGACCGCCGACGCAGTCGCTAAAAAGGGCGTGCCACTTAGCGAGCTGGCGGCTAACGCGCCTGATCGGTATACCGTCAAAACAGGTGACACGCTGTGGGCAATTTCCGGCTTGTTTCTAAAACACGCTTGGCGCTGGCCCGAGTTGTGGGGCATGAATCTGGATGACATCAAGAATCCCCACCGAATTTACCCAGGTCAGATTTTGGTGTTGGAGCGCGGCAATGGCATGGCCAATTTGCGTCTGTTGGGCGCACAGGGCGAACCCGCGACCGTGCGGGTATCGCCGCGTACACGCTACGAGATGCTGCCCGATTCGGCGCTTCCGACTTTGCGCTCCAATGTGATTGAAGCCTTTTTAGCTGAACCTGTGATCGTTGACGAGGCGGGCCTGCGTGCCGCGCCGCGGATCGTGTCCGCCCTGGAAAGTCGGGTCTTGATAACCCGTGGTGACCGCGCCTACGCGCGCGGCCCTGACGGCGCACCGATGCTGGATGACCAACCCCGCGAGCAGCAATTCCGGGTTTTCCGCAATGCCACACCGCTGAAGGACCCGATCACCGGTGATGTATTGGGATACGAGGCGCAATACATTGGCAAGGCAATCATGGTTCGCGGCGAAGGCACCTCCGAGGTGGAAAACCGTGACGGAAGCCAAAGCATCGCCATCGTCCCGGCGTCCATTGACATCACCAGCGCCAAGGAAGAGATCCGGGTCGGTGACCGCTTGCTGCCGGAGCCGCCACGCCAAATGCAGACCTACACGCCGCGCGCCCCGGACGGCAGGGTGGATGGGCGCATCGTATCGGTTTATGGCAGCGCGGTGGTCAACGCGGCGCAGAACCAGGTTGTCACCATCAACCGGGGCACCGCCGATGGCATGGAGCCCGGCATTGTGCTTGCCATTTTGAAAGATGGCGCCCGAGTGGTCGACAAGACAGATGACAGTCGGCCCTTGTTGAAGTTGCCAGATGAGCGCAACGGCTTGCTGATGGTTTTTCGTACATTTGAGCGTGTCTCGTACGCACTTATTTTGGAAATCACCGACGGCGTTCGGGTGGGCGATCGGCTGACGGCTCCGCGCCAGTAGCCTGGGTGACTGTGCGCCTGATCTAAAGAATACTTGTGTCAAAGGCTGACTGGTCCATGGACCGCGATGAGCTCGCAGCCTGGCTTCGACTGGAACTGACGCCTGGCGTGGGCAATACCACAGCTAGGCAGCTTTTGACGGCCTTCGGGGAGCCACAGCGGGTTTTTGACGCATCAGCCCTGGCAATCGAACAAGTAGTTGGCAGCAAGGTCCGATCGGCACTGCAACAAGAGCCCGAGCCACTGGCGTCCTTGCTTGAAACGACCTGGCAGTGGCTTCAGTCAAATCCGCAACAGCACCGCGTTTTGACACTCGGTGACCCTGGCTATCCCCAAACTCTGCTCAACATGGAAGACCCGCCGATGTTGCTGTATGGCTTGGGGCCAGCACAGTTCTGGTCCGGGGACGCACTCAATCGGGTAACTCCGCGGGCTATTGCAGTGGTCGGCAGTAGAAACCCCACGCCACAGGGTGCGATCAATGCACGCCAGTTCGCGCAAGCCCTGGCGCGAGTGGGCGTGACAATTGTGTCTGGGTTGGCACTTGGGGTTGATGCTGCTGCGCATGAAGGGGCGCTGGAGGGAGCGCCTGATGGACAGTTGGCCACCATTGCCGTGGTCGGCACCGGCCTGGACCGCGTTTATCCCCGTCAGCACCGGGACTTGTCCCATCGCATTGCCCAGCGCGGTGTGTTGCTGAGCGAGTATCCGCTGGGGACGCCGCCAATGTCTGCTAACTTCCCTAAGCGCAATCGGATTATCGCCGGCTTGGGCTGTGCCACCTTGGTGGTCGAGGCGGCCCTGCAATCAGGGTCGCTCATTACGGCGCGTCAAGCTTCCGAGCAGGGAAAGGACGTTTTTGCCATTCCTGGTTCAATCCATTCCACGCAGGCCAAGGGTTGCCACGCTTTGATTAAGCAGGGCGCCAAATTGGTCGAAAGTGCCCAGGACATTCTTGAAGAACTCGGTGCAGCGGTGGGGCCGCCACCTGATCCAAGCGGGGCGCAGCCAGAAGGGCTGCCAGACAGTGGGGATGGCAACGACTTGCTCGAAGCCATGGGATTTGGCCCCATGGGGCTTGATGCCCTGCAGGCACGCACCGGGCTAGGCACCGCCACCTTGCAAGCCCAATTGATGGAACTTGAGTTGCTGGGTCAATTGGCCCGTATGCCAGGCGGTCTGTTTCAACGTCTGGTCCGGATTTGAACACCTGAGTCAACGAGGCTTGGTCCATCAAAACGAGAAATAAGGGGGAAAGCCGGAAACCGCTGCCTGGACCCTGATTTCTGGGCTATATTGGGGCCATGTTTGAAGTACTTGTCTTCGTTTACGAAAACTACTACACCGGTGACAGTTGCCCTGAGCCAGCCCATTTGGAGCGCAAACTTAGCGCGGTTGGATTTGAGTCTGATGAAATCGGTGACGCGCTGGACTGGCTCAATGGCCTGAATACGGCAGCCCGCAACTCAATCGGTTTTTCAGGCCCGTCCCAGGCGGCACCCCCTGAGCCCTGGCTGCGCGAACCCAGCCCAACCAGTGTACGTATTTATCCACCTGCCGAACAGGACCATCTCGGGCCGCACTGCCTGGGATTTATCAATTTTTTGGAATCAACTGGCGTGTTGCCCGCGTCGATGCGGGAGGTCGTGATCGACCGCGCCATGGCGGCTCCGGGAGAGCCTGTTGCATTGGACGACCTGAAGATCATCATCCTGATGGTGTATTGGAGTTTCGGCCAGGAGCCCGATGCACTGATCCTGGATGAACTCTGCGCCGACGCAAGCGAACGCGTCGCACACTGATCACTGCTCTTGCCGCAGCAGCTGCAGTGGCTATTAGTTCATCAACCGCTCTGGATTGGCCTCGATTTTCGACAATGCGTCACGAGTGGCGCGCACTGTTAACGTTTCTTCCTCTTGTGGCAACAACAAGCCGGCCTGCAAATAAGCGGCCAGGCGACCACCCTGGATCAGATAACTTTTCCCAGAAGTCGCAGCAAACAGGTTCAAATGTTTGCGATCGCTGCGCCATGCAAACTGGACTTGGGTAATTTGGTTACTGTGGTCCAGGGTAAACCACGATCCGAGCTGCAACTCCTGCGCCCAAGCCAGCATCGCCGCCGTCGGCTTCGAACCGCCATTCGCAACCACTTCAATGGCGGACGCATCAATTCCGAGCATCATTTCGATGCTCTCGGAATCAAGCGGCAGATCGCCCATGCCATCTTCGCTCACAAAGTCCTCAAGATTGCCCAACCGCTGGGCCATCGCATCGATCTTGGCCTGAGGAATCGCCTGTGTCTTTGAAAGAAAAGCGTCTGCAAGCGTATCGCTGACCGTTTTTACATGGGCGTCCTGCTCGGAAGGTGCCATGGCCAACAGAGTCATGCCGGAGCGTAAACGCAGCAACAAATTTGGCAAATCCTGAATCACCCGCGCCCGGTCAGCCCGGTTTGGTTTTGCACTGGCAGCCCATACCAGATCAGTTGCCGACTTCTTGAGCGTCAACGTGTCCTTATGCTGCGGCCCCTTACGCACCGCGGCCACTGCCAGAACCTCGGCCCACACCTTGAACAAAAATTCTCTGATTTCGTCGCGCACAGGCATGTCTTTGAGCATGTTGCGCATTTCAATCGTATATTGAATTGCGAGCGTCTCCTTTTGTTCAACCTGCTGCGCTACACCGACCACCTTTTGGGTTGTCCCTTTTTCGGTTAGAAATTTGGATAAAAACTTCTGGAACTCTTCGTAGACAACCTGGTAAACCTTCTTGCCGGTCTCGGGATACTGCTCGATCACCTGAACGATCCGCTTGATCTCCATCTCCATGGCGTTACCCTGCACTCCAGTGGAATCAAAGCCCATGACGCAGGATCCCATACGATCGATCAGCAGTCGGGCCGGGTGCGTCGTGGTCCCCAGGAAATCGGGATCTTCAAGAGCCATCCGTAGCACCGGCATCTGCAGCCGCGCGAACCAAACCCGTATGCCTGGCGGAATGCGCTCTTCAGCCAGGATCGCCTGAAACATCAGGGCCACGATTTCAATGGTGGCCTTTTCACCTTTGGTTTCTGCTTTTTTCTTGAGTTCTGCCGTCTTTTCGCGCAAATCTCCCGCCACGCGGGCTACGCCAGCCGGACTGTAGTCCTCATAGAGGGTTCCGCCGGATGCATACGCGGCCTGACCGGGTCTGGGTGGCGCCATTGCCGCAACCAGTGCCGGTGAAGGCGGGCTCTGGTGCTCTGTGCCGCCAAAATCGCCCCCGACGTGACTGACAAACAAACGCCGAATCTGCCCGATAACACCCTGCGCGCGACTGCGGGCACGCGCCATGGGCGTGACAGCGGTCATCATGCGGGTTTCTTCCGACGCGGAGTTACCTTGATTCACGGCATTATGCATGCCTGTGGACTGTTTCCAAAACGGTGTCGGAGACGAAGATGCCCCAGCAGGGGAACCGCCTGCGGCGTTTTGGGTTTCACTGCTGGGTTGGCTTGTGTTTTTTGCACCCCAACTCAAGCGACCTCCGAAAAAACCGCCCCCCGATGGTGAGGCAGGTGCCTGCCCCGCCGGTCCTTGCGCGCCCGAATGCCCGGCGGGCCCAGCTTGCCCGCCCGACGACTGCTGTGGACCTTGCGCATAACCACCTTGTTGGTAACCGCCAGCCCCTCCCTGACCCAAGTCACCATAGGCCGAGGCCGACGCAGCACCGTCGGGCGGCGGAACTGTTGGGTTCGGAGCTGACGGTCGTGGCCGGGCTGCCGATGCGCCGGCGCCCCGCGGCGGACCTTTGACCCGGTCTTTGAGCTCAATCGTGGGCATAACCCCCTTCTTGATCATCACGTCATTGGCGTTGGCGTAGGCGGTCTTCAAGCGTTCAATCAGCAGCTTTTGAACTACTTCGTTCACCATGGCCCAGGAGTCGCCTGGCATACCGGAGTTGGCCCACTGCTCAACCATCAGCAAAACCAATACTTCGGGGCGCAGCAGGTCATTACCTGCAAGTTCCTCCGTGCCCTCCAAAAACTGGATCCGCAGACGCAGGTCTTCGAGTTGACTGCTCACTTTATCCATCACCGACATCACCATGCGGGATGCAAGAATCTTGTTTTCAACGACCTCGGTACCCACTAGCTGAAGTCCAACGGCCTCCTGGGAGGCGCCCTTCTTGACTTTGGGTGGATCCAGACATTCGCGCCAAACCTTGCCGGTTCCTTCCACCCACAGGGGACGGCATTTTTTGTAGGCCATCCAGATATCGCGGCGCTCTTGACTCTCGCGTGCATTGCTTGGCTCATCCATCAGGGCCGTGATCTGCTCATGCACGGCTGCACTGATCTCCGTCATGGCCTGCATTGCCTCGGCAAGAAAACGCTCACGCACCGCCCGGCAAAATTGCAGTCGTGGCGTTAGATTGGACGGTGCAGGTACGGTAGCCATGGATCAGGTAATGCTCAAACAATAGCGCCTGAGTTGGGGTCTGCCGGATCCCCTTCCTTTTTAAGGGGGCCTTTGATCAAGTCTTCGCGCTGAATACCCAACCACATGGCAATCGCGGCGGCAACAAACACGGACGAATAAATGCCAAACAGAATCCCGATTGTCAATGCCAAAGCAAAGTAGTGCAGGGTTGCGCCACCAAATAACAGCATGGACAGCACCATCAGTTGGGTGCAGCCATGGGTGATGATCGTGCGACTGATGGTCGAAGTAATGGCATTGTCGATGATTTGTACAGTGTTCATCTTTCGATAACGGCGGAAATTCTCCCGAATTCGATCAAAAATCACCACCGATTCATTCACCGAATAACCCAGCACGGCCAGCACGGCCGCCAGAACTGGCAAGGAAAACTCCCACTGAAAGAACGCAAAAAAGCCCAAAATAATAATCACATCATGCAAGTTGGCAATAATCGCCGCCACGGCAAACTTCCACTCAAACCGGATCGCCAAATACAGCATGATGCCAACGATCACACAGGCCAATGCCTTAAGTCCATCTGCAGCCAGTTCATCGCCCACCTGCGGACCAACAAACTCAGTTCGACGCAGTGTGGCACTGGCGTCGCCAGCTTGCAAGGTTGCCAGGACGCGCTCGCTTTGCGCACCGGAGCTGCTGCCTTTTTGGACCGGCATACGGATCAGCACATCCTGCGCGGTGCCGAAGTTTTGCACCTGAACATCATTGATGCCCAGCGCAGCAACACTGTTTCGAATGGCATTCAAGTCGGCCGGCTGGGAGTAGCTGACCTCCATCAGGGTGCCGCCAGTGAACTCGACAGACAGGTGCAACCCGCGCGAAAACAAAAAGAAAACCGCCGCCAAAAAAGTGACGAAGGAAACCAGGTTGAACACCAGTGCATGCCGCATAAACGGAATGTCACGGTGAATTTTGAAGAATTCCATGCCTATTTCCTTAGTTTGTCGTGACTTGATTGTCGGAATCAGGCCGCCAAACTGTGCCGATCGACACACTTTTCAATTTCTTTTGGCGACCGTACCATAAATTTACAACCCCGCGGGAGAAGAAAACACCGGAAAACATGCTGGTCAAGATGCCCAGGCAATGCACCACAGCGAATCCACGAACAGGCCCTGAACCGAAGGCCAAAAGCGCAAGACCCGCGATCAAGGTGGTGACGTTCGAGTCAATGATGGTTGCCCAGGCCCGGTCATACCCGGCGTGAATGGCAGCCTGAGCCGAGGCGCCCCCCCGCAGCTCCTCACGCACCCGCTCATTGATCAGAACATTGGCATCAATCGCCATACCCAGCACCAGGGCCATGGCGGCCATGCCAGGCAATGTCAAAGTGGCCTGCAGCATGGACAAAACCGCCACCAACAACAGTAGGTTAAAGGCCAGCGAGACGCTTGAAATCATGCCAAACAGCATGTAATAAAAACACATGAACACCGCAACTGCAACAAAACCCCAGGTCACACTATTAAAGCCCTTGGCAATGTTTTCAGCGCCAAGGCTTGGTCCAATGGTGCGCTCTTCGATAATTTCCATGGGCGCCGCCAGTGAACCCGCGCGCAACAGCAGCGCGGTATCTGCGGCCTCCACCGTGGTCATGCGTCCCGAAATTTGGACCCGGCCGCCACCAATTTCAGACCGAATGACCGGCGCAGTGACCACTTCACCCTTGCCCTTTTCAAAAAGCAGGATAGCCATGCGCTTGCCCACGCTCTCACGGGTAACGTCACGGAAAATCCGCGCGCCCTTGGCGTCCAGCGTCAGGTGGACTGCAGCCTCCTGAGTCTGGTTGTCAAATCCGGGCTGTGCATCCGTCAAGTTGTCACCTGTCAGAATGACCTGCTTCTTGACGATCACCGGCGCACCATTGCGCTCAAGGTAGCGCTCGGAGCCGAAGGGTACCGGTCCGGTACCCAACTCGGCCGAGCGCGCTTCGGCCCCTTCATCTACCATCCGAATTTCCAGCGTTGCGGTGCGACCCAAAATATCTTTGGCCTTGGCGGTATCTTGAACACCGGGCAACTGCACAACGATGCGGTCCAGACCCTGCTGCTGAATCACCGGCTCCGCCACGCCTAGTTCATTGATCCGGTTGTGCAACGTCGTTATGTTTTGCTTGAGTGCCTGCTCCTGAACCTTGCGCGCGGCGACAGGCTGAATGGTGGCAACCATCTTGATATCGGAGCCCTCGGGAGTCTCCACAGTCGTCAATTCGGTGAACTGATCCTGAATAACACGCCGGGCAGCCTCGGTGGAGGCCGCATCGCGAAAACGGATCTCGATGGTTTGACCAGAACGGGTGATGCCACCGTGCCGCACATTCTTTTCGCGTAAGTTTGTGCGGATATCTCCGGCAAGTGACTCTGCCCGCTTGGACAGTGCAGCCTTCATGTCTACCTGCAACATGAAGTGCACACCGCCACGCAGATCCAGACCCAAATACATGGGCGAAGCATGCAGCGCACTCAACCACGCTGGTGAACGCGACAACAAATTCAAAGCCACCACAAATGCCGGGTCGGTGGCATCCGGATTCAGCGCCTTCTGGATCGTGTCTTTGGCCTTGAGCTGGACGTCAGTTGTGCCGAATCGTGCTCTGATCGATGTACCGTCCAGCGAAACAGCGTCGGCGGCAATTCCCGCTGACTTGAGGGCGTCCTCAACGCGCGCCAGGGTGGCGGCATCCAACTTCATAGTGGGTTTTGCAACCGATACCTGTACCGCAGGTGCCTCGCCAAAGACATTGGGCAAGGCATACAAGGCACCCACCACCAGCGCGATCAGGATGATCGCGTATTTCCATACCGGGTAACGGTTCATGATCGGACTTCAGACAGGGTGAAAACGCATTGCGACTACTTGAATGTGCCCTTGGGCAACACTTGAACCACCGCACTGCGCTGGACCTGAATCTCGACACCATTGGCCACTTCCAGACCGATATAGCTGTCGCCGAGTTTGCTGACTTTACCCAGCACGCCGCCAGCCGTCACAACCTCATCACCCTTGGTAATGGAATCAATCATCGCCTTGTGCTCCTTCTGTTTTTTCATTTGGGGACGAATCATGACGAAATAGAGAACCACAAACATTAATACCAGCGGCAGCATGCTCATCATGGATGACTGCATATCACCACCAGCGGCGGCTGGCGCGGTTTGGGCAAAAGCGGATGAAATAAACACAACAAACTCCAAAGATCAGTAAAAACCAACAAGACAAGCGCCCACACACAAGCGCCTACGGCCCAACTGGGCAACCCTTGATTGTAATCTGCCCCGGATTAACACGGGCCCTGCAGGGGCCTTGTTCGCGTAGCGCGCTGTCAGACCAACCGATGAAACTGCTCCAATAGCGCCCGCCATTGCGGCCGGGTCGCCGCTACGTGGCGGGCCTTGACATGGCCAAAACCCCGGATTTGCTCCGGCAATCGCGCAAAAGCCAGCGCAGCATTTCGGTTCTCAGCCGTCAGTTTGGGAAGTATTGTCAGCAGCGCCTCCTGGTACTCCTGAACCAGGGCGCGTTCTTCGCGGCGCTCCTGACTGTAGCCAAAAATATCCATCGAGTTCCCCCGAAGTACCTTGAGTGGCGCCAGCAGGCGAAACGCGGTTTGCACCCATGGACCAAAGCGGCTCTTTTGCAGTTCACCATTGGCCGTGCGGCTGGCCCATAGCGGCGGCGCGAGGTGATGGTGCAACTGGTAAGAACCTTCAAACTGTGCCTCAATCAGAGTCAGAAAATCCGGGTCGGTGTGCAAACGCGCGACTTCGTATTCATCCTTGTAGGCCATCAGCTTAAAGAAGTAACGCGCCACCGCTTGGGTCAATGGCAGCGTTGTATTTATCCGAGAATCCTCCTTTGGCGTAGTGTCAGCCAGCGCTTCTTCAGCACGACGCACCTGGTCGACAAATCGGGAATACTGCGCCGCATAAGCCTTGTTTTGGTAGGCAGTCAAATAATCCATTCGTTTGACCACCATGTCGTCCAGGGTTTGCTTGGTGGAGCTGGTAAATGCAATCACTTGCCCCGGATTGAGGAGCCGCTGCACGGCAGGCCAGTCCAACGCCGCCTGACGGCCCCAGGCAAACGCAGCCTTGTTGTTGTCGATAGCCACACCATTGAGCTCGATCGCACGCTGCAACGAAGCGAACTCCAAAGGAATCCAGCCCTTTTGCCAAGCGAATCCCAACATGATGGGGTTGGTGTAGATGCTGTCACCCAACAACTGCGTTGCAATGGCGTCGGCATCGAACGCCCCCACATGCTCACGCCCCACTGCCCGACCAATTTCCGACAGACACACCTCGCCTGGATTAGTCCAATTGGCATTTGTCACGAATGCCGCAGTGGGCGCGCTATGGGAGTTCAATGCGACGTGGGTGCGTCCCAGGCGCATACGCATCACGGTTTCTTTGCCAGCAACCACGATCGGATCACAGCCAATCACCAAATCTGCCGATGCCATGCTCACCCGCGTGGTCCGTATGTCGTCTTGCGTCGCGGCAATCAGTACATGACTCCAGGTGGCTCCACCCTTTTGTGCCAATCCGCCAGCATCCTGTGTGACGATGCCCTTACCCTCCAGGTGGGCGGCGACTCCCAGCAATTGACCAATGGTGATAACCCCTGTGCCGCCAACGCCCGCAACAATGATTCCCCAGGCACCGCCAGTCGATTCGCCTGATGTACCCAATGCCGCGCCCTGTAACGCAGGTATGCGGGGTGTTGGCAGATCCTTGTCCTCTGGCAGGGTCATGGCTTTGACCTTGCTTTTCTTGCGCAAAGAACCGCCTTGCACCGTGACAAAACTCGGACAAAACCCTTTGACGCAACTGAAGTCCTTGTTACAAGTGCTCTGGTTGATCTGGCGCTTGCGGCCAAACTCGGTTTCCAGTGGCTCAATACTGACACAATTACTCTGTGTGCCACAGTCACCGCAACCCTCGCACACGAGTTCATTGATCACCACCCGTTGCGCCGGATCCGCAAGCAGGCCGCGCTTGCGCCTTCGGCGCTTCTCAGTGGCACAGGTCTGGTCATAGATGATCACCGTCGTGCCCACCATGTTACGAAACTCCTTTTGGATCGTCTCGAGTTCATCGCGGTGGTGCACTGTCACACCCGGTGCCAGTTCCACACCGTCATATTTCAGTGGCTCATCGGTGACGACAACGATCTGTCTGGCACCTTCGGCACGCATACTCTGTGCAATCTGCACCACCGAATGCCCTTCGGGGCGCTCACCAACCCGCTGGCCACCGGTCATGGCAACCGCATCGTTGTAGAGGATTTTGTAGGTGATATTGACACCGGCGGCAATGCTTTGGCGCACCGCCAGCAAACCACTGTGAAAATATGTCCCATCGCCAAGGTTGGCAAACATGTGCTGCTCGTTGCTGAACGACTGCTGCCCAACCCAAGGCACGCCTTCGCCACCCATTTGGGTAAATCCTACGGTGGAGCGGTCCATCCAAACGGTCATGAAGTGGCAACCAATCCCCGCCATGGCACGGGAGCCTTCGGGTACCTTGGTCGAGGTATTGTGCGGACAGCCCGAGCAAAACCAGGGTTGCCGGTCAGTCAGCTTGACCTCGGCCTTGGCACGCTCTTGCTCCAGCACCTGCATGGCACGCTCTTTGGCGTTGAGAATGGCAAGTTGGGTGTCGATGCGAGCAGCAATATCGCTGTCTACACCCATCAGCGTGATCCGTTGGGCTATGGCGCGCGCGATGAGGGCGGGTGACAAATCTGCATTGGCGCGCAACAGCGTATTGGCGTGCGGGTTGGGCATGCCCCACTCGCCGCCACTGCCAAAACCGGAGCCGTCGGTTTCCGCCTCATTAAACTTGCCCAGGACGCGCGGTCGCACGTCCGGGCGCCAGTTGTACAAACCCTCCTTGAGCTGGT
This sequence comes from uncultured beta proteobacterium, assembly GCA_903870065.1. Classification (GTDB taxonomy): domain Bacteria; phylum Pseudomonadota; class Gammaproteobacteria; order Burkholderiales; family Burkholderiaceae_C; genus Allorhodoferax. The sequence continues at coordinate 19,456 of CAIQBN010000059.1, read as the reverse complement.
ACTCGATCACCTGGCGTTTTTCTTCCACCACCAAAATTTCCTGCAGCCCGGTCGCAAACTCACGGGTTAGCTGCGCCTCGAGCGGCCACACCACGCCCACTTTGTGCAGCCGAATGCCAATGCGCTGACAGGTGGCATCGTCCAGGCCCAAGTCCAGAAGGGCCTGACGGGTATCGTTGTAGGCCTTGCCGCTGGCAATCAGGCCGAGGCGGTCGTTTGGTCCTTCGATCACGTTGTAGTTCAGGCGGTTGGCGCGGATATAGGCCAACGCGGCATACCACTTGTAGTCAAACAGGCGCGCCTCCTGCTCTAGCGCCGCATCGGGCCAGCGGATGTGCACGCCACCGGCGGGCATCACAAAATCGGTCGGGATCTTGATCTGCACCCGGTCCGGATCAATCATGGCGGTTGAGCTGGACTCAACGATTTCCTGAATCGTCTTCATACCCGCCCAGACGCCCGAAAATCGGCTCATTGCAAATGCGTGAATACCCAGGTCCAGGATTTCCTGCACATTGGCCGGGAAAAACACCGGCGTGCCGCAGGCCTTGAAGATGTGGTCACTCTGGTGGGCGGCAGTCGAGCTTTTGGAGATGTGGTCGTCCCCCGCCACCGCAATCACGCCGCCCCATGGCGTGGTGCCGGCCATGTTGGCGTGCTTGAACACGTCGGAGCAACGGTCCACGCCCGGGCCCTTGCCGTACCAGATGCCAAACACTCCGTCGTATTTGTTGCTGCCCTTGGGCGCAAAACCGAGTTGCTGCGTGCCCCACAGGGCCGTGGCGGCCAGTTCCTCATTGACGCCGGGTTGAAACACCACATGGTGGGCCTTGAGGTATTTCTCCGCCTTTTGCAACGACTGGTCGTAGGTACCCAAAGGAGAACCTCGATAACCACTGATAAAACCAGCGGTGTTTTTGCCCAAGCGCTGGTCCCGCACACGCTGCAACATGGGCAGCTTGACCAAGGCCTGCACGCCGCTCATAAAAGCGTGCCCGTAGTCCAGCGCATATTTGTCATCGAGGGTGACCGTTTTTAGCGCGTTGCCTATGTGATCGGGCAATGGTGCATTCATGGGATTTGTCTCCGGACTGGCATGTATTTTCTGGGCTCGAACCTGCAAGGCACACGGCATGCGCGCCATGTGCTTGTGACGAATCAGTGTAGGCAGTTCTGGCTGATATGTCTTTGCGTTCTGCGCCTTCGCAAGCCCGGACAAAGAAAGAATATTGCTGCAAAATACATAAATATGGAACAACTTGACAAATTCGACCTTGCAATCCTGTATGAACTCCAAAACGACGGCAGACTGAGCAACACCGAACTGGCGTCCCGCGTGGGACTATCCACCGCACCATGTTGGCGACGCGTGCGCGCACTCGAAGAAAGCGGCTTCATCAAGGGCTACCACGCGGAGTTGGACCGACGCAAAATTGGCCTTGGCGTACTGGCTTTTGTGCGACTGGACGCCGAGCGCAACACCGGCGACTCCACCCGGGCGCTTGAAGATGCGATTCAAAAATTGCCGGAAATTGTCAGCTGCCACTACATCAGCGGCTCAGGCACTTTTGAATTGCAAGTGATTACGCAGGATCTGGACAGCTTTTCCCGCTTTGCCAGAGAGCAGTTAATTAACCTACCCCACGTTAAGGACCTGCACACCAGCTTTTCGCTGGGCGAGGTCAAAGCCAGTAGCGCGTTACCACTTGACCATCTCAACCGCTGACGTTCGCCCCGTGCCTCCGGGCGCGCAGCAAACAAGGCTCTAGTGGAGAATTCTTGCTCTAGCCCTCTAGTTTGCTCGATATATTGCTACTATTTTTATAGTAAATTTGCACTACGATTGTCGGGCCAGCACTTGCCGAATCGTAGCGCCCAACTCTTCTGCCACGAACTTGGCTATGTAGGCGTCGGCTCCCACGCTTTTCACGTGCCCTTCGTTGGCTGTACCCGTCAGCGATGAGTGAATAATGACAGGAATCCCCTTGTAGCGGCCATCCTGCTTGATATTGCGGGTCAGGGTAAATCCATCCATCACCGGCATTTCCAGATCCGTCAAAACCAGGGCGACCTTTTCCTGAATCGTCTTACCCTCGGCCGCCGCCTTGGTGGTCATGGCGTCCAGAGTATCCCAGGCTTCCTGGCCAGTCTTGGTCATGATGTAGGGCACACCCATGGCCTTGAGTCCCTGCTCGATCATCATGCGGGCCACGGCCGAGTCGTCCGCTGCAAGTACAACGGTTCCCGCTGGAAGCTTGACTGCACCGATCTGGTTGGCGTCGATATTCGACTTGTGCTCCTGGGGCATCACATCGCGCAGGATTTGCTCCACATCGAGCACTTGCGCCAGGCGGGTGTTTTCGGCGTTGCCGTCAAGTCGCGCGATGCTGGTCACCAGGCCGCCACCGCTGCTTTCGGCAGACAACACATGCTTCCACTCCAACCGCACAATTTCGTTGACCTCTTCCACTGCAAACGCCTGGGTGGTGCGCGCAAATTCAGTCACCAGCAAAATACCCAGCCCTTTGGTGGGGTTGCATCCGACCACGGCTGGCAAGTTGATGACGGTGATCATCTGCCCGCGAATGTTGGCAACCCCCATCACAGTCGGTGGCATGTTGACCATGGCGGTGATTTCCGGCATCACCAAAATTTCACGCACCTTGAAAACGTTAATGCCGAACAGTTCCCGCCGCGTGGTGCCGGGGGCCTCACCCAGTCGAAACAGCAGCAATTCAAACATGCTGTTTGCTGCCAGATTGGTTCTCTCGTCAATGTCCCGCATGGATGTATTCATGGCCAGTTCCGTTATTAAAGAGTGGAATCGATGATGGTGAACATAGTAACGTCATCTGACCTGTTTTGGCCATAGCACCCACAACTGCAGTGGCTGACGCAGACGCCCGGCCAACTCGCCGGCCTCGGCTCCGCCACCAACAAAATAGTCCGCCCGGACGGCGCCGATGATTGCGCTGCCGGTGTCCTGCGCCAGCACCAACTTGTTCAAATTGACCAGTGCGCCACTGGAAGCCATCCACACCGGTGTGCCATAGGGAATGCTGGCGGGGTCAACGGCAATCGACCGGCCTGGCGTCAATGCGATGCCCTGCGCACCGCGTGGCCCCTCTGCGGCGTCGGGAGATGCCATCGCTTCCTCGCGAAAAAAAGTTACACGCGGATTGATCCAGAGCAACTCTTTCTGACGTTGCGGATTGTTTGCCAACCAAACCTTGATGGCGGGCCAGGAGGCGTCCCTGACAAGCCCTTGCTCGAGCAACCAGCGCCCCACGCTGCGATAGGGATGGTCATTGGTGCCCCCATAGGACAGCCGCGACCAGACTTGACTGCCATCGGGCTGGGTGATGCGCAATCGCCCAGAACCCTGAATTTGCAGAATCAGCGCATCAACCGGGTCTGCCACATAGGCAATCGTGCGACCTTTCAGGGCCGACTGAGCTGGCGTCAGCGTCTCCATTTCCTGGCGCGTGAACCAGGGCTTTCGGTACGCAAGGTCGTTTGGCGGTTGGTACAGCGGCACGGAAAAATTGGCGCTTGGCAGCCGGCTGGCTTGCAGCACCGGCTCAAAATAAGCCGTCAACAAACCGGTTGCATCACCCTCCATTGTTTCCACCCTGAAAGGCTGCAGCCGGTCTTGCATCCACGCGCGTTGCTCCTGCGCACTACCAATGCTAAGGCGCCGCACCTCGACACACAGCGTGGCAAACGCGCCACCCGGGCGCTCACAACTTCCGAGCCAGGCATTCCAGGCTTCGAACAAGCTGTCGTCGGCAAAACCGGGCAGTTCCATCCAGTCCACCGGCACCCACCGACCCTTGCTTTGAACCAGGGTTCCGGCGACGTCAGACGCCACAGGCCGCGCAGCCGGTCGGGCCGGTGCCGGCTCGGTCGCTACACTGGCGACTCGGCCAGAAACCGCCTGGGGCGCGCTGCCACAGGCGGCCAACAGTCCTGCCGACACCACCAACACGAAAACCCACAGGAGCCGGCCTATGACACTGCTATTGCTTGAGGCCCTGGGCGCGGGGCTGATACTGGTTGCCATCATCTGGTGGACCATGTTTTCAGGTCGAAAAAATGGCGAATTACCAGGGCCGGAGTCCTCCACACCCGATCCAGCACCTGAAAGTTTGAACAAAAACACACTCCAGCCCTCGAATAACAAGCGTTGACAGCTATCATTTTCATAGTGAAGTAACAATCTCACCTTCACACGCGCTACAGCACCCGGTGCTGCAAGGCCGGCAGTTGGGTGCGCCGCTGGTGAAGGGTCTCAATGTTCAGATCGGTGCACACACAAGCCAGACCCTGCGCGTGCTGCGCCAGAACCTCGCCCCAAGGATCAATCAGGACCGACTGCCCCCAGGTCCGCCGGCCGTTGGGGTGCACGCCGCCCTGCGCCGCAGCGGCGACAAACACCAAATTTTCAATCGCGCGTGCCCGCAGCAACACCTCCCAGTGCGCTTGACCGGTCGTAAAGGTAAAAGCACTGGGAACCAGGACCAGGTCCACGCCCGCTGCCGAGTAGCTGCGGTACAGCTCGGAGAAACGCAAGTCATAACACACGCTCAGCCCAACACGCCACCGATGCCCGTCTTTGGACGGCAATGCAAAGTGGACCGGGTGCGTGCCGCGTTCGAGCACCCGGGATTCATCATAGGCTTCGGTCCCGTTATCAAAGCGAAACAAGTGAATTTTGTCGTAACGCGCCACACAGTTGCCCTGCGGGTCAAAGGCCAGTGACGTGTTGAAGACGCGATCGGACCGGGACGCCGCCAATGGCAAGGTGCCGCCCACCAACCAGATGCCCAAACTGCGCGCTGCGTCAGCCAGAAATTGCTGGATCGGACCACCACCAAAATGCTCCTGTATGGCCAATTTGTCAGCATCGTGGTGTCCGATCAAACAAAAGTACTCGGGCAAAACGGCCAGCTCCGCGCCGGCTCGCGCAGCCTGCTCCAGCAACGCCCGCGCCTGTTCCAGGTTTTCCGACAATACGCCGGTGGACACCATCTGGATGACCGCAACTTTCATTTGACCTCCTGGGATTTGGGGGGGGATTTCTCGTCTGGCCCGGTGGGCTTGTGCTCAACCCGTGTGACCCGCGGGTCAACCCAGGTGCCGTCCACCAAAAACTCCTGTGTTGCCGCTTCAATCAGCGGGCGACGCAGAATCATTTGTGCCAGAAAGGTGCTGAGTCCGACCATTGGATTGATGTAGGACGCAATCAGCGAGGCGCTGCCCGCATTGATCTCCGGCACCACAACCACTTTGATATTCTGGGTTTCATGGGCAATATCGGCCTGTCCCTCCATCAGCACGGCAGCGTTCACGCCCTTCATTTGCAAATTATTGGTGCGGGCGATTCCTTGTGCGATAGCCACATCGCCTCGCAAAAAGTCAAAGGAAAAACCCTCGCTGAACACGTCTCGAAAGTCCAGTACCAGCCTGCGGGGTAATGATTGCAGGCTCAGGACACCCAACAACTTGGCGATACCGGGGTCGGCCTTCAAGAACTGGCCGGTCTCGACATCGACGCGAAAACTCCCACCCAGGCTCGGATAGTCCAGTGTGATGGGAGAGCCCATCCAGGCCACCTGGCCTTCCACATTGCCATGCCCCTTGCGCACCACTCCGGTCATGCCAAAACGATTGAGTAATTCGCCGGCGTCCGCGATGTCAAGTTTGAAACTCATCACTGTGCGCCGGCGGTCCTTGATACTGCCTGCGGACGCCACAGGTGCCTGGGCGGCGATGTGAGTCCAGTTGCCGCTGGCCGTGAGAACGGCCTCCGGGGTGGTGATATTGAATCGATTGAGACGCCATTCGCGCGGCATATCGCGCGCAACAGCCGAGGCAGACGCACCCAGGTTGACCGCATCTATTTCGATCCGCCCGAGCTTCTTGCCGCGCAGTTCAAGGTCATCGACCACAATATCGAGCGCCGGGATGCTGGCCGGTTGTTCATCGAGCACATTTTCCACACCCTGCGCGGCTTTCTGTGCGACCGCCAAACGCGAAAGGCGCGCAAACAACCGGCCACCGACTGAGCCCGAGGGCTGGCGATACTCAACATATCCATCCAGTTCGGCTGCTGCCAGATTGGCGCGCCACAACAAGCCCTCGCGGCCGCCACCGATCACCACGCGGTTAAGCGTATGACCACCCGCGGTGATTTCCCGTGCCCGCACCGCAATTGCGGTTGGCAAATACCCCATGCTGACCGATGCACCGGGGTCAGCCAATCCATTGGGCGACAGGTCGGCACCGGCTGCGTTGGTTAAAACATCTGACCACGCGCCCAAGTCAATGGCGGCGGCGCTGATGTTGGCCGATACCCCTTGTGGGGGCATCGGGGCACTTTCGTCATCCGCCAGGCCCACGGCAATCGTGCCGCGCAGGACCCGCGCATCCGCCCCGGACATATCCCGCACATAAACCATATTGAGCAATTTGCCCACTTCCAGCTGCAACTGGTCTTGCGCGTGTGTGGCTGAGTCGCCGCCCGGGACCGACGAGGCCCGCATCGCAGTTGTTTCAAGTCGCACCGGCAAGGGGGTTTCAGCCGACTTGGTAAATGGTGCGGGCAAACTTAAGGCCATGCCGACCAAGTTGCTGTTGACCTGCAGCTCCGGCACACCAGCGCGCAAACCCAAAGTCGCGCTGTATGACCCCGACCCATTGGCATACTGCGCCAGTCTGGCCGCGAATCCCAGCTCCGTCGCCTGGCGCAGACCGTCGCTGGTGGCAACGCCCTGAAAACGCAGGACCTGGGGTGCGCTGGCCTTGCCGGTCGTCAGCGGCAGGGCGCTTGCCAGACCGGTCAAGCCACCGTCAATCCTCACATCCCCGCCAAGCATGCGGGCTTGCGCTGCAGCCACCGAGAAGCCCGTTTCCGAAAGTGTAATCGCGCCGCGTACACGCGTCAGCCGTGGCGTATCCGGGGTAACTTGCAGGTCGTTACCGGCCAGCACGATCGTGCCCCGCACCGTGGCGCGCTCCACGGCTGCGATCGGCACGGCCAGTTTGAACCGGTAGTCAGCCAGTCCGCTGGCACTCGCCCGCTCCAGCACCCGTCCCATGAGTTCACCCAGTGGTGATCGGTTCACCACGCCGGACAACACCTCGGAAAGCGGACCCTGTGCCTCTGCCGTCACGGTGACGTTCGCACCGTCGTACAGGTGGTCAATGACGGCATCGACCTTGTGGATACGCAACCCCGGCGCACCGGCTACATTGGCGCGCCCGCCCCTGACCGTCAACCTCCCCTGATCGATCACCAACTCGCCCGAGAGCTGGGTCAACTCGGGCCACTGCAAACTGTCCTTGGGCAGCAGGCTGGACGGGGCATACACCAAGGTGGCATTTTTGACATCTGCCGATATCCGGAAATCACCCTGCCTGGCGCTGGAAAACGGAAAGTCACCCAAATCCCCCCTGACCTTGAACTTGACATTGGATGCTGTACCGGCGGTGACCGCCTCACGCACGTAGTCGCGGGCTTCCTTGTCCAACCCGACTGGCAAGTACCGATGCACCTTGGTGCCGTCCACCCGACCCAGGACGCCCTGCAGGTCCAGCACACCTGGAAACCGCCCCGCGCCCTGGTTTCCCTGAATTGACGCGGTTTGCCACTTGAGCTGCGCTTCGCCCTGGGCATCGGCATTGGCAAACCGCAAGTTGGGCAAACTCAAGCTCAGATGCCCGCCATCGCTTTTCCACACCAGATCTGTGCTCAATTGATCCAGCACCAGCTTGGATTCATCGAAGATGCCAGGCAGATCGAGCGTGCCTCCCTGCATGGCTATGCTGCCCCTGCCACCGGCCTGGGTGAGGTCAAAGTCAACGTCCGCACCCGTGAAACCAGGTCGGCCACCGTGATCACGCACCTGTGATGCAATCTCCAGCCCTTCGACACGGCCTTTAACGGAAAACCGCTCGGGTTGGCCCACCGGACCCTGCCATGTGGCCTGCACCCGATCGACGAGCCCGCGTGGTGCAAGTTGGTTTACGGCAGAGCGCATCCGGTCGTCCAGCGGGAGGCGCTGGATGATTTGCGCCATGGCGGCCAGGTCCAGGCGATCCGCTTGCAGTTCACCACGCGCAGTCCTGCGGGCATCGGCATCCCAAAGGGAAAGACGCACATTTCCGCCCGGCCAACGCAAGCCATCCTGCGTCTCAAATTGCAACGCCCGCGTGGACAACTCCATCCCGCCTTCGACCATCCTGGCACCCAGGCGCCCGCTCACGCTGCGCAGTGCCAGCGCGTCGAGTCCGGGACTCACGGTGAGCCGCACGCCATCGAGTGCCAGATCGGCCGTAGCGCCGGTGGCCTTGCCGCGGGAAACATCAACCCATGCCCGTAACGCGCCCGAACCCTGCGCCAGATCGACACCCAAATCCGCATAACGACGCAACTCGGCCAGATTGACCCGCGCAAAGTGGGCGTACAACTGGCCTTCCCACTCACGCCACAATCCAGCACGGCGTGACAATAGACGCTGCCTGAAGACCCCGGAGAGACTGAGCCGCTCGCCCCAATGTTCCGGCGGATTGGCATCAAGCCGCATGGCATGGCTGCGCCGTTGATTGCGTAGCACCCAGTCGACATCCGTCAGCACCAGAGCCGGCACCGCCCGACGTTCATCCGTCCATGTGACCTTACCATGCCGGATCACCAACTCGGGTTGGGAAAAAATCCATTCCACAGCAGCACTGTCCGAACTATCGTCGCCTGTGATTGGCAGGCCCGCAATCCAGATACGTCCGTCCGCCGACCTGCGAACATCGAGTTCAGGCCGTTCAATGGTGAGCTGCTCCAGTCCCATTCCCAGAATCGATCGCGCCGATAGGGCCGCAACCACCGATGGCAGCTTCAGGGCTTCTCGACCCTGCGCGTCATAAAACTTGACATCAGTCAATTCGACCGAGGGAATCAACCCATTCGATTTGCCGACGATGTCGCCAATACGCACCGGCACACCCAACATGCGTGATACCTGTTGCTCCAGCATCGGACGGAAGTCTGCGATTCGCGGCACAATGACAAAATGCAGCGCACCCCAGACTATGCCCAACGCGATCCAGATTGACGCGACCATCCAGAAGGCGGCACGAATGGCAAATGCACCGACCCTAAACAAGGGCGAGCGGTTTGGGATCATGTCAGTCATTGATATCGGAAAACCATGCTAGGAATTATGACCCGCAATGGATACCCCGACCTCGCGGCAGGCTCCCGCTTTGGTCAGCGTATTCGCCGACGCTATGCTTTGCAACTCGACCAATTGGCGCCTGGCGTGCCAGCGCGCCACAGTATGGAGCAGCTGTATGACAACCTGCGGTCCACTGGACTTGATGTTGGCAGTGCACTGCGTGTAGTTCGTCAACTCATCGTCGAACGACTGGTTTGCCTGGACTGCAATGAAAGTGCCACGTTAAAAACCATCACCGGTGCAATGACCGAACTGGCGGAGTTTGCGCTCGACATTGCCTGCACTGAAAGCGCCAGAGCACTGGACCTGCTGCATGGGGCACCCTGCACACCGCAAGGCACACGTGCAGAGCTGTGCATTGTTGGCATGGGCAAACTCGGCGCGCGCGAGCTAAATGTTTCAAGTGACATCGACCTGATCTATATCTACGACCAGGACGGCGAGACCCGCGGCGACGCCAACGGCCGTGCCCGGCTTTCCAACCAGGAGTATTTTGGCAAGATGGTGCGCGCAATTTATGCGCTGGTGGGTGAAACCACGGAGCATGGGTTTGTTTTTCGGGTTGATCTGGCGCTGCGTCCGAATGGCAATTCGGGGCCGCCGGTGGTGTCCCTGGGCGCACTGGAGGAGTATTTCCATGTGCAGGGCCGTGAGTGGGAGCGCTTTGCCTGGCTCAAGGCACGCGTAGTGGCACCGGCGCAGGCAATTGGCTCGAGCTGTTCACAAAGTTTACGCAGCGTGGTGGTGCCCTTCGTGTTTCGCCGCTATTTGGATTACAACGTCTTTGACTCCTTGAGGGTATTGCACCGTCAGATCCGGGATCACGCCACCAAACGCAGTGCAGGCAAGCCCGAGCGTGCCAACGACGTCAAACTGTCGCGCGGCGGTATTCGCGAGATTGAATTCACAGTTCAACTGCTGCAAGTGGTTCGTGGCGGGCAGTTTCCCGAACTGCGCACACGGCCGACCCAAAGCGCATTGCAAAAGCTGGCGATGGCCACTCTGATGCCGCAGTCAACCGCTGACGCACTATCACGCGCCTATGTTTTTTTGCGCCAGGTCGAGCACCGCATACAGTACCTCGACGATATGCAGACCCACGTCCTGCCCACCGTAGATGCCGATCTGGAGTGGATCGCACGAACGCTGGCGTTTGAGAGCAGTTGTGCATTCCTGCGCGAACTGGATCGGCACCGGGAGCTGGTGGCGCAAGAATTTGACGCTCTGCTCGGTGGCGAGCAGAAAGAATGCAAAGGTTGTAACGGCGCCAGTGCAACGCCGACAGCGGGCGACTTCGACGAGATGCTGACCCAATTGAGCGGACAATTTCGCGAGCGGGTCTTGAGTTGGCGCGAACATCCCCGGGTACTGGCGCTACGCGAAGAATCCCGCAACCGTCTGGTACGGCTGGTGCTGCGCACTGGCCAGTGGGTCAGTGATGGCAAGGTTTCGGAGGAGGCCGCTGTCCGCATTGCAGACTGGATAGAGCCCCTGCTGCGCCGCGAGAGCTATTTGGCACTTCTGTTGGAGCGCCCCAGCGTCCATGAACGTTTGCTGCACATGCTGGGTGCCGCGCGATGGCCTGCCCGTTACCTGCTTAAACACCCGGGCGTGATTGATGAGCTGGCGGGCAATGCCCTTTTCGAGGAGCGTTTTGACCCGGCCGACTTCGAACAGGAACTTGAAGGCCGCCGCGCCGCGCTACAAGGCAGTGGTGAAGACGACGACGAATCCCTGCTCAACTTGCTGCGTCGCGCCCACCATGCCGAGATCTTTCGGATTTTGGCCAGGGACGTGGAAGGCCGCCTGACGGTGGAACAAGTGGCTGACGATCTGAGCGCACTGGCCGAAGCGGTGCTGCGGGTGACCACCCGCTGGTGTTGGGACCGATTAAAGAATCGCCATCAGCCCGACTGCCACTTTGGCATCATTGCCTATGGCAAGCTCGGCGGCAAGGAACTGGGCTACGGTAGCGATCTCGATATCGTATTCGTGTACGACGACGACGACGAGCGCGCTGGCGAGGTCTATGGTGCCTTGGTGCGCAAACTGATCAACTGGTTGACAGTCAAAACGGGCGAGGGCGACCTCTACGAAATTGACACCGCGCTGCGTCCCAATGGTAATTCGGGTCTGCTGGTGACCACTTTCAACGCCTACTCCAACTACCAGCAACAGCGCGGCAGCAACACCGCCTGGACATGGGAGCACCAAGCCATGACTCGAGCACGTTGCGTGCTGGGCGATACAGCACTGCAAGCGCGGTTTGACGCCGTTCGGAACGCAGTCATTGGGGCCCAACGTGACAGTGTTGGCCTGCGCGAGGAAATAGACAGCATGCGTGCCAAGGTACGCGCCGCCCATCCGGTTCGAGGTGCGAAGTTTGACGTCAAGCACAGCCCCGGTGGCATGGTCGACATCGAGTTTGCCGTTCAATTCCTGGTGCTGTCACAGGGCTGCCGGCATCCTGAACTCTTGGCCAATGCCGGTAATATTGCACTGCTGTTGCGCGCACAGTCTTGCGGACTGCTGCCAGAGCCGGTGGGCGACAACGCGGCCAATGCGTACCGGGCATTGCGTCAGATCCAGCACCGTGCACGTCTCAATGAAGAACCGACCCAGGTTGATCAGGAAACCATACAGGCCGAGCAGGCCGCAGGGCTGGCACTGTGGAGCGCCGTGTTTACCGCAGACATCGCAGGAGAAGCACGGCCCTGACTCCTTGGCGAAGCATTTGCAGGCCGTTATTGCGCGCGAATTTTCTTTAGCAACGCGGTAGTCGAATATCCCTGAACAAATGGCAACGCCAGCGCGCGGCCACCCCATGATTCCACCAACGCGGTTTCCGGCAAGGCTTGCATGTCGTAGTCGCCACCCTTGACCAATATTTCGGGACGAATCTCGCCTATGAGCTGAACCGGTGTGTCCTCATCAAACCAGGTCACCACACTTACCGCCTCTTGGCTGGCCATGACAATTGCACGGTCCATTTCCGCATTCAAAGGACGATCATCACCCTTGCCAAGGCGGCGCACCGATGCATCGGTGTTGAGTGCGACGATCAAGCTGGCGCCGAGCGCCCGCGCCTGCGCCAGGTACATCACATGCCCGCGGTGCAACACATCAAAGACTCCATTAGTAAAGACCCAGGGCTTGGGCAAATGTTCCAAAAGCAGCGGCAACGATGCGCGTGCGCAAATTTTGTTCAGGAATATGGGTGGCGTGGCGGTGATTGGCATGACAGCGATGCTAGCAGGGGCGCAGTCTGCTCAAGACTTGCCTGGTCGTGCCGATCTGACAATGCATAATCGGTTCCCATCCATGCACCTTGTACCTGTCAGCGTCGAGTCGATACGCATCAACCAGCCATTGCCCTTCCCCCTGATGGACAAGGACGGGGTACTGCTGGCCAAACGCTCCTTCATCATCGAATCCAGGGCTGATTTGGCAGAAATCGCACAACGCGGTGGCGGTCTGTTTATCGATGTGGCCGACTCGGAGGCCCATCACCGGGCTTATGTGGAGCGGCTGCATGGGCTGGTTCGCGATGGCAAGCCATTGGGCGAAATTGCCAATGCCAAGATCACCGGGGACCTGCTGGGTGGGCGTAATGCACAAGACGATGATCGACCCGACTGGCTGGACTTGCAGGTCCAGGCGAATGCATTGCTGCGTGATACACACGGTGCACAGTTCATCGACCGCCTCGACCGCCTGATCGGACAGCTGGGACGGTTCTCCCGACGCAACCCGGATGGCACCCTTTTTGCGCTAATTCACCTCTCTGCCACCGAAGTGAGGATGTACAGCTCGACCCATGCGATGCTGGTCAGCGTCATGTGCAGCCTGGCCGCCAGGGAGGTGCTCAAGTGGTCCGACGCCCAAGAAGTTCTGCTGTGCAAGGCCGCGCTGACCATGAATCTGGGCATGACCGCTCTGCAAGACCAACTGACCCGACAAGTTGAAGCCCCCACCCCCGCGCAACGCAAGGTCATAGACGGACACGCGGCGCGTTCAGCCGACATTCTGGCGGAAGTCGGGATTGCCGACGCTGATTGGCTGGAGGCGGTTCGTGAACACCATACGCAAACTCCCGGCCCCCTAAAACCGCGGACCATGGCCCATCAAGTGGCTCGCCTCATCCAACGCGCAGACATGTTTGCAGCCCGGCTGGCACCGCGTGCTTCACGCGTGCCCATCTCGCCGGCGGCCGCAATGCAGGCGTGTTATTTCGATGAAAACCGGCAAGTTGACGAAACCGGCGCCGCCCTCATCAAGGCCGTGGGGATTTATCAGCCTGGCTCCTTTGTGCGTCTGGCCACGGATGAGGTTGCCATTGTTGTCAAGCGGGGCTTCAATACCAGCACCCCGCGGGTCGCGGTATTGGTCAGCCGCAGCGGCATGCCAACCATGGAGCCGACCATTCGCGATACCAGCACCCGGGACTTTCGCATCGTCTCCAGCGTGCCACACCGTGAGGTCAAAGTGCAGGTCAATTTGGAGCGCCTGTTGCCGCTTACCTCGGCTCCGGCATCCGACCGCCCCTGGTAAAGCGCCCAAGGCGAAGCCTACAGGATTTTTTCCAGGGCGCTTGCCAGTTGTGCCACCGTACGCTCCACGTTGTGCAGTTTCTCCAGGCCAAACAGCCCGACCCGAAAGCTGCTGAAGTCTGCCGGTTCGTCGCACTGCAGGGGTACACCAGCCGCGGTCTGCAGGCCCTGCCCCAGAAACTTCTTGCTTGATTGCAGACCCGGGTCTTCGGTGTAACTCACCACCACGCCCGGCGCCTTGAAACCATCGGACGCAACGCTGGCAATACCTTTGCTCTCAAACAGTGCGCGCACCTTGGCTCCGAGTTCAATTTGTTCGGCGCGCACTTTGTCAAAGCCGTAATCGCGCGTCTCTTGCATCACCTCACGCAGTCGGGTCAGCGCATCCGTTGGCATGGTGGTGTGGTAAGCATGCCCCCCGCCTTCAAAGGTTTCCATGATTTGCAGCCATTTCTTGAGGTCGCAGGCAAAGCTGGTGCTGGTGGTGGCGTCAATTGCAGTCCTGGCGCGTTCGCTGAGCATCACCATGGCACAGCACGGGGAACCGCTCCAGCCTTTTTGTGGCGCACTCACCAGCACATCAACTCCCGTGTCCTCCATGTTGACCCACATGGCGCCCGACGCAATGCAGTCCAGCACCATCAAACCACCCACCGCATGCACTGCATCGGCCACCGCACGCAGGTAGTCGTCCGGGAGGATCATTCCGGCGGCCGTTTCCACATGGGGCGCAAACACGACGTCGGGCTTGTCGCGCCCAATCGCTGCCACCACCTCGTCCACCGGGCAGGGAATCCAGGGCGCCTGTTTGCCAGCGCCCACTCGGCGCGCCTTCAGCACAGTAGACGAACTCGGGATGCGACCCATTTCAAAAATCTGGGTCCAGCGGTAACTGAACCACCCATTGCGAATCACCAACGTCTTTTTGTCGGTTGCGAACTGCCGCGCCACAGCCTCCATGCCAAAGGTGCCACTACCGGGTATCAGCACTGCGGACTTGGCGTGGTACACCTCTTTCAAGATGGCGGAAATGTCCTTCATCACGCCCTGAAAACGCTGCGACATGTGGTTCAGGGCACGGTCGGTGTACACGACAGAAAATTCGAGCAATCCGTCTGGGTCGATATGGGGCAAAAGGCCTGGCATGAAAACTCCGGGTAGTTATCGTAGGGAATAAAGCTGCCGAGAGCTTAGCATCATGGATTGAGCAAGATTGCCGCTGCTGCAAATGGCAAAACAGTGTATCGGGCGTCACCAACATGCAGCGGCAGTGCAGCCTGAGCGCTCTTGAATACCTTGGGGCAACCTGCTGTGTCATATTGCACCATGAATTTGGATCCATCCCACACTGCATACGCGTGGTTGTGGGTGGCCGTGGTGCAACCTGTAGTCTTGTCCACCGTGATCACCATGAGGGTACCCGGCGCGCCATCCCATCGCCAATCGGTCAGCGTTGGCCACGCCACTTTGTTCTGGCGCGCAGCACTGATCTTGGAGTTGGCAAGCGTACTGTCACCCGCCACACCGATGACCAGGCTGGCCGGGCAATTGCCGAAAGCCAGGTAGTCCGCACCGGTCATGCAGGTTGAGGCGGAGCCACTGTTAAAGTCCCGCCCAACATAACCATCCACGCTATCCACCAGGGAATGCTGTGATGGAAGCCGGTGCCAGCACATCGGCCAGAACGCTGACACTCTTGACTGAACTGCCCTTCAACGTGAATTCGGACAGGTTGCTGGCGCTCAAAGCCTGCTTTTGAGCGCCAGCGCTGTATTCAAAATACGGAATGGCAAGCGTAAAAATGCTGCCCGTCTGGGTCAGACTGGGAACGGTCTGTGACCAACATGTTGTACTGGTCAACCATGCGGCCAATCCGATAGCCAGGCGCGGGCTCAGATTCAATCCCCGGTTCGCCAAACACCTCACATCGTTGTTCATGTCTTTCCTTTCGTGGGAATACAACAGGTTTACACCAAATCATGTGTACACAGGTCCTTGCAGCACAAAGCACTTGCTGGCTGCGCCTGTCAAAGTTTCCCGCCCCGTGAGCTGCAACCACGTGTTTGGAACGTCGTGACCGGTCGGCACAACCGGTGGACAAGCCCCAATTGGGTTTGCGTTGGCATGAACAGGAAGTCTGAACGGCAAAACACGAGACGCGGCACAATCGCGGGCACACGAGGCGAGATCGAAGCCCGCGACCCAATACCAGAAACAAGGAGCCTCATGCACCAACAGAATTTTGCTTTTGCACAAGAAGCCTTGGCCCACGCCCGGCGCTCGTCGGAGTGGGCCGGCGTGCGCTACTCCAGCGAGAACACAGTGTCGCGCTGTGTGCGCAACGACATGCCGGAGAAAAACGAAACCGCCAGTGAAGCCGGTGCCATGTGCGAGGTGCTGGTGGATGGCCACTTCGGTTATGCCGCCACGGCCGACACCAGTGCCCAGGGTTTGCAGCGTGCATTTGATCGTGCCATTGCCACTACCCAAACCACCAGTGCGTACAAGGCGCATGGCTTCACATCCGCGCAGCGCCCAGGATCCACCGGCCATTACCACAGTCCGCGCGACAAGGCGCTGGACGCCACATCTTTGTCCGAAATCACCGATTGCCTGCGCGCCGCCAGCGCCAGCATGAAGGGCTCGGACCTGGTGGTCAACCGCAGCGCGCGGGTCATGACCATCCAGACCCGGCTAGCCTATTTTTCCAGTAGCGGCGCCGCCATTGAGCAGGACTTCGACATGGTCAACATCGACCTGTCGGCCACGGCGGCACAGGGGCTGGAGTCGCAGACCCGCACCTGGTCCCACACCGCGCAGATGGGTGGTGAAGCGTTTGACCGCAACCGCTGGACGTCAGAAGCACAGCGCGTGGCCGCCGAAGCGCTGGAGCTGTTGACCGCCGAGAACTGCCCCACCGGCACCATGGACGTCATCTTGATGCCCGACCAGATGATGTTGCAGATTCATGAGTCCATAGGCCACCCGCTGGAACTGGACCGCATTCTGGGTGACGAGCGCAACTACGCGGGCTGGAGTTTTGTGAAACCCGCCGATTTTGGAACGCTGCGCTACGGCTCGCCTCTGATGAACGTGAGCTTTGACCCGAGCGTACGTCACGAGTTCGCCAGCTACGCGTTTGATGATGGCGGCAACCCGGCACAACGCGAATTGCTGATCGAAGGCGGCATGTTGCGCCGCGGCCTGGGTGCCTTGGAGTCGCAGGCGCGTAGCGGTTTGGCCGGTGTGGCCAACTTCCGCTCGGCCTCGTGGAACCGCGCCCCGATTGACCGCATGGCCAACCTCAACCTGGAGCCGGGCACTTCGACACTGGACGAACTGATTGCCCAGGTAGAAAACGGGGTGCTGATGACCACCAACCGCTCCTGGTCGATCGACGACTACCGCAACAAGTTCCAGTTTGGTTGTGAGCGCGGGCAACTCATCCGCAACGGCAAGCTCGGGCAAGTGGTGCGCAACCCCAACTACCGTGGCGTGACGGTGGACTTCTGGAATCGGCTGACCGGTGTGGGCAAGAACACGGTGGCGTATGGCACACCCTATTGCGGCAAGGGCGAACCGAGTCAGGTGATACGTGTGGGGCATGCCTCACCGCCGTGCCTGTTCAAGGGCGTGCAAGTGTTTGGGGGTGCAGCATGAGCCACTTCATCGACACCACACGAAGCCACTTTGATGCGGTTGCCAGCCACGTTTTGGGGCAACTCACCAGCACCGAGGCCATCACTCTGAACCTGAGTGCGGAGGACACGCTGTATGTGCGCTTCAACGCCAACCGCGTGCGCCAGAACACCGATGTGCAGCAAATGGTGCTGTCGCTGCAACTGCAATCGCAAGGTCGCACGGTCCAGCAGTCGTGCACGCTCAGCGGCAATCTGCCTGCGGATTGCGCGCTGCTCAGCAGCGTATTGCAAGCCTGCCGCGCGGAAGTGTCGGTGCTGGATGTCGACCCCAACCAGGTGTCGATTGCCAACCACGGCAACAGCGACGACAGCTTCACCGGTGCACTGCTGGCGCCGCAGGATGTGGTGGCATCTATTCTGGACACCGCCCAGGGTTGCGATCTGGCGGGCCTGTACGCGGGCGGTGTGGTCATTCGCGCCAACCGCAACTCGGCCGGACAAAGCCACTGGTTCGCCACCGAGAGTTTCTTTCTGGACTATTCGCTGTACGACGGCCCCAAAGCCGCCAAGGGTGGTTACGCCGGCGCCCGCTGGGACACGCTCGCCTGGACCGCCAACCTGGCGCGCACCCGTGATCTGCTGGACAAGCTTAAGCGCCCTACCGTCAACGTTAAGCCCGGCCAGTACCGCACCTACCTGGCACCGCGTGCGTTTGCCGATGTGTTAGGCATGATGGGCTGGAACGCTCTGTCAGCTGCAGCCTGGAAGCAAGGGCGCAGCCCCTTCAAAAAACTGGTGGAGGGCGAAGCGAAGTTTTCACCGTTGCTGAGTTTCAGTGAAAACTTTGGCCTGGCACTCACGCCCCGTTTCAACAGTCAGGGCGAGGTCAGCGAGAGCCTATTACCCCTGATGCAGGCGGGGGAATTGCGCACGTTGCTGGTCAGCTCGCGCACCGCCAAGGAATATGGATTGACTGGCAACGCCGCAGACGAAGACGAAGGCGAAGCGCCCCGCGCACTGGATGTTGCCTGTGGCACGCTGGCCGAGGCCGATATTCTCAAAGCCATTGGCACCGGCCTGTACCTCTCCAACGTGCACTACCTGAACTGGAGCGACCCGGTCTCAGCCCGTGTGACCGGCATGACACGCTACGCCTGCTTCTGGGTGGAAAACGGCGAGGTCGTCGGCCCCATCAACGACCTGCGCTGGGATGAAAGCCTCTACGAAGCCCTGGGCAGCAAACTGCTGGCGCTGACCGACTGGGCCGACATTGATCCGGCCTGCGACACCTATTACACCCGCGCACTGGGTGGTTCGCGGGTGCCGGGGGCGTTGATAGAAGGGTGGACGTTTACGCTGTAGGGTCAAACGGTGTGACGCCCACTCCGCGATTTCCACCGTTCTTCGCTTCTACATGCAGTTTGTCGCAAGTCGGTGGCGGCTGAGGCAAGTGACTCCTACAGTTCACTCATCGGGTCTGCAAAGACCAGCCAACCGGAGTAATAAAATGTCATTCGCCACCAGTCACCGTTTCAGCATTGCTTCTTTCGCCATCGCCGCCACCATGACCGTCGCACTCAACGGCACCATGCTGATGGGCTTCAACCAGCTCGCCGTCAACGGTGCGCAAAGCCAATCGAACGCAAGCCGTTTGGCCAAGACACCCGCCACGCCATCGGTTGAACTCCAGCGTGTGGTGGTGACCGCACGCCAGGCCTGAGCCATATTTACATCATGGCCGTTTCAAACAAAACGTTTGCGGCAATGGTGCTGGCAGCCTTCGCCAGCACCTTGACCCTGTCGTCACACGCTTGGGAATGGCCCTTCAATAACCGGGTCGCTGGGTCGGGCCAGATCACCAAGGTGCAGCGGGCTGTGCAGGGCTTCAAAGGCATTGATCTGGAAGTGCCCGCCCAAGTGGAAGTCGTGCAGGGCGACTTGGAAGGTGTAGGCATCGAGACCGACGACAACATCGTCCCGCTGATCGAGACCGTGGTTGAAAAAAACCAGCTCAAAATCCGCCTGGCCCAGC
>CAIQBN010000058.1 GCA_903870065.1 uncultured beta proteobacterium | reverse complement strand
TTGTCACCCGCCATATACAAAAGGCCATCGGCGCTGAGCAGCGCGCTGGCCTGTTGCCCGGCGGCAATGCCCTGGAATGGTCCGTAGCTGGTGATGGGTCCGGCAACGGCCCCCATCGCACGGCCACCCAGTTCATTTGTGCCCCAGGTTTGGCCCCAACCCCAGACTGAACCATCGGCGCGTCGGGCCAACGTGTGGGTGCCGGCAGAAATTTCGACCACGTCCGTCAGACCCGGCACAGCTTGGGGCGTCAGGCGGTTGAACTCGCTCCACGTGCCGTCACCCAGTGCGCCTGCATTTCCGTAGCCCCACGCCATGACCGTACCGTCACGCTTGAGGGCAAAGCTGCGTGCCCAACCCGCAGCGACCGCTTTCACATCATTCAGCCCGGGCACTGGTATCGGAACGAGACTGGCGGTGGTGGTGCCGTTACCCAGTTGACCATTGTCATTGCCACCCCAGGCCCACACGGTGCCATCCTGTCGCACGGCCAGCGCGTGAAAAGTATGCGCAGCTATGGCCGTCACGTGGGTCAGGCCTGGTACTGCCGCCGGCGTGTTGGTGAAGTCGCCGCTACGACCATTGCCCAGCTGGCCATAAAAATTGTTTCCCCAGGTCCACACGGTGCCGTCTTTCTTGAGCGCCATCGAGGTCCAGCTTGGGCCAAGCGCCAAGGACTGAACATCCTCAACACCCGCAAGCCGAACTGGCGACGACCGATTGGAGCCGGTGCCATCTCCCAGTTGTCCGTGGTAATTTAGCCCCCAGGCCCAGACCCGGCCAGCGGCATCGAGCGCCAGGCTTGACCCATCGTGCGTTGCACTCACCTGCACCACATTGGCCAAGCCAGGCACCGCGCTGGCGATGGTGTTGGCCATGGCACTGCCCCGACCCAGTTGACCATGGGCATCATCACCCCAGGCCCACACATTGCCACTGGCATCAAGGGCCAACGCATGGTTATCTCCGGCCGCCACGGCCGCCACGTTGGCAAGCCCCACCACCGGTAGAAAATCAGCCTGCCAGTCCCAGCCACCGCTGGGAGCCACGCCGTTACCCAACTGGCCGGAATTGTTTAAACCCGATGCGAGTACCTGGCCGTCTTCCCTGAGCAAAAGGCTGAAGAATGGCGAGGAGGCCAAGGATTTCAAGCGACCCACAACGGGTTGCGGGTCCGGTGCCAAACCAGGAGTCCACTGCCACCAGTTGGAGCGCTCCGATTGGAGCGCCTGCAACCGGCTGCCCCAGTCACCCCCGAAATTCCTTCCCAGCGCCGATGCGTTGACAATGCCAGCGGACTGAATGGGCACCAGATTAGGCAACTTGCCGGACCACGTTGTGTAACCCCACTCCCACACGGTGCCATCGCGCTTCAAGGCGGCAGTACCGTTGATGGCAACTACATCGGTCAACCCCAAGACACGCACCGGGGCCGACCGGTCCGCCTGCGTGCCATCCCCCAAACCACCCTGCGCATTGGCGCCCCAGGCCCAGACCGTTCCATCGCGTTTGAGGGCCACGGTCTGGTTGGCGTAACAGGCAATGGCGGTGACGTCGGTCAGCCCGTCCACGGCCCCAGGGGACGAATTCACGACCTGAGGTCCGTGTCCGGTCTGCCCGTACGAGTTATTGCCCCACGCCCAGACCGTGCCATCCGTCCTGAGCACCGCCGAGTGCCCGCCACCGGCGCAGACATCCGTGGCCCGGTCGACGCCGTTGACCTGGATCGGAGTCGGACGGTCAACGGTGGTTCCGTCACCGAGCTTGCTGTACTGTTCATTGCTGCCCCAGGCCCAGA
The DNA here is from genome assembly GCA_903870065.1 of uncultured beta proteobacterium. Classification (GTDB taxonomy): domain Bacteria; phylum Pseudomonadota; class Gammaproteobacteria; order Burkholderiales; family Burkholderiaceae_C; genus Allorhodoferax. Next base: position 3,930 of record CAIQBN010000058.1, on the reverse strand, counting down.
CAGTACCGTCCGAGCGCACCGCCAGTGAGTGACCTGCGCCGGCGGCCACTGCCTTGAGTTGGCTGAGGCCCGCAAGCTTGAGCGGTACGGGTGACAAGAGGGCGCGGCCAAGCCCCAGTTGGCCGTAAGTGTCGGCCCCCCATGCCAATACGGTTCCGTCGGAGCGCAGCGCCAGCGCATGGTTTGCACCCATTGCCACCATGGGTTGCGCTGCATGGGTGGCTTGCAAAGCCAGCAAGTCGAGTGCCACGCCAAACAAAACGGCTAGCCACAGCCTGCAACGGTCTAGGTGAAAATAGTGGTGACCAGGGGTTTGTGACCAGACGGTCGGAGCTCTCAGACGCCTCATGGATGTTCTCCAGTGCTACAAGGTCTGCCCGCGTGGGTTGCCAGGGGCTGCGTGGCCAAAGGAATCGTAACGGACCATGGCAAGAGCAGCTTCGGGGGGAACGGCCATTCTAGCGACCAAGAGAAGTTACGTTCAAGGCACACCAAGCGGCTCTCTAAGGCAGCCTGCAAGGTTTTATCAGTTCCGACCGGTCGTTGGGGAAGGGCTTGTTAAAGTTGCTACCGGGGTATTGCGTGACCTCGATTGTTGCAAAACCGGTGGGGCAGCGGTACAGGTACTGAAGTGCCAATAAACCTGATTTTTGCCAACCCATACACCCCAAATGATGGCACTTGCCTGTGTCGAATTTTCTGATGGATGAGATACTTGGCAACATGGTGTTGGGTATTCTTCTGTCAACGAATGATCGGGGGTTCACTTGAGGCAATATTTGCTGCTGCCACAGCCGTCACCGCTGGTTAGTTGGTTTATGCGCTCGCGACGCATTGTGGTGTTGCTCGCTGGCCTGTGTTGTGCTGCAGTGGATGCCAGCCAGGTTTTACCCTCTGTAGAGGGCGCTGCTCCCGGTCCCAACTTCCCGCAAACGCTGGAGGGACTTGCTCCGGGGGCCAAAGGGCTTTCAACCGTGACTCCCAGGGACGCGACCTTGGGCCAGCAGGACGGTGGCTATGTGATCAACCCCACCTCGCGCGACGAAGTACGGTTGTTTTACAAGACGGTTTTTGGTTCGACGGCTGGCGTCGCCAGTGGTTGGAGTGGTGACATTGGCACGTGCAACGCAGGCGATACCTCGTCTGCCTACAAGGCGGCCATCGTGCGCCGAATCAACTGGTTCAGGGCCATGGCAGGCGTTCCTGCGGCCATTCAGCTCGATCCCGGGTTCAACGCAAAAGCCCAGCAGGCAGCCATGCTGATGAGTGCCAACCGGCAACTGAGCCATTCCCCGCCGTCCAATTGGGCGTGTTTTAACGCTGCAGGTTTCGAGGCGGCTGGCAAGTCCAATTTGAGTTTGGGCAATGCCGGAGGTGACGCGGTGACTGATGGCTATATGCGTGACCCTGGGGCCAGCAATAACTTGGTGGGTCACCGGCGCTGGTTGCTTTACCCGCAGACCCAGTTCATGGGCAGCGGTGACGTGGTTGGAGCCAGCGGCTTCATGTCAAGCAACGCGCTGTGGGTTATGGATTCCAACGTCTTTTCGGGCCGGCCTTCGGTGCGAGACGATTTTGTGGCTTGGCCTACCAGGGGGTTTTCGCCCTACCAGGTCGTGTATCCGCGCTGGTCGTTTTCGTACCCCAAGGCGGATTTTTCTGCGGCAACAGTCAGCATGACGGAAAACGGAGTGCCCATGTCCACTCGCTTGGAGCCAGTTGTTAACGGGTTCGGGGAAAACACCTTGGCATGGCTCCCCGGTGCCTATACCGACAGCATGCGTTGGGCTCGCCCAACGGGCGATGTTCCTTACCAAGTCACAGTCGGCAACGTCTTCGTTAATGGGCAGGCACGCAGTTTCAGCTACACCGTGACCGTGTTTGACCCCGATCAAGATACACCAGGCGCCGCACCGCTTACCCTGATCGGCAAGGACGCGGCTGCAGTGGGGCAAGTGGTTGACTTTTCATTTGGCACGGTCCCGGGTGCAACCGGTTACCAATGGCGCAGTGTGTTGGCACAAGCCCGCAACCTGGACGACGGTGCCGAGTCTGGCCTGGGCAATTTCGTCACCACATCAAGCGCGGGTTACAGCATCATCACGACGGACGTGCGCGCCAGTGGCAGCAGCGCATTTCACCTCGCGCACACGACGCCAACCGATCAGGTGCTGCAGCTCAAAAGTGCGCTGGTCGGATCGGGCGCCGCACTGATCCGGTTTGCCAGCCGTCTGGGGTTGGCTACATCAGATCAACGTGCACTGGTGGAAGCCTCGGTCGATGAGGGAAAAAGCTGGGTGGTGCTGTTTGAGCAGGCAGGGCAATCCGCGAGCGGCTCGGCCTCGGGCGAGCCGGCATTTACGGTCCGCCAGGTTTCACTGGCGCAGTATGCCAACCGGTCCATCCTGCTGCGCTTTCGTTATGCACAACCTTCCGGAAGTTTTTTTCCGCAAGCAAGCAATGGTGTCGGCTGGTATCTGGACGACATTCACCTGGAGGGGGTGGATGTCGTGAGCGGCGTTGGCGCGCTGCAGACGGTCACCGGCAATAGTTTCAATTTGGTGCCAACCGAGGCTGGCACGCTGTTGCTCCAAGCACGCCCCGGCATGCATGGCTTTTTCAGTGAATGGAGCGGTCTGAAGCGGGTGAGCGTATCGGCGTCGACGGTTGACCTGCGAGATTGCGTCCTGGATTGGGCTGAGAAAACTTTTCCCACTCTGTTGTTGCCGAAAGCCGTTTCGCAATCGAGAGAGCCCTACTATTTCCGGTTTTACGGTTCCACCAATGTGTATTTGGGCTTTTCATCCAGCGATGACCACTTGTACTACTTGGACAGCAGGGGCCTGCAGGATGTCGGTACCAAGACCCAATGGGCAAGTACCGCCAACTGCAAGTAGCAAGCCCCGGTCGCCAGCTCCTTGGCGCTTTAGACGCGCTTGCGGTACTCGCCCGTTCGGGTGTCAATTTCCACCTTGTCGCCCTGGGCAACAAAAATTGGAACGCCCACTTCGAAACCGGTGGCAATTTTTGCTGGCTTGAGCACTTTGCCCGACGTATCACCCTTGACGGCGGGTTCAGTCCATGTGATTTCACGCACCACGCTGGTCGGCAGTTCGACCGAGATCGCCTTGCCGTCATAGAACACCACTTCCAGTTCCATGCCGTCTTCCAGGTAGTTCAGCGTGTCGCCCATGTTCTCGGCTTCCACTTCATACTGGTTGTACTCGCTGTCCATGCAGACATACATGGGGTCGGCAAAATAGGAATAGGTGCAATCCTTTTTGTCCAGGATGACCTGGTCCATTTTGTCATCGGCCTTGAAAACCACTTCGGTTCCGAAGTTGGCGATCAGGCTTTTGAGTTTCATGCGAACAGTGGCGGAGTTGCGACCGCCACGGCTGTATTCGGTCTTCAGAACGACCATGGGGTCCTTGCCGTGCATGATCACGTTGCCGGCGCGGATTTCTTGTGCGATTTTCATAAAAGTTCAGGCGGTTGGCGCTGTTAGCCAGTGCTGTCAGCGTTGATAGGCCGCAATGCGCGGCGGAGCATGAATTGCCCGGTTTCAGGCAAGATTAGCAAAGCCTTGGATTTTACTGTTTTTTCAGAATGAAATGAACCAGCTGACTCGTCAAGTCTTCCATTTCCGATAGATCCTGCCTAAGCAATTGCACGTTTTTGCCCCATAGATCGAGTTCGGTCAAGGGCAGTTCCAGTCGCTCATGGCTTGCGGAAGTTCCGTTCCAGGCATGGTGCAGTTTGCGCAATGATCGACTGGCGCCCAGCAGATCCAGGAATGCCTCCAGCTTGGCAACGTGCGCGGCGTCATGCTGGGGGTAGATGTGCCAGAGTAAGGGCTTGCCAGCCCAGATCGCGCGCACCACAGAGTCTTCGCCGCGTACGCAATTCAAGTCGCAAACCCATAGCAGC
>CAIQBN010000057.1 GCA_903870065.1 uncultured beta proteobacterium | reverse complement strand
TTGGATAAGGAGAAGGTACAAGCGGCTCATGCTGCAGAACTATCGGAGAACAAAATCGACTTCATGCGTCAAGAAAATGCACGCCTGACAGATCAAATCAGTGAATTGAAAGCGGCTTTGTATAAGAGGGTTGAGGCATCGCAAGAGCCAGCAACTAAGTGACCCTTGACCCCCTCCCCGGTGGCTCCCTATACCCTTTGGGTCTGGCTCTGGCAAGCGAAGCGCCGCCAGGGACAGGGGGATTGACTCCGGCTGTTTATTGTGTTATGGTTTCCTGTCAGGACTCTCTGTAGGAGCAAGGTATAAATTGCGCTTCGCTTATTTCTCGGTTCCCTCGCCTTGTCCTGCCGGAAGCTAAACCCAAACACCCAAATGCCAACCTCCGAACTACCGAACCTCCCACGCCGCAAGCGAGGTCCAAAGCCCAAGGCTCCGGACTCCTTGCGCGTGCACACTGTCTCGGTGCGCCTAAATCCTGCCGAATTAGCCGAACTCGACAGTGCGAGAACAGGGGTAAAAATGCAAAGAGGCGAGTATTTGCGCAACGCAAGCATCGGAAAATTGCCGCCAACGGTTCCAGAGATCAACCAGGAAGCATGGACAAATTTGGCAAGAGTTGCAGGAAATTTGAACCAGTACCAACAACGAATTAACGAGGGTTTAGCGACTGGACATCCGGCTGAAGTGATCGATGAATTGCGCGATTGTGTGAAATCACTTAGGCGCGAATTGCTTGGAATTCGTGCTGATGATGCTGATGATGAGGCTTCGTATGAAACCTAAGATCGGCCGCGGCTCTGGTTTTCGTGGACTTTTGCAGTACACGCACGATGTCGGACCTCTCGGTACTGGTGAGAAAAAGTCCGAACGGGTCGGTGGAAATATGTCAGGCACGACAGTAAATGAGTTGTGCCAGGAGTTTGCAGTATTTCGAAAACTTCGGCCAGATTGCACGCGGCCTGTTTGGCATTCATCGCTATCTTGTCCTGATTCAGAGGTGCTTTCCACCCAACAATGGGATGCAATTACAACCGCATATCTGACAAAAATGGGTCTTGATCCGAGCAAGTTTCCATACGACGCACGGCGCCACAGTGACACGGATTACGACCATGCCCACATCGTTGCGAGTCGAATCGCCATTGATGGAACACTTTGGCACGGTCAAAACGATGTGCTGAAAGCAATCGAAGTCTGTCAAGAGCTAGAGAAAGAGTTCGGTTTAAAGCTCACTCCGGGCTTCGATCCTGAGCATAAAAAAGAGCGTAAATCACTTACACATGGGGAGTTAAACATGGCAATCAGAACAGAGAAAAAACCGCCAAGACTGGAATGTCAAGAAGCGATCGATTCGGTATTACGGGATTCACCTGTAATCACGGCGCCTGATTTCATTGCCCGCCTCGATGCGCTTGGGGTGCGTGCCGTTCCATCAGTTGCCAGCACTGGGACCATGAACGGGTTTTCTTTTGAAGTCGATGGAATCAGCTTCACCGGCAGCAAATTGGGTGACGGCTACAAGTGGGCAAAGTTGCAATTAAAAGGGGTTGAATATGACAAAACTCGAGACTTTGCGGCACTTGCCGACGTCAAACGATCTGCGGCAGAGCGTGTCGCAAATGCAGGTAGTGTTGGACGAGACAACGCAACGACTCACGAAGGTAGCGAACCAAGTGCAGCAGCTGAACGAGTTGAAACAACTTCCGGACCTGATCACCGAGCAAGTGATAGCCGCTTTGGAACCCCTGACGACACTGCAGCTGGACGTGGCGCGCGCACTGGAGGCGTTCGACCAGGTGAACCAGGCGCAAAGAACGAGTCTAGAAGCGTTGTCCAACGAGATAGCCAGCAAAGCAGCCAAGTCGATGCAGGGGAAGATCGACTCTATGAATCCGCAGCTTTCGGAAATGTCGGGTCACCTGGGGGCGTTGAACAAAGCGTCCGAAGCACTGACAGCAGCGGCGAACGGAGTGGCAGCAATACCGAAGAAGATCACAGACGCGGCGAGCGCATCGACTCAAGCACTGGAGAAATCCTCGGAAGTACTCAGCGATCAGGCGGATCGACTGAACAGGAATACGTTGCTGATAATATTTTCAACAGCAGCGTTCAGCAGCCTTCTAACAGCAGTGTTGGTTATGGTTGGAATTCGATTTTTAAATTAGCTTCTGCAAATGCAAAGAAGAAAAAGCCGGATCAAGAGGTACCAAAGAAGAAGCGTGTAGAAGAACAATATATTGATTTTGCGCGCACGACAGACCCTAGCGGATACCTCGAAAGCTGCGGTTTTCGAGTGAGACAAGAAGGGAGGCACCTATCAATTCGAGACAGTACAGGTGACGAGCGTTACCGCATCACTCGCAAGCCCGATGGGCACTGGATTGCCTGCGACAAGCATTCGAACGGCATTGGAGACAATATTTCATTGGTGCAGGATATTGAGCATGGCCTTGGTTTTGCTGATGCGGTCTACATGTTATCCGGTTCACCTGCTTCTACATCTACATCGTTAGTGCGAAATATCGTGGACAAGGTCGTCGAGCGTATTGCTCCAGAAGTACCTACTCAGTTAGATATGTATATTAAAGCTGGTAGAAAATATCTTCATGGCCGAGGCATTGATATTGAAACTATAGAATATGCTGAAAAAGCCGGCATGCTTAGATATTGCAGTGTCGGTGTATTGTTTGTCGGTAGTGATGAAAATAATATTGCGCAGAATATCACGCGTAGAGCTATTTATGCTTCTACTAAACTGCAAAAGTGGGATTTCAAGGGTAGTGACAAGCGGCATCCACAGCATTTGCCTGGAGCGCCGGATACGGTTTGGATCGTGGAAGGTGGAGTAGATGCACTGGCAGCACACGATCTTGCTAGACGCAGACAGAAGCCTCCGCCTACTGTCCTGGTCACTGGTGGCGCGAATGCACGGGGCTTTTTAGAGACACCGTGGGTGCAAAAAATACTGAGGTTGGCCAAGAGGATCATCGTCGCTTTCGAGCGTGAAAGCAGTGCGGAAAAGCAGGCTCTTACTGATACTGCACATAAAGAGCAGATGCAAAAGCTTCAAGAGGTTTGCGCTGGCCAAGTGATCTCATGGAAACCACCGGAGGGAATCAAGGATATTGCAGAGCTTAATCTAGAAGAGCTAAATAACTTGCAAGATGATAATATTGATACAGATGATCAATATGTAAGAGATGTTTAATCGAGCTATTAAGTACTGGTACTACTGAATAGCTCTAACCCGTTTCACTATATAGGAGTAAAAATGGCTACAGATATTTTACAAGAACCCCCGGATTTCATACCGATCGACGGATCAACCGCAGAGCCACCGAAGTCGCGTTGGCCAGGATTAGTGCCAGGCAAACCGGCTCCAGCAGCGGCGATGGATACGTTCGTTCCTGGTGTTCAGATGGACATCAGGTCGATCATGACTGCAGAAGAACCGCCCGAGCAGGACTTTGTGATCCCCGGATTTCTGGCCGGGACCGTGGGAAATCTCGTCTCTCCAGGTGGAGTCGGTAAATCCCTTCTTGCCGGCCATTTAGCGGCCTCGGTCGCAGGTGCAGACCTCCTTGGGTATGACGACATCAAGCAGGGCAAGGTTTTGATACTGGCAATGGAAGACCCGATCAGCGCGATAAGCGCTCGACTGTGGAACTTCGGTCGTGCTCTGACGCCTGAGCAGCGTGAAACGATTTACAAAAATTGCAGATGGCAATCGTTTTTCGGCTATCCGTTTGACATCATGAAGGAGCCGGACTTTCGATGGTTGCTTGAGGCTTCAAAAGGGTGCCGGCTAGTCATCATCGACACGCTACGCAGAGTGCACCAGGGCGAAGAGAACGACAGTGGGCAAATGGCTGCCGTGCTCAATCGAGAAGAGCAAATTGCAGTGACCGGGCCAAGCATTCTCAATTTGCATCACACAAGCAAGTCGGCAACTTTGAACGGCGATGGAGGTGCACAGCAGGCAAGTAGGGGAAGTTCTGTCCTGGCGGATAACGTCAGATTCCAGATGAATCTGGTCGGACTGACAGAAAAAGAAGGAGTCAAGCTGGAGATCGACCCCGAAATGGCTCGCTATTACATGCGCTTGACAGTCTCTAAGCAGAACTACGGTGACCCCGTCCGAGACAGATTTTTTCGGAAATGGCCAGGTGGAATCGTGTGTCCAGCCGAGATCGCTACCAGCTACGTCACGAAGAAGAAGCCTGAGCAGAAGGGTGGTCGTCGTGAAAAAGCCTAATGAATTGACTCACGCACGACATGACCCGGCACACTGTCTCGCTCCAGGGCTTTTCAGAAGCCTAAAGCGTGGAGAGCGTAAGAAACAGAAGCTGGACATCACATACAGCTATGGGGAAGGTGAGTCTGCGCGCTTTGTCGGTTTTGAGCCCCTTGGCGCTGACGATATGCGCATTCTGCAAGGACTAGTCGCGCTGGCAGGTCCCGAGGGGTTGATCTTGACTCCTGAGCCTCAGAGCGACATGGCTAGACAGCTACGGCTATTCCTGGAACCGAAGTTTGATGCCGAGGAGAAAGACGGACTGATCGTGCGCGAGCGCATGACTAAGCTACTGGCAGAAATCGGCCTGACAAACACCGGTGACAACATCAAGAACTTGAAAGCAAGTCTCTTGCGTATGTCCAACGTAACCATCCTGGCTACCAAAGGCACGCGCCAAGCATCTTTTCATCTATTGAGCTACGACTTTGACAGCTCTGATGGGAGGCTGTTTGTCGCTTTAAATCCTCGCATTGCAGAGGCTGTTTTAGGTCGTAGGTCATATGCACGAATTGAGCTTGCAGAGGTTCGACGGCTGCAGACTGACCCTGCGCGCTTGATTCACCAGCGACTATCCGCGTGGATTGATCCAAGCAAATCACGGCAAGTTGAGCTTGACACGCTTTGCGAGTACGTTTGGCACGACCCTACAGATAACCCAAACACAATGAAAACCCGACGCCAATCGGTCAGGAAGGGGCTTGCAGAGCTTGCCGTCGTTGGCTGGATAGTGGACGAATACGCACGCGGCAAGTTCGAGATTTCTCGGCCTGCCGTTCAGCGTTGACCCCTGTTTATCGCTAACCAACCCCCACGTTATCGCCACCCGTTCCACGTCGTAACGCCACCCGTTCCACGTCGTAACGCCACCCGTTCCACGTCGTAACGCCACCCGGTTTTGTCAATGAAAAACGTGTTTGATCCATGATCTATCCAAGATCATCCAGCATGCGCGGAGCCTTAGCGCCTCAAAGCGCTAATCTCCTTGCAAACCAACAACCAAACAGCCAATACCAACAGCCGGAGTCACCCCCCGGCCTATGGCCGACCCCCCAGGGGGGGTAGAGGGGCCACCGGGGAGGGGCCGCTAAACAGCCGAAGAACGAACGGGATCATTAAACGACTCGATCCTTGGGCTCCTAGAGCCTTTGGACGCTCGGATCAGTGCAACCCTAGGACATCGACGCGTCAAGCGATCCTGAGGCCCATAGGAAGGCTTTGGGCTCTCGGATCAGTGCAACCCTAGGACATCGACGCGTCAAGCGATCCTGAGGCCCATAGGAAGGCTTTGCTTTGTGCCAGACAAAAAAATAGCCCACCGAGAGATGGGCTATCCTATGGACGGGCGCTGACTCCGGGGAGTAGGCGCCTGGCAGGGTGCCTACGTTGACTCGGAAATCTACCGCTCGGAAGGGAGGTACCGGGAATGCAAAAGCCTTGCAAACCACCCCGGCACTGGCTTCGGTCAGTGACTCGGATGATCATCCTGATCATTCTGCTGCTCTGGCCTAACGGCTAACCAGCATGAGGGGCGATTGCACAACAGTCGCCCCAACACGTTTTCAGTTTAACAAAAAACCACTTAACCCGCACGATCTTGTTCGTGCGGGTTTTTTTATTGCCGTAAATTTGTTTCACGTGAAACGTAAATATATTTTGTTTTATGTGTTGACAGCCGTAATTTACTGTATTACACTTACGGATGTAATTACACCACTTCAAAGGATTTATCATGGCAGACACGACCCAGGCTTCAAGCGCACGCATCACTATTGATGATGTTCGCACCGTCCTCGATGGCATCGACCCCAACACCACCAACGCCGGCAAAGTGCGCAACATTCTCGGGCGCGGCAGCTTCGAGACGATCCAGAAACACCTGAACACTTTGCGTGCAGAGAAGGCCGCAGCTGCAATGCCACCAGTCGCAGCCGATGCCATTCCAACATTGCCGACTGAAGCAGCACAGGCTATGTGGGTCGCAGCATGGACAGCAGCGCAGGTGCAGGTTATG
>CAIQBN010000056.1 GCA_903870065.1 uncultured beta proteobacterium | reverse complement strand
GTCATACACCACCCTCCCCTCTGTGAGCGCCTGGTGCAATACTGTTCCCGGCACGGTGCTTCGTAGCGCGAACTCAGGCTCTGAATAGACCAGTATGTCCACACCCACACCGACCCACCCAACAGCGCGGTACAGCCGAGCAGCCTCTTGGGCAGGTGATTGGACCGTAGGCTCAATGACCATCAAGTCAATATCAGATCCGGCATCCGCCTCGCCACGCGCCTGCGATCCAAACAAAATAATGCGATTCGGTGAAGACACCGCAAGAATTCTGCTCAGCGCCTCCTGCAGAGGGGCTTCAAGTTCATTGGGGTTGATGTGCATACTTGGCACCAAGTTTAGGATTTGATCGGAATATTGATCTTCATGGCGAAGTCCCGATATGCACTTCGTGGTACAGACTGACAGATTCACCACTAGCATCGGAGAGCTGAAGAGTAATGTGAATCAACGCGTCAGTTTGGCTTCGCTGGTCAAACAGAAAGGTGCATGTTGCGCGGCTTGCCAGAAGTGGGCCTGTTGCCAAGCAACTGTGGGTGAAGTCGGTCGAATTGACCGTGCGATGCAATCCGCTGCTATCGCAGACATAAGAAACCACTCGTTCATTCCCCGGAACAACTTGAAAGCGACTGGAGTTGTAGACCGTAAGCGTAGGAATCGCTGAAACGGGAAAAGTAGTCTCTATGTTGGTTGTACCAGTCACGGAGAACGGCGGTGCACCCACAAGCATTGTGTTGTCGCCACTGTAAGCGTCTGCTCCAGGCTGGCCAGTATTGCCGACCACAATCACATCACCCTGTGCAATTTGTTGATCAGTCGGTAGCGGATTGAGAGGGCCCGCAAAGGTGGTGTTGCTACCCAGCATGGTAAAGCTCGTGGCCCCGGTGGTAAGGCTGCCACTTCCATCCGTTGACTGGTAACGCCCCCCGGTTTTGGTGGGAATAAATTCCACGCAAGGCCCGTTTGTAGTGATGGAAATGCTGTTTGGCAGCGCCTTTTGAATATCGCGCGCCATTCGCCGCACTACCGTGTCTGCCACATCCGTCAACGCCGCGCGGCGGGCACTGTCAAAGTAGGCATCTATCGGGCTCTTCATAAACACCGACACCATGCCGCCAATCACGCCCATGATAACGATGACCATGATGAGTTCCACCAGGGTGAAGCCGCTTTGGTGGCGCAGAAGGTGGGCAGTTTGGTTGGCTCGCATGATCAGTAGTTGGCGCGGTAACCGGTCAAGCTGATGGTGTTGCCGCCGCCAGAGACCGCGACAGTGACTTGTTTCATGACAACCCCACTCACATTTGCCGGCGTCCCTACGGTGATGAGCACACTGTAAGAAGAAAGACTGGTGGGCCAGTCGAGAAATACGGTTTTCGTTTTCCCGTTGTAATCCTCTACATCGTCGTAGTCTGCGCGCGGTGCCTCTTGGTCGGCTCCATTACGAACCTGTGGAATCCTAGTGCATCTAGATGTGGGAGTTAGTGCCGCAGGAGTTAGTGATAAATCAGGATCGCAGTAACACACGTGCGGTCGAATTGGTATGGCATCAGTACCTATTTCCACGGAATGTGGATCGCAATATTCCTTGAGCATGATTTCTTCCAAAATCGACTCGGCCAGCGCCATGGCCTGCTTACGGATCATCGGGTCGGCACTGGATTTGACCACGGTGTTCATCACCGAAAGGATGCCCGCCAGCCCGGCGGCCACCACCACGATGAAGATGATGAGTTCGATGAGCGTGAAGCCACGTTTGTG
>CAIQBN010000055.1 GCA_903870065.1 uncultured beta proteobacterium | reverse complement strand
CTCGGCACCTTCGCCTACCGCTTCAATCGCCGGTTCGACCTCAAGACGCTGCCCCAGCGCCTGCTGGTGGCCGCAGCGCGGTGTGGGCCGCACTCGCAGGGCTCGATTCGGACGGTGGCTGAAGTTCATTGCTAATCAGGATTTCACTTAAGGATACTCGGGTGCTGATAAGCTCCGGCTCCAAAATAACTTCAATGAGAGTCCCCTCTGCACGGGCCAGTGCCGCTACCAATTCGGATTCAAAGTCAGCGCTGCGCTCGATCCGCACACCGACGTAGCCATAGGCCCGCGCAAGTCCAGCAAAATCTGGGTTTTGTAGAGTGGTACCTGCCACCCGGCCAGGGTATTCACGCTCCTGGTGCATGCGAATGGTTCCGTACATGCCGTTGTTGAGCAGCAAGACAATAGTCTTTGCACCGTATTGCACGGCAGTGGCCAACTCCTGACCATTCATCAGAAAGTCGCCGTCTCCCGCAATGGTGAATACCACCCTACCCTGACCCGTTGCGTCAGCACTGGACTTGCTTGTGATAGCGGCCGCTACGCCTGCCGGCACCCCATACCCCATTGCGCCATTGGTTGGAGCGAGTTGCGTCTTTTTCCCCTTCGCCAACCCCGAATAGCGGTAAAAGCGGTGCAGCCAACTAGCAAAGTTGCCTGCTCCATTGGTCAGAACTGCGTCGATTGGCAAATGCCGTTGCAGAGTGCTGATAACACTGTGCATGTCCACAAGACCGCGTTCAGTGTCGGCAGGCAAATCTGCTATCGAAATAGCCTTCAGGTTGGATTGATAGTCTGCATTGCATTCCTGCGTCCATGTTTCCCATGGCACGTATCCCGGGGCGTCAAGTTCTTCCAGGGACAGTGCGGCCGAACGCATGCTGGCATGTATTGCCAAGTCAGCCTGATAAACGCGGTTGAGTTCATCTGCACTGGCATGAATATGCACCAGCGTCTGGGCACTGCGCGGCGCTTGCAGCAGGGTATATCCGCCGGTGGTCATCTCGCCTAGACGTGGCCCAATCGCGATGACCAGATCGGATCGCGCAATGCGCTTCGCCAGTTCGGGGTTGATGCCAATGCCTACATCACCTGCGTACTGTGGATGATGGTTGTCAAACGTGTCCTGAAACCGGAAGGCATTTCCTACAGGCAAAAGCCAAGTTTCTGCAAATCGTTGCAGCGCTTGTGCGGCCGTTGGTGTCCACCCGCCGCCACCAGCAATGACAAATGGGCGTTGTGCTTGCATCAACATCGTGCGCAGAGTGCGCAGTGCGTCAGGGTTACTCCACGCATCCGATGGTTCCACGCGGGACAATGGCGTGGGCAGCGCACCGGTCACGGGGTGCGGCTTGAGTGCCTGAATCAGCATGTCTTCAGGCAGCACCAGCACCACGGGGCCGGGGCGCCCGTTCATGGCCGTGGCGAAGGCTCGGGCAACATATTCTGGGATCCGTGCTGCGTCATCAATACGCTCAACCCGCTTGGCCATCCCCTGTGCGCTGGCGCCAAACATGACGCGGTAGTCCATTTCCTGAAAGGCTTCGCGATCGCGCTGGTCGCTGGCCACATCGCCCACCAGCAGAACCATTGGAGTGGAGTCTTGAAAGGCGGTATGTACACCGATGCTGGCATTGGTTGCGCCAGGTCCTCGGGTCACAAAACAAACTCCAGGTCGACCGGTAAGTTTGCCATGCGCCTCTGCCATGAAGGCGGCACCACCCTCTTGCCGGTTGACAATAAACTGAATCTGGTCGCGGTACAGGTAAAACCCATCCAACACGGCTAAGTAGCTTTCCCCCGGCACACCGAAGGCATGTGTTACGCCCTGTTCGACTAGGCATTGAACCAGCAAATGTCCCGCGAGCCGTGGGACCGGAATTTCATTGTGTTCGGAAGTCATTGGGCTATTGTGCATGGACATCACCTGTCCAATCAACGGGCAGACTCAACTTGAATTTTGACGGGTGGCATGGTAGGTGCCAGTGCCACGTTGTGCCAACGCGTCGGAAGTCAAAATGTCACCGGGCTCGTAGTTTGGCCCCTGATCTAGCCGCGCGTAGTATGGGGCAAATTCTGTATTGGCCAAGGCCAGCAGGTCTTGCAAGTCATCCAATACAAAATAGACTTCCTGGAAGTCATCGATGCGATAGTTGGTTCGCATAACCCGCTCCAGATCAAAGACAACCCGATTGGGTGAATCGCTTTGGATTGAAAATACGCTCTCTGAATATGAGGAGGCAATACCCGCTCCATATATTCGCAGACCCGCATTTTGGCGCACCAAACCAAACTCCACGGTATACCAATAAACGCGCGCCAGCTCTTTTAGCTTACCCACTCTGTGCGCGTGTAAACCACCCACACCATAGGCCTGTATGAAGTCAGCCATCACCGGGTGCATCAGCATTGGAACATGGCCAAATACATCGTGAAATACATCGGGCTCTTCCAGGTAGTCCAACTCGTGCGCTTCACGAATGAAGTTGCCGGACGGAAAACGCCTATTTGCTAAGTGATCAAAGAAAACATCGTCTGGAACCAGACCAGGTACAGCCACGACCTGCCAGCCGGTCGCCTTGAAAAGTGTCTCCGACAACTGCTCGAAGTTGGGGATCCGATCTGCTGCCATGGGCAATCTTTTCATGCCATCCAAAAACGCGTCACATGCAAGACCAGGTAGCATGTGACTTTGACGTTCATAAAGTGTTTTCCAGACTGCATGCTGCTGCGGGGTGTAATTTGACCATCCCTGATCGACGGTCCAATCGGCACGTTGCGGCTGCGTAAAGCCGCCGGCCGCCAGGCCGTGCTTTAGCTTTTCTGACCTAGATATGAAATTCAAGGCAAATCCTCCACCAGTACTGTCGACGCAGCAAAGTAGTTGGCAAAAGCATGCTCGCAATACTGTGCCAAAGCAATGTCGAGGTCACTCAGGCCATTCACATCATGGGTCGTCCATGTAATCGAAACCCGGTTATAAATGTTTGACCACTCCGGGTGGTGATTGCGCGTCTCGGCGGCCATTGCAATCTGAGTCATAAACGAGAATGCCTGGATGAAGTTCGCCAACTCAAAGTCTCGTTGGATTGCACATCCATCTTGGGCGAGCCCCCAAGCAGGCAAACTATTCAAAGCAGTCGCTGTTTCTGTTTTGTCAAGTTTACGCATGCTTAGTCCGCTTGAATGACGCCGCGGCGCAACTGGTCGCGCTCCATGGATTCGAACAGCGCTTTGAAGTTGCCCTCACCAAACCCATCGTCGCCTTTACGTTGAATAAACTCGAAGAAAACAGGTCCGAAAAGGGTCTGCGAGAATATTTGCAACAGTAAGCGGCGCTCACCGGGCCGACTGACCCCGTCAAGTAGTATTCCTCGTGTTTGTAACGATTGAACGTTTTCCCCATGTCCCGGTAAACGTTCTTCTAACATTTCATAATAAGTGGCGGACGGTGCAGTCATCAGGGGCACGCCTGCAGCGCGCAAACCGTCAAGTGTGCCTAACAGGTCATCAGTCAGCAAGGCGATATGCTGAATGCCCTCGCCATTGAACTGCATCAAATACTCTTCAATTTGTCCGGTCTTGCCAGAAGCTTCTTCATTCAGTGGGATGCGTATCATGCCGTCGGGCGCTGTCATGGCCCGAGACGTTAACCCCGTGTACTCGCCCTTGATGTCAAAGTAGCGAATTTCCCGGAAATTAAATATCTTTTCATAAAAATTTCCCCAATATGCCATACGGCCGCGGTACACATTGTGGGTCAGATGGTCAATGATGGACATGCCAAAACCCTTTGGATGTCGATCCACTCCGTCAATAAAATCGAAATCTATGTCGTAAATTGACTTGCCGTCTTCAAAGCGGTCAATGAGGTACAACGGTGCGCCACCGATACCCCTAATTGCCGGCAGCCGCAATTCCATGGGGCCAGTGGGAATATCGACCGGTTGAGCGCCGAGCTCGAGCGCCAGCGAGTAGGCTTTGTGTGAATCCCTCACCCGGAATGCCATGCTGCAGGCCGATGGACCGTGTTCAGCGGCAAAGTAAGCTGCGTTGCTGCGCGGTTCCCGGTTGATGATGAAATTGATATGTCCCTGGCGGTAGAGGTCCACGTCTTTTGAGCGGTGGCGCGCCACGCGAACGAATCCCATTTTTTCAAAAACTGGCTCCAGAACGCCTGCTGTAGGGGAAGCAAACTCGACAAATTCAAAGCCCATCAAACCCATTGGATTCTCAAACAAATCGGCCATTTCAGTGATCCTCTATTGCGTGTTGCGAATACTTGATTGTGGTCAAGACCAATTGCAAGGTGTACGCAAGTCTCCTCAGGAAAACCCCAGGATATGCATAATTCATGCATGAATCAAGAAAAATACGAAGATTTGCTACTTGATAAGTTCGACATCAGTTTGCTGGCTGCGTTGCAGAAAGACGCACACGCCACCAACCAGCAGGTGGGTGAGCGGATTCACCTTTCAGCCTCGCAGGTGAGCCGGCGCATTCAGCGATTGGAGTCCGGTGGCATCATCCGTCGCTATGTTGCGCTGCTTGATCCCGCAGCGCTTGGGCTGGGAGTGCGTGCCATTAGTTACGTCACCTTGAGTCGCCATGGCGGGGACGAAGGTTTGGCATTTGAGCGGGAAATTGCGGCCATCCCAGAAGTGTTGGATTGCTATTCGGTAGCAGGCGAGTCAGATTACATCCTTCAAATCGTCGCAGCGGACCTGGGTGTGCTGTCAGATTCTGTCTTGCGTGTACTAACCCGCATCAAAGGCGTGGCGAACATTCGTTCCAACATCGTACTTAACTGCATCAAGTCGAGCACCGAACTTCCGCTAGGGCACATTGGTCGTGCCGATGGAGCTGCTCGCAAAGTACGCATTGCCCTCTGAAATATCAAGGCGTGTACCAATCCTGCCTCTTGATAAAGTCCAACAAATACTCAGAGAATCGCTGCGCAGCCGGGGACAGTGGCCGGTCGCGCCGGGTGAATACCAAGAATTTTCGGCGTACTACCGGTTCCACCAAGGAATGGCTATTCAGTTGGTACAACCGGATCAAACTGCTGGCATAAGGTAAACATGTGGTCACCCCCAGACCCGCGCTGACCATCGCGAAAGCGGTTGTCATAAAACCAACTTCATTGGCTGGATTGAGTACCTTGTCATGCAATGAATCGCGTAGGTCCACCCGCAGGCGATGGGTAAATTCCCCCTTTAGCGCGATCACCGGGTAACGCAGCGCTTCGTCCCAGGTCACGCGCTTCCTTGTGCTTAACGGATGGTCCGGTCGAAATACCACCACGAACGGAATCTCGAACAGAGTCTGAGCCTCAATATCGGCCGACGATTCGCGCTCGGGGCCCACCCCAAAATCCACCTCACCGCTGTGAACCTTTGACAGCACGTGTTCCACCATGCAGTCCCCCAGGCGAATTTCGATATCGGGGCATTCCTGTCGGAACCCCGCAATGACCTCGGGCAATACCGACGCTGACATCAATTGCGGAGCTGCTATGCGCACCAGTCCACGCTTGAGAGCCTTGAGGTCGGTGATGGTCTCCATCGCGCCATCCAAATCCTGCAACAACCGGGCCACCAGGGGGTAAAACTCGCGGCCTACCTCCGACAAGCTGACCTTGCGTGTGCTGCGGTTCACTACCTGCACGCATAGCGCCAATTCCAATTCCTTGATCAGGCCACTCAGGGCCGATTGCGTGACATGCAAACTGGCCGCGGCGTCGGTAAAACTGGCGGTTTGGGCCAGTGCTACAAAAGCTCGCAATTGACGTAAAGTGATATTCATCAGCTAAACAAATAAATTAATCATGAAAATCTGTTTGAATGATAGATCAAACTCCCGTCTAATGAAGACCACCAACGCGCCAACCCACCAATTTGAGGACCACACCATGCTGATCAAGAAGATCCACCACGTCGCCTACCGCTGCATCAATGCTAAAGAAACAGTGGAGTGGTATGCCAAGCACCTCAATATGAACTTTGTGCTGGCCATTGCCGAGAATGAAGTGCCCTCCACCAAGGCACCTGATCCCTATATGCACGTCTTCATCGACGCAGGCGCGGGCAACATTTTGGCCTTCTTCGAGCTGCCCAACAGCCCCGCGATGGACCGCGACCACAATACACCGGCCTGGACGCAACACCTGGCATTTGAAGTTGCCAGCATGGACGAATTACTGGGCACCAAGACACGCCTTGAGGCCGCTGGTATCGATGTCATCGGTGTCACTGACCACACCATTTTCAAGTCGATCTACTTTTTTGACCCCAGCGGTCACCGTCTGGAGTTGGCCTTCAACACCGCCACCCCGGCCATGGCCAAAGCCCTGGACGATGTGAAGTGGGACATGCTCAACGAGTGGGAGCAAACCAAGAAGGCGCCTAAACACGCCGCCTGGATGCACGATGGCAAAGGCTTTGTCG
>CAIQBN010000054.1 GCA_903870065.1 uncultured beta proteobacterium | reverse complement strand
CCTCTCAAGCACCGCGCGAGGTCTATGTCTATTGCGTGTACGGCCACAACGTCAGCGAAGACGCCGTGACCACATTGCAGGCCGCTGGCTGGAATGCCCATCGGGTGACAGGCGGCATCGAAGGCGGCCAGGACGGAGTGGACGATGCACAGACTATGGCACTGTGGCGCGCCCACCCCCCATTGAGTTTTGTCAGGCGAGCCGACTGGGGCGTGACTGGCGAGCAGCCCTCGCGCTGGATCACCCGCGAGCGACCCAAGATCGACCGCATTGCCTGCCCTTGGTTGATTCGCCGTTTCACCGACTCCCGTGCCGAGTTCTTCTATGTGCCCACCAGCCAGGTGCTGGCGCAGGCAACGGCGCTGGGTGCGGTGGCCTATGACATTCCCGGCGCACCGGTGTCCCACGTGGGCGAGCAGTGCAGCTTTGACGCCTTGTTGCTTGGCTTTGATCTCAGAGATGCCGCGCTGGACCTGCTGGCCACCATCGTGCGAGGCGCCGATACCGACCGGCTGGACCTGTCGCCGCAGTCTGCCGGCCTGCTGGCGTTCTCGCTAGGCCTGTCCCGTCTGCATGCGCAGGACGACCACGCGATGCTGGAGGCAGCACTGCCGCTGTACGACGCGCTCTACGCGTGGTGCCGTGATCGTGTTGCCGCTCAGGATGAGCCTCACAGTTGGAAAACCGAAACCATGGTTGGGGGGGCAGTATGAGCGTCACCTTGTCCGACGCACCACGCACTGTCTCTTTTGCTGAGGCGCTTCGCTTCTGGATCAAGCTGGGCTTTATTAGCTTCGGTGGCCCGGCCGGACAGATTGCCATCATGCACCGCGAACTGGTGGAGGAGAAACGCTGGATCTCGGAAGGTCGCTTCTTGCATGCGCTGAACTACTGCATGTTGTTGCCAGGCCCCGAGGCGCAACAATTGGCTACTTACATCGGCTGGTTGATGCACCGCACCTGGGGCGGTGTGGTGGCCGGTGCGCTGTTTGTGCTGCCCTCGCTGTTCATCCTGATTGGTCTGAGTTGGGTCTATGTGGCCTTTGGCAACGTGCCGTGGGTGGCAGGTGTGCTGTATGGCATCAAGCCGGCGGTGGCCGCCATCGTGCTGCAGGCGGTGCACCGCATGGGCTCAAAGACTTTGAAAAACCCCACGGTAGCCCCCGTACTTTGGTCGATTGCAGCTATGAGTTTTGTAGCGATCTATGGGTTCGACGTACCGTTTCCGTGGATCGTGGCGATTGCCGCGCTCATTGGCTGGCTGGGTTCGCGCTGGGCGCCTGAGCAGTTTGCTGGCGCTGGCGGCCATGGAGCCGCCAAGCCTGTGGCGCAGCAACCCGGTGAGGTCGATTGGCTGATAGGCGACTCCGCGCCCACGCCGCCGCACGCGCGCTGGTCCCCCACCCGCCTGGCCGCTGTGGTGGTGATCGGTGCCGCCCTGTGGTTGGTCCCCATGGGGGCATTGGTGGCTGCCTATGGCTGGGACAGCACCTTGGCGCAAATGGGCTGGTTCTTCACCAAGGCAGCGTTACTGACCTTTGGCGGTGCCTACGCTGTGCTGCCCTATGTCTACCAGGGCGCGGTCGAGCACTTTGGCTGGCTCACCGCAACGCAGATGATCGACGGTCTTGCCCTGGGCGAGAACACGCCCGGGCCGCTGATCATGGTGGTGGCTTTTGTGGGCTTTGTCGGCGGCTGGGGCAAGGATGTGCTGGGGCCGGATGCGCAGTTCCTGGGTGCCGCGCTGGCTGCCAT
>CAIQBN010000053.1 GCA_903870065.1 uncultured beta proteobacterium | reverse complement strand
GCTAAAGTGGGCGAGCTGTCCAATTCAGGCACGTCCGGGATGTCTGTGCTATGCCCATGTTTCTTCAAGAACGCCTGGCCCGCGGGCGGGGCTAGGATGCTACTGAGCAATGCACAGGCGTGCCACTTGCCGCCCGCCGAGACTGCAGTGGCCGTGCTCATGCCGGTCACGCTCATTGCGGTGCTGTACCAGCCCAAGCTGCCATTGCCAAGCTGGCCGAAACTGCCGGCCCCCCAGCACTTAATCGCGCCGCTGCTGAGTACGGCGCAGGTCTTGGATTCGCCTGCCGAGACCGCGCTTGCCGTGCTGACGCCGCTCACGGTAACCGGCGTGCTGCTGTTGGTGTTGCCTCCATTGCCCAACTGTTGGTAAAGGTTGTACCCCCAGCACTGCACCGCGCCGGTACCGAGTACGACGCAGCTGTGGGCACTGCCCGTGGAGACCGACTTGGCGGTGCTGATGCCGACCACAGTCACCGGGATGGCGCTATTGTTTGTGGTACCACTCCCCAGCTGACCATAAGTGTTCAATCCCCAACATTGCACCGCGCCACTGCTGAGAACGGCACAACTGTGCGACCCTGCGGCAGACACTGATGTGGCGTTCACGATGCTTGTGAGGTTATTGGATATGCCGTTATTGCCCAGTTGGCCGTAAGCGTTTGAGCCCCAGCACTTCACTGCGCCACCGTTGACAATGGCGCAGGTATGCGAACCACCTGCAGCGACGGAGGTCGCGTTGCTGACGCCTGGCACGGTCACCGGGCTGTTACGGGCGGCTGTGCTGCCATCGCCCAACTGACCGGAACTGTTCAACCCCCAGCATTGCACCGCGCCGCTGCTGAGTACGGCACAGCTGTGGGAGCCACCCGCCGCGATCGCAATGGCGTCGGCAATGCCAGCCACGTTCACTGGATTGCTACTGTCCGCTGTCGTGCCATTGCCCAACTGGCCGTCACTGTTCACTCCCCAGCACTGGACGGCGCCGCTGCTAAGCAGTCCACAGCTGTGTGAATCCCCGGTCGCGATCATGGGCGTAGCGGCCCAGGCTTGAACAGTCAACAGTGACAAGACCAGGAACAACCATCGGGCCAGGGTGCGGTGAACTGGTGGACTGCTCGCTGTGCGCATTGAATCTCCCTTTGTCTGCATGTGAAATGATGGCCTTCATTTCAACACAATTGATGGTGTGGAAATCCAACAACGATGTCTTTCCTGACACATGCATAGGCATCCGTCCCGCCTTCGTTCGCCAAATCTTGTCAAAGTTGACCTTGTATGAACAAGCGCGGCATGCAATCCTTTGAACATCGCATGACAGCACTTTGCCTAGCGTCGGCAACGTTGGCAGACCAACCAGCTTGGGTTTGACCTCACCCAGGGTCAAAAACCGGTGAATGCGCTGCTAGTAAAAGCTTTGTGCATCAAATCGTGCTGTAGCCCTTGCAAAATTTAGGTTAATAGCTACTGAAGTGATAGCAACCTGGTACACGAAAGCCCCACAATCGTAACGACTCGCGTGTCAATGTCGGTCGAGTTTCAGGAGTCGTTTGATTAGAAGCGTCGGAAAATCCTGCCGATGGCCGGCAACAAGATACACATAGGTATCGTTGGCTATCCGGCGGTAGACCAGCTTATGGTGCGCGGTGTAAACGTTCTGGTAGTCCAAAATGCCTACCGAGGCCAACTCTTGAACTGGCGTTCCGTTGAATCGACCAGCGTCTACGTTTTCCAACTTGTCGAAAATCTCGTCTTCGGCCTTTAGCCAGTCGGCCCCGCTCCACTTGTTCAGCATGTATTCCTGCAGCGACAACAAGTCATCTTGGGCATCTGGGAGAATGATGACGGACATTATTTCCGGCTTTGCCGGGCAGCCAACAACTGCGCCCGTGAATCAGCTGCGGAAATGCCTTTGCCGTGCAAACGGTCTTTTTCACCCAAGGCGATGATTTTTAGAGCGGCGATTAGCGCTTCTTTTTCCTGAAACTTTTCCACGCTTTCAATCACCATGCTGGCTTCCCCATTTTGGGTGATGAAGAACGGATTGCCGTTCATCTCCAGATCTTCGGAGATCTGGGCCGCGTGGTTTTTCAGGTAAGAAATGGACCTGATATTTGCAACGGATTGCATGTTGACCTTTTCGTGTTGATAGGTCTGAATTTAGGGCCGAATTTAGGTTTCGTCAAGCATTTGGGGCAGACTTGGCTCAAGCCCATCGCATAAAGGACACAACTAGGGATTGGGCCAACAAAACGTCAGCAGCTTCCCATTCCCCGGCCTTTCGAAAAAGCCAACCCCGACAAAATGAAACACGTCAGCGTGCTGACACATGCCAAGACAGCCGTCTTTCCATCGTTTGTCCCAATTCAACGGCAAATGGCCCTGCCAAGCATCAGAGTTCGCCAAATCTTGTCTGAGTTTGCGCAGGTCTTGCGCTATGTCGAGCGGCATTTGGTGATGCTGGTTATAGAAAATATGCAATCAATTAGTGATTGCACTCATTGAAGCGATTGCTACAATTGCAAGCATGAACAGCAAGCACACCAAGACTCTGGTGGCCATCTTTGCCAAGCCAACATCAGTCACCCTTGAGTGGGCGAGGATTGAGTCGCTACTAGTTGGTGTTGGCTGTGCTGTGATTGAGGGAAACGGCTCGCGGGTGAAGTTTTGCCACGGGACGACAGTGGTCAGCTTCCACCGCCCGCACCCAGCGAAAGAGGCGAAGGCGTACCAAGTGGACGATGCACGGGCTTTTCTGACATTGATAGGAGTAACACCATGAACACCATGACATTCAAGGGCTACACGGCCCGTGTTGAGATTGACGACCGCGACAACATCCTGGTTGGGCGCTTGCTTGGATTGCGCGACATTGTTGGCTTTCACGCTGACAATGTGGCGGGCCTGCGCGCAGCATTCGAGGAGGCAGTGAACGATTACATTGATGCCTGCGCAAAGATAGGCAAGACCCCGGAAAAACCCGCCAGTGGCAAGCTGATGCTGCGGGTAGCGCCCGAAGTGCACAGTGCTGCCTTGATAGCCGCACAGGCCAGCGGCGTGAGCCTGAACCAATGGGCGGCTAAAGTGTTGCAGGCTGCTGCGCACGGGTGAAGCTGGAACGAGAAACACGTGGATCATTCGGGCGCCTCCGGCCGTGGCACCTTCTTGAAGCGAATTGCGCGGTCCAGTTCGATGGCATCCTTCTTGACCTGGCGCTCGGCATCGAGCTTCTGGCCGTGGGCCAGCCACTGGGCAAACTCTTCAGGCGTTTCCAAAGTCATGCGGCCCATGACTGCAGAGCGAAAGTCGTGGATCGCCAAGTCAGCCGCCTTTTGCAAATTGATCTTGCCCCCCGGCAGCAATGCACCACGCTTGCGGCCAATGGCTTCTAAAATTTGTTCATCGGTCTGCTGCGCCACGCCGGTGATCTTGTAGCGCGCCTCCAACAGCGGCGCATAGTGTTGGCACAGATAGTCCAGCATTTCCAGCGCCACTTCTTCCTCATCAAAGGCATTGCGGCCAATAGCGCCGCTGGCAGCCAGGTTGTAGCTTGTCTTGGCCACGATGATGCGCGGCCACAACACGCCCGGCGTGTCAAACAGGTAAAAGCCATCCTGCAGAACAATGCGTTGCTCCAGCTTAGTGACGCCTGCCTCGTCACCGGTCAGCGTGGCGCGTTTGCCCTTGAGCGTATTGATCAGGGTGGACTTGCCCACATTGGGAATGCCGCAGATCAGCACCCGCATGGGCTTGACCATGGTGCCGCGGTTTGGCGCCAAGTCAAAGCAGGCCTTCACTAACACCTTGGCCGGTGCCGTCATGCTGGCATCGAGCCCCAAAGCGCGGGTGCCTGGCATGGCATTAAAGTGCTCCAGCCACAAGGCAGTGCGCGCAGGATCTGCCAGGTCCTGCTTGTTCAGCACCTTGAGCGCGGGCTTGCCCGCTGTCAGCTGCGCCAGCATCGGATTGGCGCTCGAGCCAGGCAAGCGGGCGTCCAGCAGCTCAATGACCACATCAATTTCCTTAATGCGCTCTTCGATCGCCTTGCGCGTCAGGTGCATGTGCCCCGGAAACCACTGAATTGCCATAGTGCGTTGATTGAGTTGTGTTTGGTTGAACCTTGGCCGGCTTTTTGCCGATTTTCAGGTCAGTTGACGCTACTATTTTTATAGCTATACATGTATATTGTACGAGGGCTAGGGTCCAATCACGCTGAAATGGCAAGCCACCGATGCACTACCATGGTCCCCGGCTGGAGCCGGACAACGGCGCCAAAATCGGCTCAATAGGCATGGCATTATGAATAGATGCGCCTACAACCGCATTTGCGAGTATTCTTGATCTTTGACCTGTGGATGCACACAACGCGATGACAACAGTCCAGCCTGAGTGCCCGGATCAATCTGATCACCCGGACGATCTGCATTACCGGTGGCTTCCCACGATGGCGCTCGAACCGGGCATGGTGGTTGCTCGACCTGTGGTAGGTCGATCTGGTGTGCTGGAGATAATGTATGTAGCCGCCGGCTTCACCGTCAATGCCAACACGATCGAGCAAATGGTGATCAAAGGCGTCGAGTGCATTGCTGTAGTGGATGCATCGGTGCAACAAACCACGGATCGCAATGCGGCAGTAGCGCAGTTTGAAGCGAGGCTGGCAGAAATATTCGGCTCCCATCCCAACCCGGCCTGCCAGACCTTGATGGATGCTTTGCGCATTGCGCGACCCGTACTATGCTAAAGCTTCAGAACCCGATGGATGACATTGAGGCATTGGCCCGGGAGTTGCCAGCCTTTCCCAAAGTCATCCTGCAACTGCTCGACTTGTTGCGTGACGACAAGGCGTCATTTGAAGTGATGGCGCGCCTGATCCGCAATGATCCGGTGCTGTCGGGCAACGTATTAGGGGTCGCCAACCACATCAGGCGGCTGCAGGCCAAATCCGATTTGACTGACCCCTATGCGGCGGCGTCTTTGATCGGGTTCGACCATGTGCGCAGGTTGATCATCAACGTCGGGATGAAACGTTTCATTGGTGGCGGTGTAGGCAGTGCGTTCTTCTTTCACCACTCGTTTGCGGTGGCCATCACGTCACAGGAGCTCGCCCTGTTATCCGAGGTTTCACCCGATGAGGCTTACATCGCGGGAATTTTGCACGACGTCGGGCAACTCTGTTTTCATGTACTCGACGAGCGGGCCTTTCAGGAAGCCTACCAGCAATCCATCGTCGATGGCCGACTGGTTGAACGCGAGGCAGCAATTTTTGGCTTCGACCACTGCCAGATCGGGGAAAAGCTGGCGCAGTACTGGAACCTG
>CAIQBN010000052.1 GCA_903870065.1 uncultured beta proteobacterium | reverse complement strand
CAGGTTCCAGTACTGCGCCAGCTTTTCCCCGATCTGGCAGTGGTCGAAGCCAAAAATTGCTGCCTCGCGTTCAACCAGTCGGCCATCGACGATGGATTGCTGGTAGGCTTCCTGAAAGGCCCGCTCGTCGAGTACATGAAAGCAGAGTTGCCCGACGTCGTGCAAGATTCCCGCGATATAGGCCTCATCGGGCGAGACCTCAGACAAGAGCGCGAGCTCTTGTGAGGTGATTGCCACCGCAAACGAGTGGTGAAAGAAAAACGCACTGCCCACACCGCCACCAATGAAGCGTTTCATCCCGACGTTGATGATCAGCCTGCGCACATGGTCGAACCCGATCAAAGACGCCGCCGCATAGGGGTCGGTCAAATCGGATTTGGCTTGCAGCCGCCTGATGTGGTTGGCGACGCCCAATACGTTGCCCGACAGCACCGGATCGTTGCGGATCAGCCGCGCCATCATGTCAAATGACGACTTGTCGTCACGCAACAAATCAAGCAATTGCAGGATGACTTTGGGAAAGGCCGGCAACTCGCGGGCCAATGCCTCAATGTCATCCATCGGGTTCTGCAGCTTTAGCATAGTACGGGTCGCGCAATGCGCAAAGCATCCATCAAGGTCTGGCAGGCCGGGTTGGGATGGGAGCCGAATATCTCTGCCAGCCTCGTTTCAAACTGCGCTATGGCCGCGTTGCGGTCTGCGGTTTGATGGACCGTTGTATCCAGTACCGCAATGCACTCCACGCCTTTGATTACCATTTGCTCGATCGTGCTGGCATTGATCGTGAAGCCGGCGGCTACGTACATCGTCTCCAGCACACCGGATCGACCCACCACAGGCCGAGCCACTACCATGCCTGGCTCAAGCGCCAAGGTCGGAAGCCACCGATAGGGCAGATCGACCGGCTGATCGGATTGCTCCGGGTTTTCAGGCTGGGCTGTTGTCATCGAGTTTGTGTGCACCCACAGTTCAAAGATCAAGAATACCCGCAAATGCGGTTATGGAAACATCTATTCGACATGTCCATTCAAGCAAGCCTGAGTTTGGAGCGGGTGAATTGACCCTATCAGCCCCATGTGCGTGCGTTAGCAGGTGATCCTAAAGCCGGGGGATTCAAATGGTAAATTTGACCGCAGCCCTCGTACAATATGCGTATCAAGCTATTAAATGTATAGCAAATCTACATTTTCAAATCGGTACCGCGGCAGTAGCGGTGACTCTAACCAGAACACAATCAACGCAGTATGGCAATTCAGTGGTTTCCGGGGCATATGCACCTGACGCGCAAGGCGATCGAAGAGCGGATCAAGGAAATTGATGTTGTTATCGAGCTGCTGGACGCCCGCCTGCCTGGCTCGAGCGCCAACCCCATGCTGGCGCAGCTCACCGCGGGCAAACCCGCGCTCAAAGTGCTGAACAAGCAGGACTTGGCCGACCCGGCGTGCACGGCCTTGTGGCTTGCGCATTTCAACGCCTTGACCGGCACGCGCGCGCTCGGCCTGGACGCCAGCATGACCGCGCCGGCCAAGTTGCTGGTGAAGGCCTGCTTTGACTTGGCGCCCAACCGCGGCACGATGGTCAAGCCCATGCGGGTGCTGATTTGCGGCATTCCCAATGTGGGCAAGTCAACCCTGATCAACACCCTCAAGGGTAAGCGTGCCACACTCACGGGTGATGAAGCGGGTGTCACCAAGCTGGAGCAGCGCATCGTGCTGCAGGACGGCTTCTACCTGTTCGATACGCCCGGCGTGCT
>CAIQBN010000051.1 GCA_903870065.1 uncultured beta proteobacterium | reverse complement strand
GCAATTTGGCCGTTGTACCGAATGGCAATTCCCTGCCCTTCCACCTCAATGTGCCGGCCGGTCAGGGTAATGAAACGGTACTGAACCCGGCCCATGACCGCGCCCTCCGCTACCGCTTGCTTTGCGCGCTCGGTGGCCAGTGCCAACGAACTTGGGTGCACCAGGGACAAAAGAGGCTTGCCAATCAAGTCATCCTGCGCCTGCGCATCGAGCACTTTGAGCGCAGTGGAGTTGGCATACACAATGCGGGTACCGTCGTGGACGATGAGCGCTTCGGGCAACCACTCCACCAAGGTCCGAAACCGGGTCTCGCTCTCCACGATGGCTGCTTCACGCTGATGCAAAACTTCCAGCAACCGGTTAAATCCGCCAATCAGCAAGCCCACTTCGTCGTGTCGCTTCACGTCCAGCGCACGTGGAAACGACGTGCTTTCACTCAATTCAGCGAGTTTGCTGGCCGTGGTCAGTATGGGGGCGAGTTCACGCCGCAAGATCCAGTCAATCAGACACGCAGCAACAAAGGTCAATAACCCGGCCACCAGCAGCATCTTGGACTCGATTGCCTTAATGGGTGCGAATGCCTCACTTGCCGGCAGCAGCGCCATCACATACCAGCCCGGAACCTCTACCGTATGCGCCGCAGACAGGCTTTCCACTGCGTCAGATGTGCGATAAATCCCGTACCCCTGGTAGCCTTGGGCATAACGATCTGCCATGGCGTTGACACCTGGCGCGGGTAATGCAGTCAGGTTGTTGCGCTTGTCGGTCGCGGTGACCACGCGACGGTGCCGGGGGTCCACCAGAACATATCCGCCGCCGCTGCCATAGGCGTGTTTGACCATCTGATCGAGAAAATTGGATTGGTTCAGATTGATCACGCCCACCAGGGCGCCTAACACATTGCCCTGCCTGTCGTGAATGGGTGCGGCCATCGACACCACGGGCACTCCGAGCAATTTTCCTAAAACAGGTTCGCTCACGGTTGGCCTCCCGTCTTTTAAGGCGGCAATGATGTGATCGCGTTCTGAATAGTTGACGCCTTTGCGCCCTACCGATTGCGGCACCGACGCGATAGCTATGCCATGGGTATCCGTTACAAAAGTACCGCCATTGAACAGAGATTGCAGCAACGGATCTTCCTCAAGCAGAGTCTGCACCGCGGCCGGCGCTGCAATTTGCGCTGGTTGAATTTGCCGGGCGATCAATTCCAGCGCAGCGGAGCGTTCAACAAATGCATGGTTGAGTTGATCGGCGACGATGGTCACCGTGGAAAACAGGCGCTCGCCAGCGCTGTTTTCCAGGTCGGCGCGCAGGACACGGCTGGTGACAAAGGTCAGCGACCAAATGCTGAGCAAAAAAATGCCCAGCAACATGACAGCCGCACGCGTTTTGAGTGAGCGCCAATTCGGCAAGTGGGGCCACATAATGCGTTGGTCAGTCAATTTGCTCTAAAAATGATAGCACCTAGCGCTTATTCTACGAGGGCTCAGTCAACAATTTCTTGTATATAGGCCGCCAACTCACTGGCCGCTACCGGGCGCGCAAAGTAGAAACCCTGAAAGGCGTCGCAGTGTATGCCGGTCAAGACGTCGCGCTGCGCGCCGGTTTCCACACCCTCGGCTATCACCTGCAGACCCAGGCTATGACCCAACGCAATGATGGCATGGGCGATGACCGCATCGTTGGGGTCGGTCAACAGGTCGTGCACGAAGGACTGGTCAATTTTCAATTGATCCAGAGGCAGGCGTTTCAGGTAGGACAGGGATGAGTAACCGGTACCAAAATCGTCCAGAGAAAACTTTACGTTATGTTCCCGCAGGGCATTCATCTTGAAGATGACCGATTGCACATCATGGACCAGCATGCTTTCGGTCAACTCGAGCTTGAGCCGCTCGGGATTGGCCCCTGTCTTGAGCAGGGCAGACAACACATTGGAGACAAAGTCGTCTTGCGCAAACTGCAGGGCACTGACATTGACGGACATGGTCCAGCGCGACTTGGTTAGACACTGGCTCCAACCGGCCAGTTCAGCGCATGCCTGCTCCAGCACCCACTGCCCCAGAGGCAGGATCATGCGGGTTTCTTCGGCGAGGGCAATAAACTCGCCGGGTGACACCATGCCGCGCGTGGCATGCTTCCACCGAACCAGTGCTTCGGCGCCAATCGGTTCGCCGTGGCGGTCAACCTGCACCTGGTAGTGCAGCATAAACTCCTGCTGATCCAGGGCTCGTTGCAAATCCGTGACCTGCTCGCTGCGCGCCATGACCGCCGTTTGCATGGCGGGGTCAAAGAAACGAAATGTGGTGCGCCCGGCATCTTTGGCCTGGTACATCGCAATTTCTGCATTTTGCAGCAACGCCTCCAGACCGTATTCGTGCGCCAAAAACACTACGATGCCCAGGCTGGGGGTGTTGGCGTGCATCCGACCGCTCAGACAATAGGGTTTACCCAACTCCTGCAGCAATTGGGTGGCGGTGGCCTCGGCCTGCCTGGCCGCTTCGTGTGCATCCGCACTCAAGCCGCTGAGCAACACCACAAACTCATCACCGCCCAGCCGGGCAATTTGGTCGCTCTCGCGCACGCTGATCTTCAGGCGCGCAGCCACTTGTTGCAGGAGTTCGTCACCGATGGCGTGGCCCAGGGTGTCATTGAGCCGCTTGAAGTGGTCCAGATCGAGCAGAATCAATGCACCATGCTGGCCACTGCGCGCCGACATGACCAGTGCACGCTTGAGGTTGTCAACCAGCAAGCGCCGGTTGGGCAGGTCAGTCAAGCGGTCGTAATAGGCCAGGTAGTGAATTTGCTCGGCGGCTTCATGTTGCTGGCTAAGATCCCTGGTCAATGCAATGAAGGTCGCCCGACCGGCATGGTTGATCTGTGACAGCG
>CAIQBN010000050.1 GCA_903870065.1 uncultured beta proteobacterium | reverse complement strand
CTTTGAGTATTGGCTCGTGCCACTGGGTTTTCGGGGGGCCTGTTTCCCCGGGCTGCATCGGACCGCACCACGCTGGGAGAGGGCGTTGGCATGGTTGCGAAAGTGGCGCGTAGTCGTGGTACAGATGTGCCGCGGGGGCACGCGCAGCTACTCCATCCAAGTTTTCCGACAAAGCTAGGGTCTCTGGCGGCTCGGACTTTTTGCGGTCACGCGACTGGCGGTGTGCACCGGCCAAAGGTGAAGATGGCAGAGTCCGTCGGTTGGGGCGGATGGAGGCCTTGGGCGGTGCTACAGTGTCTCAGTCCCAGATTCGTTCCATAGTGAGTGTCATGAAATCCCGAAAACTAATTTGCGCACTTGTCGCCGCCCTCTGGTTCATTGGGGTTTTGCGCCCATCGGTCGTATTGGCGGACGCCGAAAAGACCGAGGCATGGACCATTGCGTATGGAGGTCGGCTGTATGACGACTGGGCCAAGGTGCTGTACCGTTGGTACATGAAGGACGCTGGCACGCACCCTGCCTACCCCGCCGAGGGCAAGCTGAAAGGGCCCGACACATGGCGGTGCAAAGAGTGCCATGGCTGGGACTACAAAGGCAGGGATGGCTCCTACAGCACCGGTTCCCATTTCACGGGTATCAAGGGCCTGCGCGATGCAGTTGGCATGCCGTTAGAGCAAATTGCACGGGTTATTCGCGACCAGAGGCACGGCTACACCGAACTGATGTTGCCCAACGACGCCGTGGCGGCTTTGTCCCTCTTCGTCAGCAAGGGCCAGATTGACGTCGAACCCGTCATCAACCGCGCCACCAAAATGGTAAAGGGTGACCCTAAGCGTGGCGCCAGCTTCTTCCAGACTATTTGCGCGACCTGCCATGGTTTTGACGGCCGACAAATCAATTTCAAGACTCGCAATGACCCCCAATTCATTGGCACCGTTGCCAGTGAAAATCCCTGGGAAGCTATTCACAAAATCCGCAATGGTCAGCCGGGCGCACCAATGCCTTCGCTGGGTGCGCTTGAACTGCAGGATCTGCTGGATGTCCTGGCGTATGAACAAACCTTGCCCAAAAAATGAGCGCCGTGTCGTTGCTTGCCCTGGGTTCTTACCGTAACCCACAGTTGAACCTATGCCTCTGCGTGCTCATCGCTGCCAGCCACGTCCAGGCGGCCGAAACCGCTGTTGTGTCCGCGACGCTGTTGACAACGCAAGAGATCAAAACCGGTGCTCCTGACTTCACGCGAATTTGTTGGAACGGTGAGGGGGAGGGGCAGGCCGGATGTGCCGGCGCCTTGGTGGCCAATACCGGAACCAACCCTGGACCCAGGGCCAGTGTTGATTGGGCATGCACGCGAGACAACGGACGCAAGCTAGTCTGGTCGCTGCAAAGCGTTTCGGCCAAAGCAGAAGCGGTTTTTGCTCCGGGCTTTGCCCAAGCCGGGCACGACACGGCTGCGCGCTGCGGCTTTGGCAGCGGGTGGCGTTTTCCGACGCGCAAGGAACT
>CAIQBN010000049.1 GCA_903870065.1 uncultured beta proteobacterium | reverse complement strand
GCAAGAGGCATTCGCGCCAATTGACGATATGCAGCAACGCATGCTGTGGGCGACCGTCCTACTGACCTTGCTGGCCGGCACCGTGACCTGGTGGATTTTAAAGCGCCAACTCGCCCCACTGGCCACCACTTCCCAGGCAATGTCTGCGCTGGCCGATTCAAACCAGATTGCGCAGCCGCTGCCCGCCAACCGCCCGAATGAAATAGGTCAGTTGATTGACGGTTTTAACCGAATTTTGGCCATCTGGAGGCAACGTGAGGCTGCTCTGATCGACGCCAACACTGAACTTGCCTTCCAGAACGACGAGAAGCACAAACGGGCGGCTGAATTGCTAGCCAGTCAGCAAAACCTGACCATTACCCTGAATTCGATTGGGGATGCGGTGATTGCCACCGATGATTCAGGCCGGATCACACAAATGAACCCGGTTGCCGAGCGTTTGACCGCTTGGCCGCTGGCCGACGCGCTGGGCCGCCCACTGGCTGAGGTGTTTCGCATCGTCAATGCCACGACGCGCCAATCGGTGAGCGATCCGGTGCATCTGGTGATGGCGCAAGGCCGTGTGGTGGGACTGGCCAACCATACGGTGTTATTGGCCAAAGACGGGAAGGAATACCAGGTTGCCGACAGCGCAGCCCCGATCCGCAACGCTGCTGGGACGATCGTTGGCGTAGTGCTGGTCTTCAGTGATGTGACCGAAAAGTACTGGAACGAGGAACTTCTGGCACGTTCCGAGAAGCGGCTTCGCGACACATTTAGACTCATGCCTGCCGCCCTCATGTTGCAATCGGATCAAGGCGTTTTGCTCGACTGCAGTGACGAATTTTGCAATTCCTCTGGCTTTGCCCGAGAGGAATCGATTGGTCGCAATATGCGTGAGCTTGGCTTGTGGGTAGATCCCGAACAACGCCAAACCATGCGCGATGCGCTAAAACGCCACGGGTTGTTTGACGGACTGGAATTGGAGATGCGGTCCCGCAATGGCACGACGACGATGCTGACCTCGGCCCGCTACTTGACGATTGGTGACGAACGCCTACTGCTCTCGTTTGCCTACGATATAACGCAACGTAAGCAAGCCGCCGAAAGGCAGCGCCAACTCACCGATCGCCTCGCACTGGCAACGCGCGCAGGTGGTGTGGGCATATGGGACTTTGACGTTGTCAACGGCGACATTGTCTGGGACGCCGGGATGTTTTCTCTTTACGGCCTTACTGCCGAACAGTTTGACGGATCCTCTAAAGTTCGGCAATCCGGCCTTCATCCGAGTGATCAGGCGCGGGGTGACGCTGAAATACAGTTAGCCCTGACCGGTGAAAAGGAGCTTGACACCGAATTTCCTGTGCACTGGCCCAGTGGAGAGGTCCGAACTATTCGCGCAATTGCCACGGTACAGCGTGACGCCGATGGCAAGCCCTTGCGTATGGTAGGCATCAATTGGGATATCACCGCCCAGAAACAGGCCGAAGAGGATCTTCGGACCGCCCTGCAAGAAAGAACTGCCCTGCTCCTTGAAGTCCACCACCGCGTCAAGAACAACCTGCAAGTCATCACCAGTCTG
>CAIQBN010000048.1 GCA_903870065.1 uncultured beta proteobacterium | reverse complement strand
ATGCAAAAGATGATGTGATCAAATTCCATTGCTCGAAACATGGTCTCCAGAATCATCCGAAGTACATCACTGAGCTTGAAATCCTCGACCATGGCATTGGTGATGTCTTGAATTCCCGCAGTCAGGGTTTCGGTCACATGAGGGTCTTTTTGTTGCACTTGACCGGAGGCATCGGTAGCAACGGTCTGGGTTGCATGCAGTTCAAATGCGCTCAACCCAGCCTCGGACATTGTTGAATGGCCAGCCATCGGCTTGCTGTCAGGTTGGTCTGGAATTTTGAGTAAATTAGCCGCCGCAGAACCCGGTTTGACGTGAATTTCCATGGCAACCGCCATTTCGATTAATTTTTCGCGTGCGCTCACGGTTGCCGCCTGAAAATCCTTGGAACTGACCCCTAGCGCATGACAATACTTTCGGGTAACTGCGGCAACATGGGAATCCACCTCTTTTGGATCGACGTGCAGCAGTACATCAGCGATCTCGTTTGAAGCCAGCGCTATCCAACGCATCCGCTCGCCCGCTTCGGATGGCGCCTTCGGTGGCACGGCGCCGACAGGCTTTCGCATGCAGCGTTGCATGCTCTGCGGCAAGCCCCAGGCCTTTGCAATGCCCAGCCCCAGATCTTCAAACGTCAATCCGAGAACGATGACCGAAGCAGCAGCTTCACTGAGCGGCTCCCGCTTGGAATGCACTAAATTACGCACCTGACTTGCCTCTTCGGGAAAGTAAAATTGCACCAGCAGCCGACCCAGGTTCTGAAACATAGACCCGATAAACGCTTCTTCCCCCTCCGCCGCCGATGGGCACAGTTCACCGCCGATTGATCCGGCCATAAGGGAGCGCAAAAACTCTTCCTTCAGCAGACCGGCATGCGCCTTGTCTTGCATGTGCTCCAGCAAAACCAAACTCAGGGCCATGTTCCTGATGCCATTGAAACCTACCAAATTGACTGCGCGGGAGACCGTGTTGATGCTGCCACGGTGCGCAAAGTGTGCGCTGTTGACCATCCGCAGCAACTTGTTGGTTAATGCAACATCCTTAAGGATTTCGTTTGTAACGCTGTTTACGCTCTCCGTTTCGGATGTTGCCATGCTCTGAATGCGCACCACAGAATCCGACAGCGCGGGAAAATCGCTTTTGTGGCGCATGCGCCGAAGCAAAAAATCCAAGGTGCCGCTTTTGCCAGTGGCATCCCCTTGCGCAGCCACCGCGTTGGGCTTGGCCCACTGCACTAGCTCATCCAAAAATGCACGCGCCGATGCAAACCGTTGCATCGGGTCACGGGCCAAGGACCGCTGGACGATGGAACGCAGGCGGTCATCCACTTGCGGATTCAAGTCCGCTGGAAGGGCCAACTGCTCATGGGCAACCCGGTAGATCGCGCGGTACGGATCACGCTCATCCACCAGGGGCTTGCCCATCAACAATTCGGCAAGCACGACACCCGCTGAAAAAATATCCATGGAGGCAGCGGGAGGTGCGCCATTGGCGGCTTCCGGGGACAAATAACCCGGCGTACCACCACTCGCAACGATTGGCTCAGCGCTGTTGGTGTCACGCATGCGCGCAGCAATTCCAAAGTCCATGACCCGGGCATGCCCTGCAGCATCCACCAGCACGTTAGAAGGTTTCAAGTCCCGGTGCACCACTCCAGCCTCATGGGCCACCGCAACAGCGTCCAGCACATCCATCATTAACGCGACCGCTTCAGGTGGCGCCATCGCACCTCGCTCCTTGAGAAGCTGATCGACTGTGGTTCCAGCGATGTATTCAAACACCAAATAGGCCTGTTGATCCTGAATATCAGCTTCGTAAACCGGAACAATATTGGGATGCTTGACCCTTCCGACGCTGCGCGCCTCATCCAGCCATTGGGACAGAGCCTGCGCATCGGAGCCATTACCCGGGCGCATGACCTTGATCGCAACCTCTCGCTCCATACGCGGATCAAACGCCAGCCAAACAATGGACTGGGCACCACGACCCAGTATTTTTCGCAGCTCAAAGCGCCCGAGTTTGTCTGCTGCACGCAAAGCACCGGTTGCCAGCATGGAACGGGATTGGGAAAAAGCTGGTTGTTCGGGCATGCTCAGGCGGGTTCGGATTGGTGCGTGGGTGCAATGTCAAAATCACAGTATGACACTGGAATCAATCCCAACGTCCATCAAACGGCGGTTGCCTGTGGGAAACAAGAACCATCGACTGCAGACCGAAGCACTGCCTTTACGGCGGCGTTTTTGTAACATTGTGTCAATCTGAACAGCATTTTGCATGTAGGACAGCCCGAGCCGCGCAAAATCGCTTCATTTACACCAGTTATTTAACTCAAATGCCCTATGCAAACACCGACTGCACGCGCGAACAAAATATTAGTGGTCGACGATGACACCCGGATTCGCGACCTGCTGCGACGTTATTTGACGCAAGAAGGCTTTGATGTCTTACTGGCTGAAGACGCAAAGGCTCTGGCACGTATTCAGCAACGTGAAACAGCCGATCTGATTGTGTTGGACCTGATGATGCCGGGTGAAGACGGACTTTCTGTTTGCCGGAGATTGCGCGCTGCCGGTGATCTGACTCCCATCATCATGCTCACCGCCAAGGGTGAGGACATTGACCGGATTGTGGGACTTGAAGTGGGAGCCGACGATTATCTTGGCAAGCCCTTCAATCCGCGCGAATTGCTGGCGCGTATCCATGCAGTGCTGCGCAGGCGCCCGATTCCGGAAATTCCAGGTGCGCCATCGACGGAAAACGAGGTCGCACGTTTCGGAAGCTTTACGTTTGATCTGGGCGCGCGCACACTGCATAAGACTGGTGTTGAAGTGACTTTGACCACGGGCGAATTTGCAATGCTCAAGACCTTGGTTCGACACCCCAGAATACCGCTGTCCCGTGAAAAACTGGCGCAACTCTCACGTGGCCGTGAATTCGAGCCCTTTGATCGCAGTCTGGATGTTCAAGTCTCTCGACTGCGCAAACTGATCGAAAACGACCCTGCCGCGCCGCGATTTATTCAAACTGTCTGGGGAATGGGTTACGTTTTTATCCCGGACGAGGCCAACTGATACCAATTTAGGCGCAATTGACACCGACCGAGTTTGATTACAACAGTGCGCCCGCTCCTCTGGACGAAGCGGCAGAGGCCGGCATCAAGACCGAACGGTTCAGCCTGAGCCTGTTTTGGCGAACATTCTTTTTGCTGTCCCTGCTGCTGCTGGGGAGCATCGTCGCCTGGCTGCAAACCCTGCGATCACTCGAATTTGAACCCCGCGCGATTCAGACTGCCCAGCAATTGGCTTCCCAGGTCAACTTGAGTCGTGCTGCATTGGTCCACTCAGACGCCATCGCGCGAACTTCCTTGCTCAAGACCATGAGCGCCCAGGAGGGCGTACACATCGTGCTGCGCGAACCTTCTGACCACTATGTCCCGTTTGGGTCGGATGCCGTCGGGCGCCAGGTTGCATTGCACCTGACAACCCGCCTTGGCCCCGGAACGGTTGTCGCAAGCAGCGTCAATGCCAAGCCTGGCCTGTGGATTGGCTTTGTTATCAATGGCGACAACTATTGGCTGCTCACTGATCTGGAACGATTCAACGCAGCAGGTGGAAAGACCTGGGTTATCTGGCTGGTAGTGGCAGCTGCTCTTTCCCTTGCAGGCGCTGCATTGATCGCCAGGTTGATCAATCGACCGCTCAAGGAGCTGTCATTTGCTGCCAGCCGGGTTCGTGAGGGTGATTTTGACGCCAGTCGCCTCAACGAGAATGTTCAAACCGGTGAAATCCGTGAGGTCAACATTGGGTTCAACCGGATGGCTCAGCGGCTGGCGAAGGTGGAACAAGACCGGGCCGTTATGCTGGCAGGGATTTCCCATGACTTGCGCACACCCTTGGCGCGACTGCGCCTGGAAACCGAGATGAGTGTGGCCGACCTCGATGCTAGGGCCCACATGGCCGCCGACATTGCCCAGCTTGATGCCATTATCGGAAAATTCTTGGACTACGCACGACCTGAAAAAGAGAAGCTGGTTCCAGTCCTGCTGGCCGATGTACTGGACGCGTGCATCTACTCCTACCAGGACCAGCTGGACGTGCAAATCAACGTCGAACTTGAAGACAACTTGCTACTGCTCGCCGACGAGGTTGAGCTGGGCCGCATTGTTTCCAACTTGCTGGAAAATGCACGGCGCTATGGAAAGTCACCGGAAACCGGCATCGCGCAAATTCAAATTGCCGCCATCTCCCGTGACAAGTGGGTTCTCATCAAGATTCGAGACCGCGGAATTGGTGTAGCGCCTGCGCAAATTGCCAACCTGACGCAACCTTTCTACCGTGGTGAGGCCGCGCGCACGGCCGCCAATGGAGCCGGTCTGGGTCTGGCGATTGTTGAAAAAACCGTTCAGCGCATGGGCGGCGCTTTTTCATTGACAAATGCGACATCGGGCGGGCTCTCTGCCAACCTGCGCCTGCGCCGCGCAACCAACACCTGATCAAAAACTGGCAGCCAGAACGGCACCTTCGCGAATCGCGCGCTTGGCGTCGAGTTCGCCTGCCAAGGCGGCGCCGCCAATCTTATGGAAACGGGGTCCGCCCTGCGCGGCCGGCGTACTGGACGCGGGCATCAGTTCAGCCAGCGACTCCTGACCAGCGCACAAAACCACGTGATCCACCTCCAACAAGCGCGGTTTACCGTCAACGCAAATGTGCAGCCCTGCATCATCAATGCTTTGGTACTCCACGCCTGAGAGCATCGTCACGCCGTTTCGCTGCAATACCGCCCGGTGCACCCAGCCGGAGGTCTTACCCAGCCCGGCACCCAGTCGGGAAGTCTTGCGTTGCAACAGGAAGAGTTGCCGGTAGGGACGGGCCGGCGCAGGTTCTATCAGCCCTCCATTGGCCTGGGACTGCAAATCAACACCCCATTCGCGACACCAGTGCGCGATCGAAACCGGTAATGGCTCCAACGGGTCATGCAGCAAAAACTCGCCGATGTCAAAGCCGATACCACCCGCGCCAACGATTGCCACCCGTTTGCCAACTGTCACCTTGCGTTGCA
Source organism: uncultured beta proteobacterium (assembly GCA_903870065.1). Classification (GTDB taxonomy): domain Bacteria; phylum Pseudomonadota; class Gammaproteobacteria; order Burkholderiales; family Burkholderiaceae_C; genus Allorhodoferax. The sequence continues at coordinate 10,795 of CAIQBN010000048.1, read as the reverse complement.
ATACATCCAAATACGAAACCACATTCGCACGCTCCACCCCGGTGATGCGCGGTGTCCGCGGGATAACACCGGTGGCTACCACAATCTCGTCAAAATTCAGCGCCAATAATTGCTCTCGCGTGACGCGCTGCCCCAGATGTAGCTTGACCCCGGTGATCTCAACGCGCCGCGCAAAGTAACGCAACGTCTGTGCAAACTCCTCCTTGCCCGGAACTTGCATGGCAAGCTTGAACTGTCCGCCAACCTGATCACTGCTATCAAAAAGCGAAACATCGTGGCCGCACTCTGCCGCTACTGTCGCCGCTGAAAGGCCGGCCGGTCCAGCACCCACGACAGCGACTCTTTTGGCTTTCGGCGACTTTCGGTAAACCAGTTCTGTCTCGTACCCAGCCCGTGGATTCACCAGACAACTGGCCCGCTTGTTGGCGAAAGTGTGATCCAGACAGGCTTGATTGCAGGCTATGCAGGTATTGATTTCGTCAACGCGCCCCGCAACCGCCTTGTTGACCCAATCTGCATCAGCTAAGAACGGCCGCGCCATGGACACCATGTCAACGCCACCGCTAGCAATCAGTGCCTCAGCGTCATCGGGCATGTTGATGCGATTGCTGGCGACGACAGGCACACCGACAGATTTTTTCAGGCGCGCCGCCACACTGGCAAAGGCTGCCCGCGGCACGGAAGTGACAATCGTCGGGGTGCGCGCTTCATGCCAACCAATGCCGGTATTGAACAACGTCACTCCAGCCGCCTCCAGGGCCTGCGCGACCTGCACCACTTCAGGCCAGCTATTTCCGCCTTCCACCAGGTCGAGGACGGAGTGCCGGTACATGAGGATAAAGTCCGTTCCAACCCCGGCGCGGACCTGGCGAACAATCTCCACGGGAAGACGCATTCGGTTTTCAATGCAGCCACCCCACTGATCGGCACGGTGGTTGGTTCGAGCGCATAAGAACTGGTTGAGCAAATATCCCTCACTGCCCATGATTTCAATGCCGTCATAACCCGCTTTTTGCGCCAGCTTGGCGCAACGCACATAGTCACGAATAGTCGAAAAAATTCCATCCTCTGTCAGCGCCTTGGGCTTGAACATGGAGATCGGCGATTTCAAGGCAGATGCCGACACTACAAAGGGTTGATAGCCATAACGCCCGGAGTGCAGGATTTGCATCAGAATCTTGGCACCCTCTTCATGCACGGCTTGTGTAAGCAGGCGATGATTTTGCACATCAAACATCGAACTGAGAGTGCCTCCAAACGGCAAAAGCCATCCCTGGCGGTTGGGGGAAATTCCCCCGGTGACGATCAAACCGACCCCGCCTCTGGCACGCTCCCTGAAATAGGAGGCCAATTTGGGATAGTTATAGAACCGATCTTCCAGCCCCGTGTGCATGGAACCCATCATCACCCGATTGCGCAACGTGGTGAAGCCGAGGTCAAGCGGCTGCATCAAATTGGGATAAGCCTTCGCGACGTTAGTCATTTTCCTTGTATCCCAGTTCATTCATTGCATGAGGAGCCATTTAGCCACGCTTTTAAACCAGCAAAACAACTGCACGTGCCTCCATAGCCAGGCCATCGCCAACCGGTCCCATTTTTTCTGCAGTTTTCGCCTTTACGTTCACCTGCTCCAGAGCAACTCCGAGGACTTGGGCAATGCGCGAGCGCATTGCCAAAATGTGTGGCGCCAACCTGGGCGCCTGCGCAATGACGGTGCAATCCACGTTTCCGATCTCGAAACCCGCACTGCGTACACGCAAGCTTGCTTCGGCCAAGAGGACAGAAGAGTCTGCGCCTTTGAACCGAGCGTCCGTGTCAGGGAAATGGGTTCCGATATCACCTAAGGCAGCCGCGCCCAATAGCGCGTCCGTGATGGCGTGAAGCAAGACGTCTGCGTCCGAATGCCCCAGCAAGCCCTTGTTGTAGGGCACCTCCACGCCACCCAAAATCAATTTGCGCCCTTCAACCAGCGCATGAATATCCCAACCCTCGCCGATCCGCAAATTCATAGTGTGGTGTCCTCACGTGGTCCAACCGCCATCGGTTCGATTGGCCCAAATGGTAGGCGAGATTGCGGGCCTTGCGATTTCAATAATTTGATTTGTGTCATGATTTCCTGGGATCCTGCATAATCAAATTGGCTTTGACCAGCAAGAGGGCTCAGCCTGGAATGACATGAACACACTGCGCGGGAAAAAAGATGTTGCCAACTAACCCCGAAAGCGTCAGCAGAACCCGCCGGGCGGGTGACCCTCGGTTCGTCAGCCAATTAACGCGCAATACATTTGCTGTCGTACTGGCAGGGGGCCGTGGATCCCGATTGCATGAACTCACCGATTGGCGCTCTAAACCAGCCGTGCCGTTTGGCGGCAAATTCCGAATCATCGACTTCACACTGTCCAATTGTGTCAACTCCGGGGTACGCCGAGTGGGAGTGGCGACACAGTACAAATCCCAGAGCCTGATTCGCCACCTGCAGCTTGGCTGGAGCTTTCTGGACGGGCGTCTGGGCGAGTTCATTGAAATCATGCCAGCACAACAGCAGGTCGATGAAGCGCAGTGGTATCGCGGCACCGCGGACGCTGTGTTTCAGAATTTACGTGAAATTCGGCATGCGCGACCCGAGTTTGTGTTGATATTGTCTGGCGACCATATTTACCGCATGGACTACGGCCGCATTCTCGCAGCCCATCAGGAGCGCAATGCCGACCTGACGGTGGCCTGCATCGAAGTGCCAATCAATGAAGCCAGGGGCTTTGGTGTGATGGCAATCGATGACACACAGCGCATCATTGATTTTGAAGAAAAACCGGAAGTACCGAAACACCTGCCAGGTCGCGCCGACACGGCGTTGGCCAGCATGGGGATCTACGTTTTTAGCGCGCGGTTCCTGTTTGAACAACTCCAACGTGATACCGATGACCCCACCTCCAGCCACGACTTCGGAAAAGACGTCATACCCCATTGCGTCAGACACCATCAGGTATTTGCACAAAATTTTGTTGACAGCCATGTCGGCGACCCTGAAAAACCCCCTTATTGGCGCGATGTCGGCACGCTGGATGCCTACTGGGAAGCCAATATGGACCTCATACAGGTCATACCGCAACTGAACCTGTATGACGACAACTGGCCAATCTGGACCTGGCAACCACAAAGTCCACCTGCCAAATTTGTCTTCGACCAGGATGACCGCAGGGGAACCGCGGTGAACTCCATGGTAGGCGGCGGTTGCATTGTCAGCGGCTCAACGCTGCGTCGCTCCATGCTGTTTTCAGGCGTTCGCATCCAGGATTTTTCCTTGATCGAGGATTCAATTGTTCTCTCGGGTGTACGAATAGGTCAGCATTGCATTTTGAGGAAATGCATCATTGACAAGAATTGCGTAATCCCTGAAGGCACACGCATCGGTGTCAATCCGGATGAAGACCGCCAACGTTTTCATGTCACCGCGTCAGGAATCACGCTGGTTTCACGTGTGATGCTGGGGCAAGATGTAAGCCCTCTGCGTTATTCGTAGTTATCAGGGCGGGTCCGCGCTCCGCGTCGACAGGCTGGGAGCGCTCCACCAACGATGTCCGACCGTGCTCGACATGAATCCACAAGTCACATAGCGCCAGAGAACTCGGGCGGTGCGCAATCAACAGAATCGTGGTGGAGCGTAAATGCTTTTGAATTGCAGCGCGGATCAATTCATCTGTTTCGACATCCATGCTTGCGGTGGCCTCGTCCATCAAAATGATTCGCGAGCGTGACAGCAGGGCGCGCGCCAGGCAAATCAGTTGGCGCTGCCCGGCGCTGATATTACGCCCTCCCTCTGCCAAAGGCGTTGCCAGCCCCAATGGCAGACTGGCAATAAATGTCCCCAATCCGATCTGATCCAATGCTTCCTGAATCTGCTGGTCGCTGTAGTCACCGTTTACATCGATGGACGCACGCAGCGGGCCCAGGAACAAAACCGGATCTTGGGGCACGTAAGCTATGGCCTGTCGCAATCGGGCGTGCGCCACGTCATTGATACGCAAGCCGTCAATCAGAATTTCACCCCGCTCAACACTGAGCGTGTTTAGCAAGGACAAAAGCACCGTTGACTTCCCGGCGCCAGTTCGGCCAAGTAAAGCAACATGGGAGCGTGCTGGAACAATAAACGTCGCGTCTTCGACCACGGCTGGCAAATCCGGTGCATACCGAAGGCAGGCACTTCGAAACTCAATTCGGCCATCAGTCGGCCAGTCTGCTGGTATGGGTTTATTCACACTGCCCAATTGCTCAGGCGGTAGTTCTGCCCACTGCTGGCACCGCTCCCAGGGCACCAAAACCGTAGCCAGTGCAAAGAATTCCCGGCACATCCTCTCCAGGCGACCCAGGAGACCAAACGCAAGCGCCAATAACAAACCGACTGAGCCGGGGCTCAAGGTGGGCATCCAGGCGTGCCGACCAGCCAGCACCAGCGGCAACAATAGGCAGACCATAACCCCGCAGGACACCAGGGTCAGCCGCATCGAAAGCCAAAAAATCAGGTCCCAACGCCGCATCTCAATATTCAGGCTGAGGCGGTTGGCATCATCAAACCGCTGAATTATTCGGCCCTCACCGCCAAACGCACGCAGGGTCGCGTGGCCGCGTAAGCAGTCATTAAACAGCGAAAAAACCGGCGACCGCGCAACCGAGGCCAAACGCGAGGTCTCCCGCACAGCGACCCCATAAACGCGTGAAATCCTGATTGAAAGATAAACAGCAACCGAAAATGGCAGGAGTGCCAAGGCAGTCACACCCATCACGCCAAACGCGCTGGCAATGGCGGTGCTCCCGCCCTGCGTAAATCGAAAGCCGCGACTGGCCAGTTCGACATCCAACTGCTGAATATCAGCAGAAAACCGGTTCATCATGCGCCCCGACGGGGTGGTCTCAAAAAATCGCAAGGGTGATTGCATGACGCCACCCAACATCTTGTCATGTGCGTTTTGAGCGGTATGGGCACAGGCCCTCCTGAAGGTGATCTGAGCCAGATAGGTCACGCCCAGAATCACAACGGTGAGCGAGGCAAAGGCAAGAAAGAATTGCTGCGGACTCATCGGGTCTGCCCCCTCCATGCGGGACATCAAAATCTGCTGAGACAACGGCAACACACTGGAGAGCAGCATCAGGCCAAAAATCACCACTGCTCCCGCCACTGCGTGGCCCGGCCAGCTGGCCGTACCCAGCGTCAGCAGCAGGTCAGTCCAAACTGAAGAACGTACCCGACCCACAGAGCTAAGCTCCTCTGCAGTCAAAAGCTCCTCTTTTCCCGAGTTGGTGGTCGTCTGGGAGTCAAGCCGCTCCATCACGGTGGCATGCTCGGAGTGGCCATCGCTATCGATGCGCAAGAAATTGGAAAAACGCGAATTAGAAGCACTCAGTTGCGCCAGCGTTCCAAATTCGCTGCGACCGTCAGAATCCAAAAACAAAATGCGGTCGAATTTGTCCAGGTGTGCCAACCTGTGGGTGACGCAAATACGCATCAGTGGCCTCCACAGACCAAACACCAGATCCCGCGCAATGCACTTTTCGGTGGCGATGTCCAGCGCCGAAAACGGGTCATCCAATACCACCACGTCCGCCGGATGCAATGCTGCGCGAGCCAGCGACAGACGTTGTTTCTGGCCACCTGACAGGTTCAGCCCCCGCTCGCCGATCTCTGTATTGAGCCCACCTGGCCAATGGCTAACATCCTGAGCAAGACTTGTCAGCGTCAGGGCGCGTTCAATGTGCGGGTCCGTGAGGTGATCGCCTTGGGCATACAGGGTCAAGTTGTCACGCAGGGTTCCGCTGGCAATAAAGGGGTCCTGGGGGCAATAGGCAAAGCGGGGACGTCTAGACCATGTGATTTGACCATCGGACGCCGCATATTCGGACAGCAGGGTTCGCAGCAATAGCGTCTTACCGGCGCCCACCGGGCCGACAATCGCCAGGCTCTGCCCTTCTTCCAGCTCAAAGGAGACATCACGCAGGATGGGTCTGTCAGCTTCATCGCGAAAAGCCAGGTTATGCACACGAACCGTCACCGGGCCGCAGGATTCAGACTCGGCTCTTGGAGATTCATTTTTTAAGTTAAAAAAGTCAAGCAAGCGACTGGCAGACACTTCAGTCTGTGCCAGGATGCTTGCCACATCGCTCACCACCATAAACGGAAATTCAAGACCATGGAAGATGAGCAAAGTCGGCAGCAACATCGCCGCATGAAGTTCTCCTCCGCGAACAATGTGGATTCCGTAGGTGAAAGTTGCCACCACTAGCCCGGCACATGAAAAAAGCAATGACGCCCTGGTCTGAAGCAGCATGACCGAAACTAAGCGGTCCACTTCTGCACTGCGCGCAGTGCGGGTTCTGGCGAGAAAAACATCCGACCATCCGCAGAGCTTGATGACTTTGATGGCCGAAAGTGTTTGAGACAAAAGGTCAAGCCGCGCATCGCGGGCTGCAAGCAATTCGCTCTGCCGCTGCGCGGTCTGACGCACGATGGTTTTCACAATGGGCAGCGTCAGCGCCATCAATGCCAATCCGACGAGTGCTGTGCTTCCAAGGTATCGCCATAACAAAAGCGCGGCAACCACAATATGGACAACCACCATCATCGCGTCCACGACACGCTCGACACAATGACTGACTGCCGGCACATCGACATGCATCAGGTTTTGAATATGGCCCTGGGGCAGACTGTGGCGCACGGCGGGGTCGAGTCGAAACCACTTTTTGCCAAAGGCATGCATCAATGCGCTACGCTGCAAAAAGTGCGCCTGTGAAAACGCCTTCAAATACCTTTGAAAAGTGACATTCGTTATATAGATCACCAACGGAAACATCAGCAGCAGCGTCATGCTTTGCGCCGACCACGGTGATGCCTGAATCAGCTCAAACCGCGTCATCACCTGCTCAATGAGCAAGGCCGGCGCGGCGGCGGCGATCGTCGTGATCAGCATGTACACCAGGGTGCGCCAAAGGTGCGGCTTGGTGGACAACATCAGGCCACGCACAAACGGCCAGGTTCCATGCTCCGTATCGAGCGTTAACGATGCCCTGCCATGTTGCTTTTCCAGCTCTTGCAACGCCGGCGCAACGTCCGAGATGCTGGCACTCACATTGGCTTGCGCCAGTCGCTTTAGCTCGGGCGTCAGGTGCGCATGAAAGTCATCGTACAGCGACCGCACAGCGCTCCTAAGTCGCGCTGCCCCGCGCCACCAACACAGCTTTTGCCAGTGCGAAGTCCTGCGGATAGGTTACTTTGAAGTTTTGGGCGCTACCTGCCACCAGCAACGGCGCCTTGCCCACAAACTCCATTGCGCTGGCTTCATCTGTCACGGAATCACCCGCGGCCAGCAGGGCCTGTTGCAGTTCACCAATGCGAAACATTTGCGGCGTCTGGGCCAGCCACTTGTCGCTGCGATCAACGGTTTGTGCCACCCTCCCCGCCACTTCGCGCTTGAGCGTATCGGGCAGTTTGAGCGCCAGCAGACCGCCAACTGCATCCGGTAGGCAAGCGTCAATCAGTGTATTGACCTGATCAGTGGTTATCAGGCAACGGGCGGCGTCGTGAACCAGAACCCAATCGCTCAGGGTTGCACCATGGTCCAGCAGGGACTTTAGTCCATTAAAAACACTTGTAGCCCTCGTAGAACCTCCACAGTCAGCTATCAATAACGTAGCACTTTTCTCATCGAAAAAATAATCTCCTGCTGACACCACGACCAAAATGCCCGCCAGGCGTGACACGGCCGTAAACGCGGCAAGGGTGTGCAACACCATGGGCAAGCCCGCAACGGGTTGGTATTGCTTGGGGCCATCTGCAGCGGCTCGCGAGCCCGTCCCCGCACAGGGAATCAGTGCCCATAGGCGCACCGGCATTGCATCGCGGGGTGCAGGTGAAAGTGGAGGGATTGAGGAAGAAACGGTCATAGTGTGGGTCCCATTCTAAAATCGACGGCGAAACGCCACTATTTACCGATCTTTTTCTCTGCTGTGCTGACTCCACAAGGCGACAAGCGCGGCATTCAAACCCATTCATGGATCTACCCAAATTAGCCGTCGGCAAACGCTTCACCCTGCCGCGCCCCATCGGTTCTGCCGACGCGATGTTGTTGGCCAGCCTGGGCGAGCGTGAAAAGAAGGCTGGCAAGCCGATGACCGTGGTCACCGCCGACGCCAACGACGCGCAGCGTCTCATCGACGAAATTAGCTTCTTTGCCCCAACCCTGCGCTGCGCCCTGTTCCCAGATTGGGAGACCCTGCCTTACGACACGTTTTCGCCCCACCAGGACCTGATCAGTGAGCGTCTAGCCACACTGTGGCGCATCAGCCAACGCAACAAGGACACGGGTGCGGACGTGGTTATCGTACCCGCCACGACCGCGCTGTACCGTCTTGCGCCACCGAGCTTTCTGGCTGGCTACACATTTGAATTCAAGGTCAAGCAAAAGCTCGATGAAGCCAAGCTCAAGGCCCAGCTCACCCTGGCCGGCTACAGCCACGTAACTCAGGTGGTCAGCCCTGGAGAATATGCAGTGCGCGGTGGCCTGATCGACCTGTTCCCCATGGGCTCGCCTGTTCCCTACCGTGTCGACCTGTTCGACGACGAGATCGACAGCATCCGCACCTTCGACCCGGACAGCCAGCGCAGCCTGTACCCGGTTCCCGAGGTGCGACTGCTGCCCGGGCGCGAGTTCCCCATGGACGACGATGCGCGCGCCAAGTTTCGCGGCCGCTGGCGCGAACTGCTGGAGGGTGACCCGACCAAGAGCCGGATCTACAAAGACATTGGTGCAGGGGTGGCCACGGCCGGCATTGAGTACTACCTGCCGCTGTTCTTTGAAGAAACCGCCACCGTGTTTGACTACCTTGGCCCCGACGCCACAGTAGTGCTGCACGGCGACTTGGAGCCGGCCTTTCAGCGCTTCTGGCAGGACACCAGGGACCGCTACCGCCTGGTACAGGGTGACCCTGAACGACCCGCATTGCCGCCCGAGGCGCTTTTTCTGGGTATCGAGCAGTTTTATGCCCGCGCCAATGCGTATGCCCAGTTAGCGATTCGTCCTTTCGGTCTAGTAGAACCTGAGGATGCTGCACACCCGCGAGGCAGTGCCACAGCCTATGCAGAGCTGGAAAGCCTGCCTCCGCTGGCCGCTGAGCGCGGCAGTGAAGACCCGCTGGTTCGTCTGAAGAACCATGCACGCAACACCCAGCACCGCATACTGGTACTGGCTGAGAGCGATGGCCGCCGTGAGAGCCTGCTGGATTTTTTACGCGCCAGTGGAGTCAACCCGCCGGCCTTTGACTCGCTTCTGGACTTCCAGACCAGCGACGAAAAATTTGGCATAGTTACTGCGCCCTTGAGTGTCGGGTTTAGCTGGCTGGAAACAACCGGTGCGCATGGCGGCGGTATTGACTTCATTACCGAGACCGAACTTTTTGCCAGCGCACCCACGACACGCCGGCGCAAGAAGCAGGAACAAGTCAGTGACGTCGAGGCGCTAATCAAAGACCTGAGCGAACTCAAGGTCGGCGACCCGGTGGTGCACTCACAGCATGGCATTGGCCGCTACCGTGGCCTGATCAATCTCGACCTGGGCAACAAGCTGGCCAACGGCGAGCCTGAGCTGCAAGAATTTTTACACCTGGAATACGCAGACAAGGCGACGCTTTACGTGCCGGTAAGCCAGTTGCAACTGATTAGCCGCTACACGGGCGTCAGCGCCGACGAGGCCCCACTTCACAAGCTGGGCAGCGGTCAATGGGAAAAAGCCAAGCGCCGCGCCGCCGAGCAGGTGCGCGACTCGGCCGCTGAGCTGCTCAACATCTACGCCCGCCGCGCGGCGCGCGAAGGTCACGCCTTCCGCTATTCGGCCAACGACTACGAAACCTTTGCCAATGACTTTGGCTTTGAAGAAACAGCCGACCAGAAGGCAGCTATCCATTGCGTGATCCAGGACATGGTCAGCCCCCGTCCCATGGACCGGCTAGTCTGCGGCGATGTGGGCTTTGGCAAGACCGAGGTCGCGCTACGCGCGGCATTTATCGCCGTGACCGGTGGCAAGCAGGTGGCGATTTTGGCCCCGACCACACTGCTGGCCGAGCAGCATTTCCAGACCATCTCCGACCGCTTTGCCAAATGGCCGGTCAAGGTGGCGGAGATGAGCCGTTTCCGGTCGACCAAGGAAATTAACCTGGCGCTCAAGGGCGTGCTTGACGGCACGGTGGACATCGTGGTCGGCACCCACAAGCTGCTCAGTCAGGACACGCATTTCAAGAACCTGGGTCTGCTCATCATCGATGAGGAACATCGCTTTGGCGTGCGCCACAAGGAGCAGATGAAGGCCCTGCGCGCCGAAGTGGATGTGCTGACACTCACCGCGACACCCATCCCCCGTACCATGGGTATGGCGCTGGAAGGACTGCGCGACCTGAGCGTGATTGCCACCGCACCGCAACGCCGCCTGGCCATCAAAACCTTTGTGCGCACAGAAGGTAATGGGGTAATCCGCGAGGCCGTCCTGCGTGAATTGAAGCGCGGCGGCCAGATTTACTTCTTGCACAACGAGGTGGAAACGATTGAAAACCGCCGAGCCAAGCTGGAAGAACTGCTGCCCGAGGCACGCATTGCCGTGGCCCACGGCCAGATGCCCGAGCGCGAGTTGGAGCGCGTGATGCGCGACTTCATTGCCCAGCGCTACAACCTGCTGCTGTGTTCCTCCATCATTGAAACCGGTATCGACGTGCCCACCGCCTACACCATTGTGATGAGCCGTGCCGATAAGTTCGGTCT
>CAIQBN010000047.1 GCA_903870065.1 uncultured beta proteobacterium | reverse complement strand
TTGCGTTCGGTGATGTCGATCATGATGCCGCGCAACCACCGCGGCACGCCCTGCTCAGCCACAACCGTCACGATATCTTGCAGCCACACGGTGTGCCCATTTTTGGCAACAAAGCGGTAGTCAAAATTATGCGGCTCAAGCCGCCCCGTGCACGAGGCGCAGTATTGGGGTGCCCATTCCTTGTCTTCAGGGTGCAGGTGTTCTACCCAGAACCCGGGTTCCAGCCACTCCTGCGTCGTGAAACCGAGGAGCTCTTCAGCCTTGCGGCTGATAAAAGTAAAGCAAAATGTCTGGGCATCTGCTTCCCACACGATGCCGTCCGTCGTATTGACCATGTCACGAAAGCGCTGCTCCGACTGCGCCAACGACTGTTCAGCCTGCTTGCGTTGGGTTATGTCGTGCACAAAGACGGCGATCAGCCCCTCTTCCCTCAATTGCCGTGCGGACAGCTCAACATCCAGAATGCGCCCGTCTTTGCAGCGATGTCGCGACTCAAACCGTATGCCCCCGGTCAGTTCAATCTCGCGAATGCGCGCCGCGACTACTTCAGGCGCATCAAGGACATCAACATCTCCGATATGAAGAGCCAGCATCTCCTCGCGCGTGTAGCCCAGCATGTCGCAAGCCCGGGCATTCACATCGCACAGTTGTCCATCTGGTTTGACCAACCAGAAACCATCCAGCGCAGTAACCAGAATCAATGCGTTGCGCGCCGCCACGCGCTGGCTCTGAGTTTCGAGCAGCTTGCGCTCAGTGATGTCCCGATTGGTACCCACTAAGCGCAGGGGCTTGCCTGCCATGTCGCGGCTGATGACCATACCTCGACCCACCACCCAGATCCAACGGCCATCCTTGCACAACAACCGGTGATCAATCACGGCTGACGCGGTCTTGCCGTCAATGTGTTCTTGCATGGTGGCCATTACGCCGGGCAAATCGTCAGGGTGTACCCGTTTGACCCACTCATCAGCCGACGTGCCAACTTCCGCATCGGTGTGCCCTAGCATCGATTTCCAGCGTGGAGAGAAGTATGCCGTGCCAGCCTGATAGTTCCAGTCCCACACACCATCGTCCGCGCCCTGCAAGGCAAACTGCCAGCGTGCTTCACTTTCACGAAGCGCCAGCAGGGCCGACTCGCGCTCAAGCTCGCTGGCCGCACGGACCGCGACCAGTTTGAGTATGGCCTCGTTCTGAAGCAGGTTGGCAAGTGGTCGCCGGCTGATGGCGGCAATCAAGCCAATGGGCGTGCCTGCGCTACTCCACAATGTCACTCCCACGTAACCCTCTGCCTGCAGGGCCTGCAACGCTGCATCATTAGGAAACCTGTCGCGCACGCCACAGGGAAATACGCAAATCTGCTGACCCACAACTGCACCACAGGGGGTGTCTTGCAGGTGGTATTCCAGATTGTCGTCAAACTTGCCATCAAACCAAACGGCCAGCGTCTGGGCTTTGAGGGAGTTGTCGACCAACCGGTCGATGCAGATGTAGTCGGCATGCAAGGCACCGGCCAGGAAACGTGCCAGGGGTCTGAAAAAACCTGCCTCATCGCCTAGGCCACTGCTTTGCGCCAAAAACCGCAGGGTCTCCTCTAACCACTTGCGATCGGTAATGTCCTGCGCCGTGCCCCTGAGTGCTGCTGGTTGCCCCTTGGCGTCCAGCACCAGTTCGCTTCTTGCCTCAACCCAGCACATGCTGCCATCCGCCTGCGGTAAGCGAAAGTCCAGGCTATAGCGGGGACTGCGTTCGGCAATGGACTGACGACTGATGCGCACAAAGTCACGGCGGTCATCGGGATGAAGGTAGCCCACAAATGTCTCAAAACTAGGTGGCCCCAGTGCAGGATCCCTCCCAAACAGACGGTACATTTCCGTTGACCAAATGACGGTGTGCTTGACAAGGTTACGTTGCCAGCTGCCAATTTTGGCGTCCGCCTGCGCCCTTGCCAGACTACTCTCGCTGGCCAGCAAGGCCTGCTCTGAGCGCGAACGCTCAATGGCATAACGCACGGCGCGCACTAAAACCCCCTGTGCCTGCCCCTTGACCAAGTAGTCTTGTGCTCCAGCCTGCACGGCGTCCAGCGCGAGCTGCTCGTCTGCATGGTGCGACAGCACCAGCACCGGCACCAGCGGTGCCTGCGCAGATACTCGCCTGAAGGTGTCCAGCCCTTCGCTGTCCGGCAGGTTCAGATCAAGTAGCACGGCATCAAAGGATTGCGCGGTCAATTGTTCCAACGCAGCTTGCAGACGCACTACCGAAACCACATTGAACAACTCTCGGCTGGTACTTTCCAGTTCATCCTGAGCCAGTAGTGCGTCTGTCGGGTTGTCTTCGACCAGCAGGACGCGAAATACGGGTTGGTTCATCGGCTTACTCTTGCGGCAGGGTCACCACCGCGAACCAGAAGTCTTCAATGCTGCGAACCACCTCTGCAAAGCGCTCAAAGTCCACCGGCTTGCGGATATAGCAGTTCACATGGTTGGCGTAGGCGCGAGCCAGATCCTCTTCGGCTTGTGATGTGGTGAGCATGACCACCGGAATGCGCCGCAGGGATTCGTCGGCCTTTATTTCAGCCAATACTTCGTGGCCGTTTTTGCGTGGCATATTCAAGTCCAGCAAGATCAGGTTCGGGCGCGGTGCCTGTGCATGTGCCCCCATGCGACGCAAAAACTCCAGCGCATACACGCCATCAGTCACCACATGCATCTCGAGGCGGACCTTGGCGCTGGCCAGTGCCTCACGCATGATCATGACGTCCGTCGGGTTGTCCTCGGCGACCAGAACCACAATTGGCTGCGTACTCATGTCAATCTCCCTGGTGTTGATGGTGGGCTTGTTGCCGGTTCTGACAGTGGTGTCTCACTACGCGTTTCCTCGTGCACCAGAAGTGTGAAGAAGAAAGTGGACCCCGTGCCTGCAACGGACTCCACCCAAATTCTTCCACCATGGCGCTGCACAATTTTTTGACAGATTGTGAGCCCAATTCCGGTTCCGGAATACTCCTGCCGCGTATGGAGGCGCTGAAACAAGCGAAAAATGCGCTCGAAGTATTGCGGCTCAATCCCAATGCCTTGATCCGCCACTGAAAACACCCATTCCCGACCATCGCAATGTGAAGCCACGTGTACCTTGGCGGGTCGCTCGCCGCGAAATTTCAGCGCATTGCCCACAAGGTTCTGAAACAGTTGTGTCAATTGACCGGCATCGGCATACACAGTCGGCAATGGATCGTGCGTAATTTCGCCCGCGCTTTGGGTGATGGCGCTGGACAGGTTGGCGCAGGCTGCTTCCAGCGCCAGCGTGCTGTCCGTCGTTGCCTGCATCTTGCCTGCTGCGCCCACCCGGGAATAGGTCAGCAGATCGTCAATCATGGCCTGCATGCGTTGGCTGCCTCCCACCGCGTGGGCAATGAACTCGTCAGCACGGGCGTCGATCGCACCGGCATAGCGCTTTTGCAGCAATTGCACGCAACTGCTGACCGAACGCAATGGCTCCTGCAGGTCATGGGATGCAGCGTAGGCAAACATTTCAAGCTCGGCATTGGAGCGCTGCAATTCGGACGTGCGCTCTGCCACCCGCGCCTCCAGCGCCACGTGTGACTGCTCGATCTGGCTGGCCATGGTGTTGAAGGCATCAGCCACCTCCAGCAATTCGCGGCCGCGCAAGGCCCGCATTGGCATGCGCTGCGCTTGCTCGCCGCTGCCAAAACGGCGGGCAACGCCTGCCAGCGTCGCCATTGGCCGCATCAGGTGGCGTGCAGCCAGTCCCGTCATGACCAAACCCAATGCGGTCATCAACAATCCCGCGAGCATGAGCATTTGCGCGCTGTGGTTGAGCCCACCCAGCATCTGTTGGCGCGTCTGGTAATGAACTAGCGTCCAGCCGTGCGCGCCACTCAATGGCAAGTGACGGTACACCGCCACCACTTCGTCGCCACGGTCATCACCCAAGCCCACTGTTCCCTCAAACCCGTTGGCAATATGAACATCACGGCGAAAAAGTGCATCGGAATGTGCACCCTGGGGAAAACGCGCAAGAACTTGCCCCTGCTGATCAAAGATCAGGGACACCCCGCCGGCACCTGGGCCATTCTGATCGGGAGGTATGCCTTTGCCCAGAAGAACGCTGAGGTCCAGATATGCAACCAAAATGCCATCCACTCTGCCACTCGGGTAGCCATCTACGTCAGGCGCGTGGATCTGGCGCAGAATAGCCAGGGTTGGGCCCTGTCCCGGCACCAGCGCGACTTGTTCAACCAACTCGGTCACACCAGTCAGGCCGGCACGTTCAACCAACGAAACATCAGGAAAAACCTTTCCCATTTGCAACGGGTCGCTGGAGCCCAGAATGGTGCCGGTTTGGGGGTTTAGTACCTGCATGCCAAGGTAGCTATCCGGGTACGCGCGTTGAAGGCGATCAAACACACGCTCCACGTTGCGCTGCAGGTCCCCGTCTCGCTCTTGTAGTTGCCCGGCTATGACTTTGTTTTCCCCCAGGATCAACACGTCACCCCGGCGTGCCTCAATCGCGGCGCGTATGCCGTCGCGCTGCCGATCAGCCGAGAGTTCCAGTACTTGAGTTGCCTCTGACAGGCGTTGATCACTGGCCCCGATGAGGCCAATGGCTGGCAATCCCGTGTACCACAGCAGTGCCAGCGTGCCCATGGCTGCCAGCAACAAGGCGCCAAAATACAGCGCAACCCGAGTCGAAATCGCGATCTGGCGCCAATGCGGCCTATTCATTGCTCGTAATCAAACACGTGGACCGCATAGGTGCGTGGTTCTTTCAGCACCTTAGCCAACCCTTCGTAGCGCAGTGCAGTGGCGACGTGGTCCCAACTGGCTTTGATGGGAAGTTTGCTTTGACTGCGCAGGAACTCAAATTCACCTTTGAGGGGTGACGGTGTATTTGGCGCAGTCAGAATGACTGGCGCCGAAGGCACATTCAGTATGTCACGCCTGGTAATGGTCACAATCTGCTCAACCGTGGCTGCTGGTAATTTTCCGGACAGGCTCTCGCCATCCAGTCGAACCCAACGGGCCGCTGTCTCCACGTTTCTCTGGGAACGGCGCATCCATTCAATGGCCCGCACAAATCCGGCAACAAGGATGCGCGCTGCCTCGGGTGAGTGCTTCTCAAACGCACGCGACAACACAAGATAGTCTGCACTCAGGCCACGAAACACAATGTGGTTTTTACTGCTATTGGCAAGCGCAACGGAAGGAGCGGGTTCCCAGGCTGCGAAGGCGTCAATCTCGCCCCGAGCTAGCGCTTCAGGCATCTGTTCAATACCCAAGGGCACGAGACGCACATCGCCCTCCCCCAGTTCGACACTGGCCAATCCTTGCAGCAGCGTTTGATGCGCACTGGAAAGCGGCACATAGCCCAAACGCTTGCCCGCCAGTTCCGCAACCCGTGTGTTGCCATTGGACACAATGGCCGTCGAGGTCTGCTTGACGAGCCCGACGATCCAGACATCGCCAGTAGCGGCAGCAAGTATGGTTGGCATGTCGCCTAGTAAACCCGCTTCAAGGCGCTGATCAGCCAGCAATGCCACCATGTCGGCGCCCCTTCTGAAAGCGTGCGCGGTCAATGGGTGCCCAACTCCAGCAAGTGCCGCCTTGAGTAGACGGTCGCGCTGCATGACCGAACTGATGACCCCATTGGGATAACCCAGCGGCTGGGTCCCCAGATCCAGCGCAGCGGAGGCAGGGGTTAATCCGTAACGGTCATAGTACTCTTCGGCGAAAGCTGGAAACGCCACGCCGGTGATCAGTAACACAATCGACACAACCGCAGACATCGACCAGGTGCGACAAATATTCACGTTGCCACCTCCAGAGTAATGGGAACTAAGCCATAGATATTTGCGGCGCCCATTGCAGCGTTACGCCAGATTTACTCTATACGAACACGTTCTCAGTAGATTCAATCTGATCTGGATCAAGTTCAGTCAAAAGCGTGTTGCTGCAAAACCGATGGTGCCTTGATGGGTAACACCAGTTCAAATCGCGCACCCCGCCCTACCAATAGGTGAACCGTAACCAGCCCCCACCCTGCACCTTCCCCATATGTCACACGAACTAGCCCTCGTGAAATATAGGCTTGAAGCTACATTACTGATAGCATTGATTCATATTCACGCGACATAAGAGGAATCGATACACTCGCAAAAAACCCGCCTGAGGCGGGTTTTTTGATTGCTTGAGCCGAAACCTGATTACAGCTTCTGCGCTTGCATGAATTGGTCAAAGCGCATTTCTGTGAAACGGAACCACAGGTTGGCGTCTTTGCGGAAGTTCGAGTAATCGTCGTAGACCTTTTTGAAGTTGGCATTTTTGGCGCTCACTTCGGCATACAGGTCCATCGAGTGCTTGAACGACACATCCATGATGTCTTTGGGGAATGGCAAGACTTTGGTCTTGCTGCCCACCAATTCCTTGAGCGCCTTTGGATTGCGTGAATCGTACTTGGCCTGCATTTCGGTATGTGCGAAGGCTGCAGCGCATTCGACAATGGCCTTGTTCTCAGCCGACAGGGAGTCATAGGCCTTTTGGTTGACGAACAAATCGAGCTGGGGGCCGCCCTCCCACCATCCGGGATAGTAGTAGTAAGGTGCCACCTTGTTGAA
>CAIQBN010000046.1 GCA_903870065.1 uncultured beta proteobacterium | reverse complement strand
GTTGTTGCTCGGCATTGCATTGGTGGCCTTGGGCACCTTTATCACGCCATTCATGACGAGCACGGCAGGCCTGATCTTTGCCATTGGTGTATTGGGCGCCGGTGGCGCGGGCATGGCGGGCCCGGCCGTTCTGATGGCGGCGACTGCGCGCTTGCTGCCCGTCAACCAACGCGGCATGGCCTCGGGCATCGTGAATGCGGGCGGCTCCTTTGGTCAGTTTTTGATGGCACCCATTGCCGGTGCCTTGATGGTGAGCGTGGGCTGGGGCAATGCCATGCAGGTGATGGCCTGCCTGGTGCTGCTGGCGCTGCCGGCGGCCTACTTCCTCAAGGGCAACAGCGTGCAAATGGCGGCGCCCGGCGTCAAGTCCATGGGCACGGGTGACGCGGTGCGACTGGCGCTGCGCACACCAAGTTTTCTGCTGTTGGCGGCGGGCTTTTTTGTCTGCGGTTTCCATGTCGCGTTTTTGGCCACGCACTTGCCAGGTGTCGTGGCCGCCTGCGGCCTGCCCACACAGTGGGGTGCCTGGGCACTGGGCATTTTGGGCTTGTTCAACATCGTGGGCAGCATCGCCATGGGCTGGGCCGTGGGCCGCTGGCGAATGAAGTCGCTGCTGTCGCTGGTCTACAGCGTTCGCGCCATAGCGGTGTTGGTCTTTTTGCTGGCGCCCAAGACCGGGCCTGTAGTGCTGGTGTTTGCCGCTGTCATGGGCGTGAGCTTTTTGTCCACCGTGCCACCAACAGCCGGTTTGGTGGCCAAGTTTTTTGGCACCGCCCATATGGCCACCCTGTTCGGTCTGGTGATGCTGACGCACCAGGTGGGCGGCTTCCTGGGCGCCTACTTGGGCGGCAAAGTGTTTGACGCGATCGGCAGCTACAACTGGATCTGGTACGCCGACATCCTGCTGGCCGTGGGCGCAGCACTCATTCACTTGCCGATCAAGGAAGAAGCGCTGGCGCCGCGCAGAGGGCTCGCATAAGCCACATTGGTGAAATCTGTGGCCCGGTCAGTGCACACAAATGCCGACGCCAGACAAGCGCGATTGCACAGCTATGCGTTATGCCCACAGGACTAATTGGCTACCAGATGGTGGCGAATGCCGAGCTTGATCAGATCGGCGTTGTTACTGACATTGAGCTTTTCCATCAGTCGGATTTTGTGTGTGCTGACGGTCTTGACACTCAAACCCATCTCCAGCGCAATATCGCTCACCCGCTGGCCGTTGACCAGCATGCGCATCACCTCGCGCTCGCGCTTGGTCAAGCCGGCGTCAAATGGTTCGCTGCTGCTTTTCCTGGATTTGACGACTAACGCCTCCACCAGGGCAGGATCAAGAAACCGACGGCCCTGGTGCAGATGAAAAATCGCTTCGACCAGAACGCTTATGGCACTGTCCTTGGTAACGTAGCCCTTTGCACCAGCTTCCAGCGCACGCTTCACGACTTCCGGTTCGTCGTGCATGGACACCACCAATATGTGCAGCGCAGGATGCAGGGCTACCACCTGGGCAATCAGGTCGATGCCAGCTGACAGCCCGCTGTGACCCAGATTCAGGTCCAGCAACAAGAGCTCTGCTGGCGTGCCGTCTCGCAGCTGGCGCAGCAATTGCTCGGCGCTCGAGGCCTCGCCCACGACCTGGAACAAGCGGTCAGCTTGCAAGGCACGCACCAGCCCGGTGCGCACCATGTCGTGGTCCTCACAAATCAGGATCTGAATCATCCCATGCTCCGCATCACGGGGTCGTTCAGCCAGACCTGGATGCGGGTACCGCAGCCAGGCGCCGTGACGAGCCTGAATTCGCCGCCAATCAGCCGCACCCGCTCGGCCATGCCGACCAGACCCAGGCCACGATGGGCGGTGTTGTCATCGGCATCAAAACCCTGGCCATTGTCAAAAACATCCAACGCATAACGGCCATTTTCAAAACCCAGGTTCAACGCAATGGTGCTGGCGCGGGCGTGGTTGGTGGCGTTAGACAAGGCTTCCTGGGCAATTCGGTACATGGCCAGCTCGCTCGAAACCGACAGTGACGGCAACTCTGGCGACACCTGCACTGCAATGTCCAGATCAGAGCGCATCGACAATTCCTTCGCCATGACCCGCAGAGCCGTTGCCAGGCCCAGCTCCAACGTCACCGGGCGCAGCGCCCGGCTCACGTCGCGCATAGTCGCAAAGCTTTCCCGTACCAGCCTGTGCATGCGTTGCGCTGCATCCGGCACACCACCTGCTATCAAGTCAATCTCCAGCTTGAGTGCTGTCAGGTTCTGGCCCAGACCATCGTGCAAGTCACGCGCCAGTTCACCACGCAGGTGGTCAAACTCTTCGATCTGGCGCACACTAAAACTCTGCAGGCGTTGCTGCAGGTCCACCAATGCCGCTTGGGCCTTAACCTGGTTTGTCACATCAGAAAGCACACTCAGATGCACACCCGGCTGAATGTTCGACACAGCGGCATATTCGACAATGACCAGGTGCCCATCCCGGTGAAGCATGGAGGCGCGCCCTGTCTGACGTCCGGAATCCATAAAG
This sequence comes from uncultured beta proteobacterium, assembly GCA_903870065.1. Lineage (GTDB taxonomy): Bacteria > Pseudomonadota > Gammaproteobacteria > Burkholderiales > Burkholderiaceae_C > Allorhodoferax. The sequence continues at coordinate 985 of CAIQBN010000046.1, read as the reverse complement.
TGGTGCCACAGGCCAGTAGGTTGCATAGAAGGGTCTGGCATTGCCGGCAACATCAGGTCGGCAACTTTGAAGGTCAGCAGCTCGTCACGCGTGTAACCCAGCAGGTTTATCAGCAAGGGATTCATTGATTCTGAATGCAGCTCGTCACGCGTGTAACCCAGCAGGCGGCAGGCGGCAGGGTTGGCGTCCAGGTAATGACCCGCATCATCTGTCAGCAAAATGCTGTTGATTGCACTGTCAAACAGCGCCTGCAAACGCTCACTGGCGGCTGCGGCGCTGGTACGCAAGGCCACGGTTTCCGAGATATCACCAAAGCTGCCTACATAGTGGGTGATGCGCTCGTCCTTATCCTTGACGGAGTGAATATCCATCCACTGCGGGTGAATTTCGCCCTTCTTGTTGCGGTTCCAGATCTCCCCGCGCCAAGCGCCAGTGCGGGCAATACTGTCAAAAATCGTCGCATAAAAAGCGTCGCCATGCCGGCCCGATTTCAACAGCGACGGCGTTTTGCCAAGTACTTCCTGCTCGGTGTAACCGGTGATGGTGGTAAAGGCCTGGTTGACCCGCAAAATCACTTGGTCCGCACTGGTAACCAACTTGCCCACGCGGGTCTCGAAGGAGGTCGCCGCAATGGAGAGGCTTTCCTCGGAGCGCTTGATGGCGTCAATATCGATAATCGCCATCCGAAACACCGGCTCACCCACTGGGTTTTGGTCGGCGCTGGCATCAAGGCGCACCCAGAATGACACCCGGCTCAGGGTGAGCATGCGCAGTTCACAGGTCAGGGAACGGGGAAAACGGCAAATTTCCTTCAGGAACTGGTAGAAGCGGCCATGGTCTGCCCGGTCGATAGGGGTAGGGAACGATTTTGGCCGTCCCCTCCCTCCGAACCCGGTGTGCAGTTTTCCCGCGACGGGCTCTCCAGTCAGTTGTTTCCGCATCGGGATTGACGCGCTAATTGATGAGCTTCTGACATTGTGAATAG
>CAIQBN010000045.1 GCA_903870065.1 uncultured beta proteobacterium | reverse complement strand
CGCTTGCCCAAAGATGCCCAGCACGCCGTCGATCTGTGTGTCAGCGTCATCCGGGCAGGTGCCAAAGAACTGCGGTACATCGGTTGGGTAGGCTGACTCACGCGCCCACACGAAACTGAGGCCCACCACGGGCGGGAACTTCGGGCCGTTTTGCGCGGGTTGGGCGGCAATGCTGATGCCGGTGCCGGCATCGACGTAGGTGAATTTGAGGTATTTCATGGTTTTCTCGGTTAAACAATGACGCGGGTCAGGTCGGAGCGCACGCGGTGGCCGTGGCTGCGCAGGGTTTGGGTAAAGCGCTGGCGCTCGCGCCAGGCATTGGCGTGGCGCATCAGGCCAAAATAACTGTTGGCTGTGGCCTGTACCTGGTGCGGATCAGCGTCGCGCCCGGCGGTGGCGATCTTGCTGTGTGCGTTGTGCAGAGTGCTGCGGCGCACGTAGCGGGCGTGAGGGCGTACCACGTAGCCCAGGAAGTTGATGCCACGCTCGATGCGGTTGATGTCGGTTTTGCGCGGGTGCAGCCTGAGTGCCAGCTTGCTTTCCAGAAAGTCGTCCATGTAATGCGCCATGTCGAACAGGGCCGAACTGTCTTGGCCCAGCACCACGATGTCGTCCACGTAACGCACGAACTTGCCGGCCTTGAGTTGGTGCTTGGCGTACTGGTCAAACGGGTCCAGGTACACGTTGGCAAAGAACTGGCTTGAGAGGTTGCCAATGGGCAGGCCAGCGCCGTCTGAATTGAACAGGCTCTTGTGCGCAGGCACCTTGCGCATCAGGGCACCGCTGGATCGCACCTTGACGTTATCGGTTGGGTTGTGGTGCAGGATGATGCGGGTCAAGGCCAGCCACCAGGGCTCGGTAACGTGGCGAGCCAGCAGCGCGTCCAGAATGGGTTTCTGGATGCTGACAAAGAAGTTGGCAACGTCCACCTTGAGGTAGAACGTGGGAACGGCATAGTTCTGGCTGCTTGAGCGCATGAAGTGTTCAAGCCGGTCCACCGCGTGCAAGGCACCTTTGCCGGGTATGCAGGCGTAGCTGTCGTGAATGAATCGCTTGTAAAAACGCTCGCTGATGCGGTTGTACAGCAGGTGGTGCACGATACGGTCTCTAAAGTCTGCGGCCCACACTTCACGCACCTTGGGGTATTCCACAACAAAACAGATCGAGCGCCCCGGCTTGTAGCTGCCATCGTGCAGCTCGTAATACAGGTCCATCAGGTTGCGCTCCAGGCGCTGCTCAAAAGCCAGTGCGTTGCAGGTGTTGCGTTTGGCTTTTCGGCAGTCGAAGTACGCCTGAAAAAGCTCCGAGACAGTTACATCACACTGCGCTGCTTCCATTGTTCTTCCTCGCCTGACAGCCCGTACATAGTTGGCATTCGTCTTATTGTTGTTGTTCTGGTTGCCGGGATTGCCCGAGTTCCAGTTCTGGTTCCACGAGTTCGTCGTGGAGTACTCCGACGCCGACCAGTAGTTGTACGAGCCGGTGATTGACCGTGCACTCACACGTCGCTGCCTAGTTTTTACCGGGCAGAAACTGGCAATGCCCTTTCGCTGGAGTCCAGCGGGCACGGTCCCGATGAATCGGTCTCTGATGTGGGCCTT
>CAIQBN010000044.1 GCA_903870065.1 uncultured beta proteobacterium | reverse complement strand
CGCTTGCCCAAAGATGCCCAGCACGCCGTCGATCTGTGTGTCAGCGTCATCCGGGCAGGTGCCAAAGAACTGCGGTACATCGGTTGGGTAGGCTGACTCACGCGCCCACACGAAACTGAGGCCCACCACGGGCGGGAACTTGGGTCCGTTGGTAGCGGGTTGGGCGGCAATGCTGATGCCGGTCTGGGCATCGACATAGGTGAATTTGAGGTATTTCATAGGTGATTCCGGGTTAAACAATGACGCGGGTCAGGTCGGAGCGCACGCGGTGGCCGTGGCTGCGCAGGGTTTGGGTGAAGCGCTGGCGCTCACGCCAGGCATTGGCGTGGCGCATCAGGCCAAAGTAGCTGTTGGCTGTGGCCTGCACCTGGTGCGGATCGGCGTCGCGCCCGGCAGTGACGATTTTGCTGTGCGCGTTGTGCAAGGTGCTGCGGCGCACGTAGCGGGCGTGTGGGCGCACCACGTAGCCCAGGAAGTTGATGCCACGCTCGATGCGGTTGATGTCGGTCTTGCGCGGGTGCAGCCTGAGTGCCAGCTTGCTTTGCAGAAAGTCGTCCATGTAATGCGCCATGTCGAACAAAGCTGAACTGTCTTGGCCCAGCACCACGATGTCGTCCACGTAACGCACAAACTTGCTGGCCTTGAGTTGGTGCTTGGCGTACTGGTCAAACGGGTCCAGGTACACGTTGGCAAAGAACTGGCTCGACAGGTTGCCAATGGGCAGGCCGGCACCGTCTGAATTGAACAGGCTCTTGTGCGCAGGCACCTTGCGCATCAGGGCACCGCTGCTGCGCACTTTGACGTTGTCGGTAGGGTTGTGGTGCAGGATGATGCGGGTCAGCGCCAGCCACCAGGGCTCGGTAACGTGGCGGGCCAGCAGTGCGTCCAGAATGGGTTTCTGGATGCTGACAAAGAAGTTGGCAACGTCCACCTTCAGGTAAAAGGTGGGCACGGCGTAGTTCTGGCTGGCTGCGCGCATGAAGTGTTCAAGCCGGTCCACCGCGTGCAATGCACCCTTGCCGTGGATGCAGGCGTAGCTATCGTGAATGAAGCGCTTGTAAAAACGCTCGCTGATGCGGTTGTACAGCAGGTGGTGCACGATACGGTCTCTAAAGTCTGCGGCCCACACTTCACGCACCTTGGGGTACTCCACCACAAAGCAGATCGAGCGCCCCAGCTTGTAGCTGCCGTCGTGCAGCTCGTAATACAAGTCCATCAGGTTGCGCTCAAGGCTTTGCTCAAAGGCCAGCGCGTTGCAGGTGTTGCGCTTGGTCTTACGGCAGTCAAAGTACGCCTGAAAAAGCTCCGAGACAGTTACATCACACTGCGCTGCTTCCATTGTTCTTCCTCGCCTGACAGCCCGCACATAGTTGGCATTCGTCTTGTTGTTGTTGTTCTGGTTGCCGGGATTGCCCGAGTTCCAGTTCTGGTTCCACGAGTTCGTCGTGGAGTACTCTGAGGACGACCAGTAGTTGTACGAGCCGGTGATTGACCGTGCACTCACACGTCGCTGCCTAGTTTTTACCGGGCAGAAACTGGCAATGCCCTTTCGCTGGAGTCCAGCGGGCACGGTCCCGATGAATCGGTCTCTGATGTGGGCCTT
>CAIQBN010000043.1 GCA_903870065.1 uncultured beta proteobacterium | reverse complement strand
GTTTCAATCCACACCCGGCATTTCTGCCGGGCGAACGTCATGCACGCCAGCGCCCAGGCCGCCCTTGTCAACGTTTCAATCCACACCCGGCATTTCTGCCGGGCGAACCCGTGAGCTGGGTGGCCACCAGCGAGGTTTATTACGTTTCAATCCACACCCGGCATTTCTGCCGGGCGAACCCCTTCGCCTTGAAGGCGATGAAATTCAAGAACTTTTTCGCAACTTTGCGCGAACCGTCGTTTTTGACTGGAGCTGCGCTGAAGATTTGCGTCCAATTACTCAAATTCATCATTTAAATCAAAGGCTTAGGAAGAGCGCGAACCTCTAGGCAAATTTGCCGCCACTTGAGGTTCGCGTAAATTACGTTACCACATAGCGCATATTCTTTTCACACAAGCAATGTGGCGTCAAAGCACCAACGGGCCATCAAAATCCACAGCCTTGAAAACGCCGTGCTCCAAGACTTCAAAACCGCGTGTGCTGGGCATTCGATAAAGTCGCAGGCAATCTTTCGCCGGATCAATCTCCGCTAACAAATCGCGCTCCAAGGTTTCAAATTGCGCCACGTCCAATTGACATTCAAACACCGATTTCTGCACCCGTTGCCCCGTGCTTTCGCAAACCCTTGCAACTCTGCGCAACCGACGTCGACCCTCCCTGGATTCAGTACTCACGTCGTAACAAACAAGCACCAGCATAAGTACCTACCTCCCCACAAAAGGCACATATGGCGCGCCGTCTTCACGCAAGGCACGCGCCATCAGACGCGCCTGAACCAGTGGCACCAGTCCCAAGGGAAGGGTTTGTGCCAGCAGTGGGTGACCAATTTCATCTCTCTTTCGTTCCTGATAAGCCACCACCACGACCTTTCGCGCTTCGGGCTCAAGCAGCACACCTCCCCCTTCACGAAGCACAAAATCATCAGCCTTTAGTTGGCCACGGTTAATCAATGACAGCGCCAAGCGATCAGCCCAGGGGCGAAACTCTTCCATCAAATCCAACGCCAATGCCGCGCGACCCGGGCGCAGGGCATGCAAAAAACCAACCTGCGGGTCCAGACCGGCGGCCTCTAGTGCAGAGCGGCAATCGTTCATCCACATGGCATACAAACACGACAGCACGGCGTTTAGCCGGTCGCGCGGCGGGCGGCGCGTGCGACCATCCATCGTGAACGATGCCCGTTGTTCCGGGCGCACCAGCAAATTCATTCCACTGAAGTATTGGCGGGCGGCGGCGCCCTCCACGCCGCGCAGGCTGTCAAGGTCCGCCACCTCAGGCAATGCGCGCAGGGCTGCGGCCAGATCGTCGGCAAGACGCGTCAGCGCCTTGGCTTCATCTTCGGCTTTTGCCTCGCGGGCGCCGCGTTGTAAGACCTGTCGGGTGTTCTTGATCTTTCCCGCTACGCAGGCTCGCGCGATATCAAGCGTAAATGCTGCGTTGGCAACTCTTTGAAACTGTGCCTGCCGAAGCAGCACATTGCCGGTGACAGCGCCCTCCAGTCGGGCCTTGAATCGGCCATTGTCATCCAGTAGCACTAGCGCAATGCCGCTTTCGGCAAGCCGGTGCATGAGCGGTGCCGATAACCCCGTGTGGCCAAAACACACAACAGAACTCAGGTGGTGCAGAGGCACACGCAGCTTGGTCTCGCGCTCTACCTCCACGCGCAGCGTATCGTTGTCCAGGCGCAGATACGTGTCCGCCGTGGTGATGTACAAAGTATTGAGTAGTTGCATGAAAGAGTAATCTCACAGTCAGCGCTATCAGGCGCTACGCGTCCGGATCGAACAGCGCGGCTCGTGCAGCGATCAGGCCCGCGTGCGTGGCTTGGGGCTGGCAGCGCTCCAGCAGCGAACAAGCCTTGCAGCGCCTGGTCGCCTGCTCGTCCTGCAACGGCGCGGGTAATTCGCCACTGGCCAACATGCGGCGAATGGCATCAGCAGCTTGGGCCACGTCGACACGCAGTTGCGCGGTGATGACGACCACCCGCCGGCGCTTGGAAGTGGCGTAATACAAAGCACCCTCAACGACGGGCTTGCCGGTCATGGCCTGCAGACACATTGCTTGGGCGGCCAATTGAATGTCGTCACAGGCGGCGATGTCAGGCGCCTTATTGCGGCTGCCGTGTTTGTATTCCACAGGGTAAGGCACGCCACCGGCCAAAAACTCAACTACATCCGACTTCCCCACTAGACCCATTGCGTCATGCCACAGAGGCAACGCACGCTCCACTCGAACGCCCTTGGCTGTTTCCACGCCGGGCTGGTCTACCTTGGCATGCACCGCCTGCCCGCGCAGCGTGTGCACGTTGTCGTCAAACACCTGCTCCAGGTGAATCAGGCCGCACTGGCGCGGGCAATAGTGCCAGTGTTGCAGGGCGGACAGGGGGACTTGTTCGACTTCAACCACAGGCTACTCGTTGCGGAAGTACTTCACGCCTTCTTGCTTGCTTTGATGGCTTTTACGGTTTTCACTGCCTTTGGCCCACCTGGTGGCAGGTAATTGGCACCGGTGACCACTGACTTGCCCGTCTGGCTTTCCAACTGGTTGCGTGCTTGCCTGGCAATGCGGCCGCCCGCTTTCGCTGCAGTTTTATTTTCGGGCATGCCGGTCGCGTCAACACTTTCAGCAATTTGTCGGGTGGAAAGCTCGGCAAGTGCGGTAAAAATCAGTTCTGCCTCGCTCATGTGGTCGCGCAGGTTGTGGCTGCTCAGTCCTTTCATGTCCTTGTGCTCTTTGACGCTGACGCCAGACCATTCCTGGTGGATGATGTTGGTGAGGATGGCGAATTCGCTGCCTTTTTTGATGTCGTGCTCGCTCCAGTAGTCGGTGAGCTTGTTGCGCGTTTCCTGCCCGGTCATGCGCTGCTGAATCCACTTGTCGCTGCGGCCATGCTGCTGCCAGGTCTGGCGGGCACGGTCGAGCGACAGCGCGGGGTCAGCCATCTCCTGCATGCGCTCATAGCCCACCTTGGCCAGCCAGAGCTTGATGGGCTCGGCTTTTGGGCTGGGGATGGATTGCACCAGGCGCAGCAGGGTTTCGGCGGT
>CAIQBN010000042.1 GCA_903870065.1 uncultured beta proteobacterium | reverse complement strand
TTTCTTGGACTCGTCGGACTCGGTGGTCAACATAATGATGGGGGTGAACTTGTAGGCCGCCATCTGCTTGACATGCTTCACAAACGTGATGCCATCCATGATGGGCATGTTGACGTCGCTGATGATGAGGTTGACTTTTTGCCCGGTCAGCTTGTTGATGGCGTCCTGCCCGTCCTTGGCTTCAATCACTGTGTAGCCAGCGCCGCGCAATGCGATCCCGACTACGGTACGAATGGACGCCGAGTCATCGACAATCATGATGGTTTTGGCCATTTTTGTTGCTCGGCTAGTTCTAGGAATCGTGCTGGCTCTTGACGTAGCTGGCGAACTTGGCATCTTCTTTAGGAATGTGGTCGAGCGCCCAGTCGCTCACGAATCGGGTCACGGCCACCGGGTCAATGGCGTTTCTGCCAATGGAGTGGCTGATGGCGTTGAGCCCTTGCAACATGTCATCGTGCGCGGCGGTGTGTTCACGGTAGTCCGGGTAACCCACCCGCTGCATGAGTTCTTCTTCGTAGGAAAAGTGCTCGCGCACGTGCTTGTAGAGCCGGATAGCGCACAGCCGCATTGCCGCCTGATCGGCGGCCACCAGCATCGCATTGGCCAGGGCAAACAGGTCCTGGTGCTGGCGGTCAATTCGCGCATCTCCAACGCAGTAGCTATCTTTCCATTCAATGCTCATGTGGGTCCTCTTTTGGGGCTCTTGTTAACTAAAAAAACGTGATCTCGTCGTCGGCCTTCGAAGCCGCGGCCCCACCGGCGTGCACGACAAGCTGCACTTTCATGACATAGGTCTTCTTGAGGTCATCCAGAAACTCGTTTGGATCGAGTGGAGGTACGCTGCCAACCTGGACACACTCGGTCTGGACGGCCACTCTTTCATCTTTCAGCAAGGCCTCTGCAATGGCTGCGCCGAAGACCCCCGGAAGAAGCAACTTGGGACTAGGGCGCATGATGGTCCTGCGCGAGCAGTCTCTCGAAGGCTTGGCGTTCCACAGGCGCGCCAATGTAAGACCCTTGCAGGCGTTGTACGCCCAAGAGGGTGAGCATGGCAGCCGTTTCGGCGTTCTCCACGCTGGCGGCTGTGGTTTGTAGATTGCTGCTTCTGGCGACTTTGACAATCGCTTCAATGAGCTCCGCCCCTTCCGGCTGGTGCACCTGGCGCGTCAAAGCGGAGTCGATGCGCACGCCGGTAGAGGGCTTGCCAAACCCTTGTGAAAATGGGGAATACCCGCTTCCAAATTCGCCGATTACCACGCCAAATCCTGCCTCGCGCAGCGCGGTCAAGCGGGCAATGGCAGTCGGACCATCTTCCATGACCACGTTCTCTGCAATTTCCAGGTCCACGCAGGACAGGGGCATACCAAGGCGGCGCAGGTCGGTTGCCATCCGAATCGTGAAGTCTTGTACGCGAAACTCCTGACGTGAAACATTGCCCAGTAGCGTCAGGCCAAAGCCCTGCTCGTGCCAAGCATGCAGACAGGCCAGCGCATGTGACCATACCTGAAGCCCCAGCTCTTCCATCATGCCCAACCGCTGGGCAACTGGCATGAAGGTGCGACCCTGCACATGGCCATAGATCTCATCGTGCCAGCATGGCACTGCTTCGCAGCCCACAACGTGGTGAGTCTGGGCGTCGACAATGGGCTGAAAGCTGGCCAGAATGGCACCCTGCGCAATCGCCTTCGCAAGGCGCGGCTGAAAGTCTGGCAATGGGTTTGTGGGCTCGTTTGAGGGCATGCCTCACTATGGCAAGCGCAGTCTACGCGGCCAATACAGGAAAACAGGTATTTTTGTGCCGCGGTACAGCGACTAGCTAATCGGCAGGTGCGGATCGACTCAGTACATAGCGCGTAAGTTCGGCCACGCTGTGCAGATTGAGCTTGCGCATGATGTTGCGCCGGTGCACTTCTACTGTGGACGGGGCTATGTTCATCTGGTCTGCAATCTGCACCGAGGTTAAACCCTCGGCCACCCGTTTCAGAACCTGTTCTTCACGCCGCCCAAGAGCAGTTGCAGTAAGCACGGTCGGGAGCTGTTGGGCACTGCGTTCGCCAAAAAATCGGGGTGCAACCTCAGGGCACAAATAGCGCCGCCCCTGGCAGACGCTCCGAATCGCGTGGAGCAGTTCGTCGCTGGCCTCGGTCTTGGTGACGTAGCCCAAAGCTCCGGCATTGAGCATGTCCTGCACATGGCGTTTTTCAAAATGTGCCGAGAGTGCCACGACCTTTAACTTCGGGAACAGGGCCAGCAGATCCCGTGTGGCGGCAACGCCGCTCAGGCCTGGCAGATTGATGTCCATGCACACCAGGTCGGGTGCCGTGGCACGGGCCAGGTTAAGCACCTCCAGGCCGTCGCCACTTTGCCCCACTACCTGAAGGTCGACCTCCGACTGCAGCAGATTGCACAGCGCCTGGCGAAACATTTTGTGGTCATCGACCAGAAGTATGCGTACCGTCATGTTGCGCTCACAAGCAGGTTCGAGGCCATGACAAAGCTTACTGTGGTACCTGCCCCGAATTCGGAAAAAATGATCAGTGTGCCGCCAATAAACTCCGCTGTTTCCTGCATATTGGTCAACCCCATGCCACTGTCAGGGCGTGGAGTCTGGCCCGGGTCAAAGCCGATGCCGTCGTCCTTCACCACCAGTTGCATGGGGAGTGACGCGACCTGAAGCGTGATGTCAATCCGCTGCGCCTTGGCGTGCTTGGCACAGTTGGCCAGCGCTTCTTGCAAGATTCTAAACAGTGGCAGGGCCAGCGCCGGTGTTAGGTAAACCTCTTCGTGGGGACAGTGCACCACCACTTGCGTGGCGGAGCGTTTTGCAAACTGTTGGGCGTAGTTTTGCACCACGCCTAACATGCCTCCGCCTTCAAGCGCCGTGGAATGCAGGGCGGCACAGATGTCACGAATGGCGCTGTTGGTGTCGTCAATCAGGGCCCGCGTGTCAGCCACCCGGTCGGCAAAGTCCTGTTCCACACGCTGGGCGGACTCAACCCTTTCAAGGACGGCAAGATTGATGCGCAGGGCAGCCAGGTTGGGGCTGGTCAACTCATGCAGCTCTCGCGCCAACTGATGGCGGGCGTGCTCTTGCGCCTGCACCAGTCGCCGCGAAAGCTCGGCCAATCGTTTGGCCATGATTTGTTGTGTTTCCTCCTCAGCCCTTCGTGCAGCTTCGGCACGCTTGCGCTCCGTGATGTCGCGGGTGACCCCGACGAAGTGGGTCAGGCTTCCTTGCTCGTCCAGCACCGGGGAAATCGTCAGTTCGTTCCAGAACGGCGTACCGTCTTTGCGATAGTTCAAAATTTCACCATCGAACCCCCTGCCTTGCTTCAGCGTCGCACCAATTTCAGCCGCCGTTGATGGGTCGGTATCCGTGCTCTGTAAAAAGCTGCAATTGCGCCCAATGATTTCGGCCTCGCTGTAGCCGGTGATCGCCACGAAGGCGGCATTGACGGACGTAACCAGAAAATCAAGTCCTGTTACGACCACACCCTGGGAAATCGCTTTAAGCGCTGCAACATGGATAATTTGATTTGCCTGCTGGCGCCGGCGTTCGCTGATGTCTTGAAAGGTGCCTTGCAGCTTGACCGTCTTGCCGTTCTCCTGCACAGCAAAACCCTGGATGCGGACCCAGATGTGGCTCCCCCTTGCAGTGATAAACGGCACCTCCAGGTCATAGGCAGTGCCGTGCTCAATGGCGGCTTGCACGGCGGCGCGAACGATGGGCCAGGCCTGCGGCGGATAATACTCATCACCTTGCGACAGCTTGGGTGGCGTGTAGGGATAGTCGACCTCATGGATGCGGGCCGTTTCTTTGGAATAGGTGACCGCCATGGTCGCCAGATCCAGCTCCCAACCGCCCACCTTGGCCATAAGCCCGGCGCGCTCCAGTAGTTGGGATGCGCGCTGCAGTTCCAAGTGCGCACTCTCCAGCGCATGCCGTGCACTGACCCGTTCAGTGATTTCAGTATGGATAACCACTACCGCTCCGCTGTCGACTGCGAGCGGCGTCACCGATAAGGAAAACCAACGCTGATGCGCCGGCGAATGGCAAGGGTATTCAAGGAGAAATAGGGGCGCATTGCCGTTGAGCACACTTTCGATTCCTTGCAGGGCTGACGTTGCGTCCGCGTCTGAATCGCGTTCGCTTGCAGCCTGGCAAATGGCCAGGTAATTGACGCCAACCTGGGTATTTCGGGCGGGTTCGCCAGGTGTGCTGCTGTTGTCCCGTGCAAATTGGCGCCAAGTCTGGTTGACGGCCAGAATAAACCCATTGCGGTCGAGTACCGCAACTTGATAGGGTAGCGAGTCTAGGATGACATCCCTGAACTTATCGCCGGCCAAAAGCTGCTCCTGCGCTTGCCAACGCTCGGTGAGGTCGCTCAGCACCAACTGGATCACCGGTTCCCGGTCGTCGCCGGTAACGGCAATGGCCTGGACCTTGGTCCAGAACGCTTGGCCGTTGTTTTTGACCAATCGCAACTCGCAGGACTGCTCACCCTGCGTCGCCAGCACGCGTCTGCGCATTTCGTAAAAAACATCCTGGTCGCCCGCCAGAATAAAGCGCGACAGGGCTACCCCTTTCAATTCACTGCGCGGTACCCCCAGCAGGGTTGCCGCGGTCAGATTGACCTGTGTGATTAACCCTGTCCTATTTACGCTACAGAATCCGATCGGGGCAGTGGTATTCAAGGCTACATGCGGCACCCGAACGGTGCTGGCCTCCGACACGGCTTGAACCTCATCGTGTAGTTTGACGTCGGTCATGTGGCGGAGATGGTTATGACATGTGATGTATCAGCGGTGAAGCATTGTGCAACACTTGATCCGCGCGACACTGTGGACCGCACATCAAGCACAACGAAAGCGCACGCAGATTCAGCGGCCAGGACGCAGGTGTCAATGCAATGCGCGTCGAGCACTAATTGACAGCGCGCACCGTCCACCCCTGCGCTTGCAACTGCACCAAGACGCTGTCAGGCCCGGCCATGTGGTAGAGCCCTAGCACAACCAGAGCCGGCTTATCGGCACGCAGCATGGCGTCAAAGCGGGGGACCCAATTGCGGTTGCGCCCCAGGACCAAGCTGGCGTACAGCGCAGGGTAATTTGCCTTGAGCCGCAGGACCACCGTCTCCGCGCGGGTGCTGTCGCCACGCGACCAGTCAGAGTAGATGCGCTCGTTTTCCGCCGGGCCATTCAAGATGGTGTCTAGCGTATAGCTGAGGAACTGCTGCTCTTGTTCGGCCGACAAGCTGCCCATGTAAGTCAGAACATCGTCTTGCGCTGGGAACTCGCTTTGCAGCACCATGCCCGTCTTTTTCGCCCTGGCGATGAGTATCTTTTCGGCTGAGCCTGACTCGGGGTGGCCAATGTGTGCGTGGTAGGCGTTTTCCAGGGTGAACGCTGCCAACCAGGGGCGAAAGGGCGCAACCTTCTCGAGGGGCATGTTTGCCGCTTTGGCGGCTTTGTCCAAGCGTTGTCTGTCTGTGGCGCTGAGACGTTCGGACAAAGGGGTTTGCCCGCTCATACCATGGGTTGCCACCAACTCGCGCATGTTGCCGCGCACGATTTGGTTGGTCTCCGTCCACAGCGTGGAGCAGGTGGTTAGCAATTGTTCGATGCGGCTGTCGTGCCAGGGTTGTGCCCGCGGCGGCGTGCCGCCAAGCACATAAGCCTTGCCACGGTGACCCTCAACAGACCACAGGGGCCATAGGGCGACTGGCAAGGCTGTCGACCATGCGGTCTTCGTTGCCAGGCTGCTAGCGGCCGCTGCCATGCCTGTCAGCATCAGTTGCCGCCGCGAAAGCTTGCCCGTGCGAACGCGGGCGATGGGTCCGAGTTGCAGGCAACATGCCGCTTGGAGGTGCGATGCACGAAACAGGATCAGGTTCGAAGGGTATGCGCAAGCCGCTGTGCCACCAGGTGCACCAGTGCGCGGGCGTTGGCGCCTGCGGTGTGTACGGGCAAGGTCAGGGCTTGCACGCAGTCGCCCTCGGCAATGGGCAAGTGCCAGTCGGGCAGCAGGTTATGCAGGCGCCCGGCCGCTACGTCCTCCTGCACGCAAAAGTCGGGTGCCAGCACGACCCCTTGGCCGAGCCGCGCCAGCGCTACCAGGGCTTCGAGACTGTCGGCACTGATGTGTGGCTGCAGTTCCACGGTCTCGCGGGTGTGGCCGCTGCGGCTGTGCCACTGCAGCGGCCAGATTTGCGCACCGCCCTCAAGCATGAGCAATGGCCATTGTTGCAATGCCTGCGGACCCTGCAGGGGCGATTGCGCGCTGCCGTATGCACCAATGCAATAGCGCAGCACTGGTTGGGCCACACAGTCCTCTGGGGGCTTGCGGGTAATGCGAAAGGCCACATCCACCCCCTCGCGGACCAGGTCTACCCGCCGCTCGGTGAAGATCAACTCCATAGCCACGCCCGGGTGCGTGCGACCAAACTCGGCCAGCAAAGGCAACAGCACGCTGTAGCCGAAGGCGCGCATGCTGGTAATGCGCAAGCGCCCTTGCAAGGCATCACCTTCCTTGCGTAACGCCATGCGTGCCGCAGTAGCGGCTTCGTGTACGACCTGAGCACGCGCAGCCAGCGCGCGCCCCGCTTCGGTCAACCCCAGCGAGCGGGTGGTGCGCGCCAGCAGCGTCTGGCCGACGATCTGCTCCATGGCGGCCACGCGCCGGCTGACGGCCGCACGCGTCAGCCCTAACTGGCGTGCTGCGCGTGAAAAGCTGCCGGCTGCGACCACCTGGGCAAATAACTCCAGCGCGTTGGCGTCCAGGGCCGAGGCCTCGCGATGGCGGTGCAGCTGGGTTGCTGATAAGGCAAGCCTGTCTTTTGGTGAGTTCATGTAAACAGTGTGATCCAAAAATTGAGTCTATTCAGCAATTTGATACAAATCTACCATGCAGCTTCATGAACCACCTGTCTGGAAACCGTATGTCCTTTACCTCGTCCGCCGCCGCCATCCCTTCCACATATGCGAGGGCTACGCTCGAATCGCCCGACCAAGTGCACCTGCACGCCCATCTGCCATTCCAGGACGAATCCGACCCGCAGGACGCTGATGCAGGCATGGGTGCAGTGCAATTTGCCGCCACGGATGGTCACCCTCTGCACGGGCACTGGTTTGTGCCGCAGCACCGCGCCACCCACGCGGTGGCGGTCATGGCGCCCGCCACCGGTGTGCCACAGCGCTACTACCACGCTTTTGCCCGCTGGCTTGCCGCGCGCGGCTACGCCGTGCTGTGCTTCGACTACCGTGGCATGGGAGCGCGCGGCGCCAGTGGGCGCACCGGCATGCGCGAGTGGGTGCGCCACGACCTCTCGGGGGCGTTGGCCTGTGCCAGAGCGCGCAGCACCCAAAACGACCCGCACCTGCCCGTGTTATGGGTCGGGCATTCCTTGGGTGGAAATGGACTCCCGCTGGTACAGGGGCTTGAGCACATCAACGCCGCCATTACCCTGGGTTCCCAGTTTGGGTACTGGGGGCTGTGGCCGCGCGGATGGCACCGGCAGGTTACCCGTGTGTTCTATGGGCGCTGGGTCCCGCTGTGTGTGCGTCTTACCGGCAGGCTGCCGGGCTGGGCGCTGGGCGGTGGCGAGGCGCTTCCCGCGGCCGCGGCCATGGACTGGTCTCGGTGGGGTATGTCGCCGGGATATTTTCGTGATGACCCGGCGTGCGCCGGCTGGTACCAGCCCGACCAATTTCAGGGTCATATGCAACTGTGGAGCATCGACGACGACAAAACCTTTGGTCCGGCGGATGCGGTGGACGCACTGGCGGCGTGTTTTGGTCAAAGCGGGGGCCAAGTCGAGCGCTTGCACCTGCACCCGCGCGCGGTGGGGCGCAAGGCGGTCGGACATTTTGGTGTGTTCCAACGCGCGGCGCAAGCGCAAATCTGGCCCCTGGTGTTAAAACACATCGAGGCCAAAGTGCCGCTCCTGCGTCCGTCGGCAGGCATTGCTGCGTAGACATTCGAGGCACAGCCTGCGCTTGGTCCGTAAATCCTGTGCGCGTCTTGACTATCGACTTGCTTCCCGCGTCGTCATCCACTGCTCCCAATAGTCAATGCAGGCCCGAATCTTGGGTAGACGGTGGCGTTCTTGCAGCATCACGGCATAAATCGGAATAGGTGGGCTCGTAAAAAAACTCTCCAGCACCGGCACCAGGCGCCCCTCGCGCACCAGTGGCAAACCATACATGTCGTTGATACGCGCAATACCAACGCCTTGCAGCACCAAAGCCAGCAAGAGCGCAGAGTTGTCCGTGCGGGTATGGCCGCTAACCTGCAACTCGGGTGGACCGGACTTGTCCGTCAAGCCCCAACGGTTCAGCGCCGGGCTTGCGCTGCTGGCAATCAGACGGTGGTGCTTTAAGTCGTCAGGGTGAGTGGGTTGACCAAAGGCCGCCAAATACGACGGTGCAGCGTACAAAGTGCGCCCATGAACACCAATTTGACGTGCCACGACTGTGTCGCTGTAAAGCGTGCCAACGCGAATTGCAATATCAATGCCTTCTCGCGCCATGTCGGCAATACGGTCATCGGCACTGATCTCAAGCTGCAGCTTGGGGTAACGTTGGTACAGGCCGCATAAGCTGGGTGCCACCACGCACTCGGCCAGCAGTGGGCTAACGCTGATACGTACCCAGCCACTAGGACCGCTTATCCTGCCATGGAGTTCGCTATCAAGCTCGGCCGTTGTGTCTAAAAGGCGTCGACCGTAGGACAGAAAAGTATCCCCCTCATCGGTCAGGCTAAGGCCGTGGGTGGTTCGGTGTAACAGCCGCACTCCGGTAGCTGCCTCTAACCGGGTCAGGGAACGGGTCACCTGACTAACTGGCACATCACGCTCGCGCGCTGCAGCCGACAGGGTGCCCAGTTCGGCAATGCGGATAAACAAGGCCACATCATCAATTTGAAGTTGCATACCGGCATTGTGCCCGTTGGCGTTCTTATTTTGCAAAATATGCAAAACCAATATGCACTTTTAGGCATTTCCCGAGTTTTGTTAGTCCATTAAAGTTGACTCCATTGCAAATCAACTGGAGAATCAAATGCGAACCAACACCTTTTCACCCTTGAATACGCGCGTGGATTTCGGCGTCAGCCATGAGCTTGCCAAGATTCGTGCGCATCAACTGCGCCGCGAGGCAATAGACCGCTTCTGGGCACTTGCCTTCGATTGGGCGTCGGCAAGGATGGGTCGCATATCTGCCGGTGCCAAACCACTTTTGAGCGTTGGCGTTCACTAGGCACGCAGACACATTGAGCATGCCTTTCACTCTCTTTTTCGTTGATCGTCAGCAGAGCGACAGGGCGCCATGATCCTCGCACAGGGCAACCCGGCGACCAAAGCACGGCGTGAGCTTGATCGTCTGCTGCGCGCATCCATAGCTGCACGTAAGCAGCTGGGGAAATTGGGGGTAATCCCCCGCAAAACTGGGGCAAATAGCGCAATGCCGGCAGGCGCTAGATGACAAGGTTTCGCAAAGTGTTTGATTTGATTGGAGATTTTCCAGTTCTCTCAAGTTGGCACGGAAAAAGCAAAGTATGTCGGTCACGTTCACAAGAGTGACACATTTTCAGTACCGAACCACAAGGAAAACACCATGCGTAAATCCATCACTTCTGCAGCCGTCATTGCCGCAACCGTCATCGCCACCATCAGCATGCTGAGCCCTCTGACTGCATCAGCCCGCGAAGGCGGCAGCTCACGCAGCATTGGCAATGGCGTCAAATGTTATGCCACCTATGTACTGCAGGCCAACGGAACCTA
>CAIQBN010000041.1 GCA_903870065.1 uncultured beta proteobacterium | reverse complement strand
TCAATATCATTAAGCAGGCCGCTGGCCCCGAAGCGAAAGCGTTTTGGGGTCAGCGCGTCGTTGCCGAGTTCATCAACGACTAAAGCCAGATAGACAGCGGCGTCTTGAACGGACCGAATACCTCCCGATGCCTTGAAGCCGGCTTGGCGATTGCCGCTGGCACCAATTTCGCGCAGCATGGTGCGTGCGGCGTCCGTTGTGGCGGATACGGCTGACTTGCCTGTGCTGGTTTTGACAAAATCCGCACCGGCGGCCAGTGCGAGTTGTGTGCCCAATGCAATTCGCTGCGCAGTCGCCAGCTCACCGCTTTCAATAATGACTTTAAGGGTGAGCGAGCGGCATGCAGCGCGTACCTGGTTCAAAAAGTCAGCACATTCGGTAATCTGGCCGTTCATCAGTGCCCGGTAAGGTAAAACTACATCGACCTCGTTGCCACCAGCATCGATGATGGCCTTGACGTCGTTCAATGCGAGGTCCAAATCCAGCGCGCCCGCAGGAAAATTCGCCACAGCGGCGACTCGGATGGTTGCAGGTAGCAGCTGGCGTGCCTGGGCGACAAAGCGCGGCCACACGCATACAGCAGCCACCGGTCCAAAGCGGGATTGGGCGCGCTGGCAAAGGGCGGTGATGTCGGCAGGCTTGTCGCCATCGTTGAGACTGGTCAAGTCCAAGCATTGCAGCGACAGGCGCGCGACGGTGACAGGGTTGAATTCAGTTGGCATATGGCAATCAGACAAGGGGCGGGTTCTGTAAGGAGGCAAGCTCCGCCAGGCTGGCAACCAGTGCGCCCAGGAATTCGGCTGCAAAGGCACCCGATTGCTGGGCCTGTTGCAGCGTGGCTGAGTGGGTGAGCGACTCTTCGCTCATGCCAGCGCCCAGATTGGTGATCAGGGAAAGCCCCAGCACACGCAGCCCCACATGCCGCGCCACTATGGTTTCGGGCACGGTGCTCATACCCACTGCGTCAGCGCCCCATGCGGCGAACATCCGAATTTCGGCAGGTGTTTCAAATTGGGGACCGAGTGCCCACAAGTAGGTGCCTTCGAATAACTTGACTTGGCGCGACTTGGCAAGCGCACGTGTGTGTGCCAGCAGTTCCGGGTCGTATGCCCGGCCCATGTCTACAAAACGTGCGTTTCCCTCTTCACCTACCAGGGGAGAGCGTTGCGGCGCATTGATGTGGTCGGTGATGAGCATCAGGCTGCCCGCTGGCATATTCCGATGCAGGCTGCCCGCGGCATTGGTTTGCAGCAAGACCTTGACCCCCCAGGACTGGAGGCTACGCAGCGCACCGGACATGCCGGCACAGTCGCCAGTTTCATAGGTGTGTTTGCGCCCGCCAAGGGTGACAACCTGTTGTCCGCCAATGCGCCCGACCGTGAGCGCGCTGACGTGGCCCTGCACCGAAGTGGCCTCAAAAGCAGGCAGTTCGCGGTAATCGACTTGTCGGGCATCCAACAGTTGTTGGGCGGCACCGGCCCAGCCGGAGCCCAAAACAACCGCCACTTCAGGCGCGGCGCCAAATCGATCCAGTAGCCTTTGGACGGATATTTCGATCGATGCACTATCTCGCATGGTCATGCCTGATTCTTCAAATGGTCGGGCCCAAAGCTGGCGGGTAATAGCTGCCCCAGGCTCCATGACTGCCGGATTCCGCCAGGGTCGGCTGCGATCACGAGCAGCTTTTCGTCACCGAATTCGCGCAGTTTTTGGCGGCATCCACCGCAGGGTGTGATGACATCGGGTCCCGGGCCACTGATTAGCACGGCCAGTGCACGCTTTGCGCCAGCCATTACCATGGCACCCAGCGCGGTGGTTTCCGCGCACCAGCCTTGTGGATAGGCGGCGTTCTCAATGTTGCAGCCTGAATGGATATTGCCATGTTCGTCCAATACGGCTGCACCTACTGCGAATTGGGAATATGGCGCATGGGCCTGACTTCGTGCAGCGAGCGACGCGGCAAACATGCGCTGCTTGACATCAGGGGAGAGCGTTGATTGCATGGTCTTGGACATGGTTTCGTAAGATGCACATTTGGCGCAGGAATCAGCCCCGCTATCCGGCAGTAGTGTAATGTTGTCACAGTCACTGACCACAACGTCGAAGCTTGGGCGCTGTAGCACAATGGTTCGCGCGAACGTGCTCCTGAGTCGGCTCGATCAGCGCAATATTTCTGTGTGTAATCGGGTCTCGGGCGCTGGTTTCGCTGATTCACAGCTGAACTGCGGCGACAATCGTTGGAAAATGTTCTAAGCCAATTGAATCTGATATGAAAATCGAAAAAGACACTGCTGTGACCTTGCGCTACAAGGTGGCTGATACCAACGGAAAACTGATTGACGTGGGTAGTGAGCCCATGGTTTATTTGCATGGTGGCTATGACAACACCTTTCCCAAAATTGAACAGGCGCTGCAAGGTCAGGATCCCGGTTTTCAGGTGACGATTGCGCTGGCGCCTGAAGATGCGTTTGGCGAGCGCGACGAGGCGCTGGTGACGACGATTGCCAAGTCGAATTTTCCACCCGGCGTCAAGGTCGGTGGTCAACTCGAAGGGCGGGGTGAAGATGGGCAGGACCGCATTTTCAATGTGACAAAGATTAAGGGTCCGGTTGTACATCTCGATGCCAACCACCCTCTGGCGGGAAAACACCTGAAGTTCAGCGTTACAGTGTTGGCGGTGCGCGCTGCCACTGCGGAAGAGATAGCCCATAAACATATTCATGGTGAACATGGACACCACCATTGATAATTGGTTTGTAAATTAGGGGATAACCATGAATGCGTTTGCCAGTCGTTGGGCCAGCATGGGTCTGAAACTAAAGTTGCAGATTTTGATTCAGAGCTTCCTGATTCTGATCTTGGGAGTTGGGCAGTTTTGGCTTTCGCGGTACATCGAAACCCGAGAGCTAGTCCATGCGGAAGAGCGGTCTATGGTTGTGGCAGACGGCGTTATCAATGCCCTGAACACCCTGATGGATACCACCGTGGGTGGCAAGGATGTCATTAGCGACGTCAAGGCACGCGCACTCTTTATTAAGAAGATTGGCATTTCTGAGGGGTTGAAAGAGATCCGCGTGGTGCGTGGAAAGGGTGTGGATGATGAGTTTGGGCCAGGTCTTCCGGAGGAGCAAATCGTTGACGACCAGGACCGCGCCGTGCTTGCAAGTGGAAAACCACTCTATGAGGTAACCCACGAAGGCAATGGTGGTTCCACCCTGCGCGCGGTCATTCCCTATATAGCAGTCAAGGAGTTTCGTACCAGCAAGTGCCTCGATTGCCATGCCGTGGATGCCGGATCGACCATTGGGGTTGTCAGTATCAAAACTGATGTCAGCGCCGATGTGGCCGACATCCGGC
>CAIQBN010000040.1 GCA_903870065.1 uncultured beta proteobacterium | reverse complement strand
TCTCAAATCGGAAATGAATGAGTTTGTTGATTTGTTACCGGCACAGCAGCGCAATGACAATGAGCACTGGTACCGTGGGACTGCGGATGCGGTGTACCAAAATCACGACATTCTTGAGGGTTACGACGCTGACTACATTGTCGTGCTCGCAGGTGACCACATTTACAAGATGAACTATGCCCTGATGCTGGCTGACCATGTCGCAAAGGGGCGGCAGTGCACCGTTGCATGTATCGCAGTGCCGCGCAGCGAGGCCAGTGCGTTTGGAGTGATGGCTATCGACGAGAACAGGATGGTCACAGCGTTCACTGAAAAGCCAGCGGACCCTCCCGCAATGCCGGGTCGGCCCGATATGTCGCTGGCCAGCATGGGTATCTATATATTTAACGCACAGTATCTTTACCGCGAGTTGGCGAGGGACATTGAGGACCCTAATTCGAGTCATGACTTTGGGAAGGACATCATTCCTCATGCAGTTCTCAATGGCGATGTCGCAGCGCACCCGTTTTCTCTGAGCTGCGTACCCAATTCGCATGAGGGCACCGAACCATACTGGCGCGATGTCGGCACGATCGATGCGTACTGGGATGCCAATATTGATCTGACGGCAACGGATCCGATGCTTAATTTGTATGACAAACACTGGCCCATCATGACCTATCAGGACCAGTTGCCACCCGCCAAGTTTGTGCACAATCAGGAAGATCGGCGGGGCATGGCTATTGAGTCCATGGTGTCTGGTGGATGCATCGTATCGGGACAGGTTTTTAGGTCGGTACTGTTTTCTAGTGTTCGTGTTCACTCCTATTCGACTGTCAATTGGTCTGTGTTGTTGCCAGGGGTCGAAGTCGGGCGATGTGTGCGATTGAGTCGAGTTGTGGTGGATCGCGGGGTGGTTATTCCAGATGGCACGGTGATCGGTGAAGATGCGGAACTTGATGCGCAGCGGTTTCACCGCAGCGCCAATGGGATCACATTGGTGACAGCATGCATGATTGCTAATATCCGCGCATGAAAGTCCTGCTGGCTGCAGCGGAAGTTTTTCCATTAATAAAGACGGGCGGTCTTGCAGACGTTGTCGGTGCCCTGCCAGCGGCCCTGGTTTCAGCCGGCGCTGATGTTAGGCTGATATTGCCTGGTTTCCCAGCCATATTGGCCGGCATGGAGCAACTGGTTCCAGTTTGTGAGTTGGGTGCGATCTTCGGTGCAGGTCGGGTTACATTGCAGCTAGGTCGCTCATCGCAAAACGGTGTGCAAACTTATGTAATCGATGCACCCTACCTGTATCGGCGTCAGGGCAACCCCTACCAGGATAATGAAGGACGCGAATGGCCCGATAACATCCAGCGGTTTGCATTGCTGGGGTGGGTTGCGGCGCATATCGCTGCCGGTGAATTGGATGCCAATTGGGTGCCTGATGTGCTGCACGCCCATGACTGGCATGCAGCGATGGCCTGTGCCTACGTTACCAGCCATCCTGGGCGGCGTGTTGCGTCAGTTTTTACGATCCACAATCTGGCTTATCAAGGCGTGTTTCCGCTCGAAGATTTCCACTTGCTGGGGCTGCCATCGCGACTGATGGTTTCACAAGGAATCGAGTTTCATGGAAACCTGTCGTTTATGAAGGCAGGTCTGAAGTTTTCGCATCGTGTTACGACGGTCAGTCCGTCGTACGCACGGGAAATAGCGACGGATGAGTTTGGATTTGGCCTTGACGGCGTAATTAGAGCCCGAGGCAATGCAGTACGCGGGATTCTCAATGGTGTTGACGACACGGTCTGGAATCCTGCACATGACAGCTTGATCGCCGAACAATATTCGAGCCACGCACTTAAAGGTAAATCCCGTTGCAAGGCTGCGCTTCAAGAAGAACTAGGGCTTCAAATCAACCCTGATGCACCGCTGTTCGCCGTC
>CAIQBN010000039.1 GCA_903870065.1 uncultured beta proteobacterium | reverse complement strand
TAAATGCAGGACATACCGATCAAGTTGGCCAGGCCCGTAATTTTGTGGAAAGAGCTCTCAAACCGAGTTCGGAGAAATGACCATGACGATACCGACGATTGCCGACTACCTGAAATACGCCAGTCTTCAGATGGCTGCTGAGGCATTTCTCTTCAACGATGATGGCACCCCCAAGGACGATATAGAGCAAGCGCTCATTGATGGTAACAAACACGCATCCGTCTTCACCGAAATCCAAGCCACCGAATTCGTTGCCCAATGGGAAGTCATCGACCAACTCCCCAACACTTCCACCGGTTTCAGCGGCACCCTTTTCAAAGCAATCAAGGACAATGCCGCCCTTGGAATCAAGAAGGATGATCTCGTGGTCTCCTTTCGCAGCACCGAGTTCATTGACGACGCCGCGCGGGACAGCCGGGCGACCAACGAACTGGAGATCAAGGAAAAAGGTTTTGCATTCGGCCAGTTGGCGGACATGGAGCTGTGGTATCGCTCGCTAAACGTAGCGGGTGGTCCATTGGACGGCAAGCGCTATAGCGTGACCGGCTACAGCCTGGGCGCCCATCTTGCAACAGCCTTCAACCTGATGCACGGCAACGAAACATTTAACGTCGGCACCGAACCAGTCAAACGGATCAGTGAAGTCGTCACCTTCAACGGCGCTGGTCTCGGACGGATTGGCAACGGAAGTCAAGACGCGATGAGCCGCTTGCCTGAAATGATCCAGCAGTTTCTCGACCTGCGCGACCAGGCCACAGCGGGGGGCCTTGCGCATATGATGAAAACGGAATGGGGTCGAAATGCCTACCAAGCCATCAAGTCGGCGTGGAGCCCGGGCCAGCCGCGTCCCGCCGCATCCTTCATCGACGACATTCTCAACAATCTGCACGCTTCGCCGCCGGGTTATCCCGTGCTACCGGAGTCGGAGTACGTTTTGTATCGCGAGTCGGACGCCAGCCTGTTGCGCGAAGCATGGAGGCGCACCAGCGAGGTCTACCAGGTCGCGTGGGAGGCCCCGACAAAGACCTCCGATAGCGGGCCCAATGCTGAACATCCGGCGATGGTGCTGGACAACTTCATTGCGGGAGAAGCCCTGGACTACCAGTTGGCAGTCATCAGTACGGCGAAAGCCTACTCCACAAGCGCGACGACGGATCCGCAGGGCGTTGCCGCGGCTTTCGGCTGGATGCAGGACGCCAAGTTCGTGCCGCCAGTTCCCCAGTACAACGTCGTGGGTGTCGAGTCGACAAGTGTGACGGAAATGTCGATGGTGGCGAATTCGCAATACCGCTATGGCACTCAGGTGCCGCTCTACATCGAGGACCAGCCTCTCACCCGCGGCACCTTGTCGCTCGACGCCGGTTGGGTTTGGCAGTCCCTAATGACTCAAGGCCTTCGCCTTCCAGACAACTACGACAAAAACAATTTTGGCGACACCCACAGCCTCGTGCTGATCGTCGACTCGCTGGCTGTGATGGGTACCCTGGCGCGTATCGATCCTTTGTTGGCGAATAGGCCCGACGCGATTGGTAGGTTGTTTGAAACCAAAGGGGTCAGAGTCATTTGACTTTCTGAGCATCTGACATGCCACGTCGCCCACGGATTCTTCAGCCCGACTTTCCGCTGCACATCGTTCAGCGCGGCATCAATCGCGAGCCTTGCTTCTTCGCCGAGGAGGACTACCAGTGCTACCTCCATTGGCTGGAAGAAGCGGCTCGCGATTGCGGCTGTGCCGTGCATGCCTATGCGCTGATGACCAACCATGTTCATGTGCTTCTCACCCCGTCGAGGCCGGGTGCGCCGGCGCGCCTGATGCAATCCCTCGGCCGACGCTATGTGCAGTACGTCAATCGCCAGTACCGACGCACCGGCAGCCTGTGGGAGGGGCGCTACAAGTCCAGCGTGTTGGAGGCCGAAAGCTACCTGCTTGCCTGCATGCGCTACATCGAACTCAACCCGGTGCGTGCCGCGATGGTTGCCGACCCCGGCGGCTACCGCTGGTCCAGCTACCGGGCCAATGGCCTGGGCCAGACCGACGCCTGGCTGACGCCGCATCCGCTCTACCTTGGCCTTGACATCGAACCCGCGTCTCGTTGTAGCGCCTACCGGGCGCTGTTCCGGCCACAGCTTGACGCCGACGCGATCTGCGCCCGGTTGGGCATACGGCGCAATACCGGCAAGCGGGGAAGGAAGCTGGGCGACGAGACGGAATCGCCACCAGTGCGAATTGAACAACAGGGATTTGGATTCTGAGAATGGAGGAAGCAGCGATGCGAAATGAAATGCGAAATGACTCTGATCCCTTTGGTCATGCCTTTGGTCATGCCCGATGGCGAAGCCGGCATCGACAAGCTCTGGGGCGACGGGGCGAACGACGAACTGTTTGGCGGCGGACAGCTCGTTCGGCGAATCAAACGCCGTCGCTGGCAGCATGACGTCAGCTACGGGGCAGCAAATCACTCTACCGAATGTGATCTTAGGAGGGCAGCATGATTTTCTTGATGTTTCTAGTGGGATTTGGCGTGTGGCTCGCGGCGGCCATCGTGTTCTGCAAAAGAATTCCGCGCTGGCTGGGTGTAAGCAAGCATGGCGCGGTCATCAGTGTGCTGTTGTTTCCGGTGGTGTTGGCGCTACCCGTTGCAGATGACCT
Source organism: uncultured beta proteobacterium (assembly GCA_903870065.1). Classification (GTDB taxonomy): domain Bacteria; phylum Pseudomonadota; class Gammaproteobacteria; order Burkholderiales; family Burkholderiaceae_C; genus Allorhodoferax. The sequence continues at coordinate 2,145 of CAIQBN010000039.1, read as the reverse complement.
GATAGGTAGATGGCAGTTTTATCGGCTGTGCGACATGGAGGCGGTGGTGACGCTTAGTCCGGATTGGGAGAAGGTGAAGCGGGCGCGGAGAGTGTCATCGCCGAGAAGCGATGTTGCTGGAGCTTTGATCCCTATCTATTCACAGGGAAGTGAGTATGTAGATGCCGACACCGGGAAAACGTTTATGACGCACCCACATTTTTATACCTATGGTGGGTTGCTATTTGGCCGCCTCGGTCTCGGTCTAGGTAGTTCCACTTCGTGCCACCCGAAGAACAGCGAAGCTGTAGCAAAGCAGATAAATATTTATGAGCTATTGAAACAAGGGGAAATGAAATGACTGCAATTGCCAACGCATATATCAACGCACTGTTGGCCGACGCTGCTTATGTGGATCTGATAAATGCACCACTCAACAATCCAACGAATTTTGATGCTTTGTCGAAACGCATGACTCCCACCCTGGCCGCCTACATAGCCGCCAACTTCGAAGTCGCCAGCAGCATCAACACCTCTGACATCCCGCTAATCGCTTCGGGCTTCGATGCCACCGTCTGGCGCGGCAAATCAGGCGGCGATTTCGCAGGTCAAGTCTATGTCTCCATGCGCGGAACGGAACCTCTCCCCGGAGCTGACCTGCTGGCTGATGGTGATCTTGCATTCCGTAGAGCGGCCGCTTTACCCATCATTGACATGGTGAACTGGTGGTTGCGTGAGACAACGCCAACCAATGGTCTGGCCAGGCAACTCCAGTGGAACCCGCTGTATGTTCTGAACAACCCTCCCATATTCAATGTGCCAAGCTTTATTGACGGCACCAGCGTCGTCGGTACGGGCAACTTGGTCGGTGTCAGCAATGTGCAGGTTGATGGTCACAGCATGGGTGGGCACATGGCCAGCGCGTTTGCCAGAATATTTGGAGCCGCCAATGGCCAACCCGGCAGTGTCAGCATCCAGGGCATTTCGACCTTCAACAGTGCGGGCTTTAATGGGGACAATGCGGCGGTACTGTTTCAGGAGATCCAAGCACTGCTTGGAACGGGCTTCAATGGTTTCGCCGAGGTAGTCGCCAGGCAAACTAACTATTTCGGTGCCAACGGCGTCAATCTCACGACCAACGACTGGTGGTTTACTCAAATTGGCAATCGAAAGGGTTTGTACCAAGAAGAAACCGCTGGCATTGGCAATCACAGCATGTATCGGCTCACCGATTTGCTGGCCGTCGGAGCAGCACTGGAAAAGCTCGACAGTACCTTCACAATGGATAAGCTCTATGAACTGTCCAAGGTGAGCAGCAGGGACCCGAAAGCCTCCCTTGAAAGGATTGTCGACAGTTTGCGTCTTGTCCTTGTCGGCCCCGGGATTACACATTTACCTGTCGGCGATGAGCAGGATAGCGACTCATCGCGCATGGCCTTCCACGATACACTGACCTACCTGCAAGGCAGCACCGTTTTCCAGACGTTGGTCGGCAGCATAACCTTGCGTCTTGCCGCCGCAGAAAGCGCTGACAGCCTTGCGCAAAATGCCAAATATGACTTCGGCTGGTTTCTTGCCGTACATGCACTCTTGCCAATTGCAGTCGAAGGCGGCGGTAGCACTCTTATAGATGCCAATCCCGAACTCTACGCACGCTGGTCGGCAGATCGTGTCAAGCGCAACGATGGTAGTGGGGATTTGGAATTCACCGATGCCTACTTCAACGACCGCACTGAGTTGCTGGCCGGTTTCATGGTCGGCAACGCCAATGACACTGACCGCACAAATCCGACGAACCCCGACCCGAAGTATTTCAGGGAGCTTCGTCTAGGCATCAAGCTGCACGATGGCCAGGCCACCGACCCAAAACGCATCACCTTCGGCACCGAATTCAGCGACGCCCTCAAAGGCGGCACCAAATCCGACCACCTCTACGGCGCCGCCGGCGCCGACATCCTAACCGGCAACGCCGGCGACGACTACCTCGAAGGCGGCAGCGGCGACGACCTGGTAAAGGGCGGCACCGGCTTCGACACCTACCGCATCGACAAGGACGGTGGGCTCGACACCATTTTCGACTCCGTCGCCCACGGCGGTGACGGCCAGGGCCGCATCGTCTTGCGGGGCACGGAGCTGACCGGCACCTTCGAGCAGGATGCCAGCGAT
>CAIQBN010000038.1 GCA_903870065.1 uncultured beta proteobacterium | reverse complement strand
CGCTTCTCCCTGAGCCTGTGCCCCAAACAGGCCAAGGGCGTGGTCGGTGTGCAGGGTCAGGTCAAGGCAGAGCCGCTACAGCTCATCAATGGCAAAGAGAAACTGATGCTACGTTTTGACTGCAAACCCTGCGAAATGCATGTGGTGGGCAAGATGAAAACGTCCGTTCGGAATCAATTGAACCAAGCGCAGAACGCGAACTTTGTCGCGGCGCCAGTGATTTTTCACAAAACTCGTCCGGTGCATTGATTCTACCGGGACGACCAATTGCAAGCGCCGAATTAGCGCATGTGTTTGAACATTTTGGCCGCAAAGCGCTGCACAATGCTGACATGGCGTGGCCCGGGCAGCAAATCAAAGGTTTCACCCGCCTGCACAGCGCCCGGCTCATCCACCGACAAGTAAAAGCCGCAAAAGCCACTTTGCGCCATGGCCTTGACCGCCGTGTTGAAACCCATGGCGGCATTGAACTTGTAGCAGGGTTCACGCGGTTGCTCCACACGCAGAGCGCAACGGGGAAATTGCAGCACGTCGCCCACCCAGACTTGGTTTTCCAGCAAACCAGCGAGCGTCAAATTCTCGCCCATCGAGCCATGTGGCAAGGCCGTGTCGATGCCAGCTACGCCGGCTTTTATCCGGGCTTCAAGCCAAAACGCATAATGCTCCGCCGGGTAGGCGTAAACCGCTTTTTCCAGACCACCATGCACCGATGGATCGGCCTGATCATCCCCTTCTAAACCCAAGGGACTTACATTGACGGGGCCCTGCACGTCGGACTTGTGGATGGCAGTCAGGACGGAACGACCGGAGATCATGACTTTGCGGGCCTGTCCGACCTGCAGGCTAACCAAAGAATGGGCAACCGGGCGCACAAACTGGTCACTCATAACTGATGGAAGAGGACTTCACCGCTCCGACTGGAATAACGCACACCCGCGTCAAGCCTCTCGAACTGCACCACCACGGAACGTTGGTGGTAGGCGTTTTCCTTGAGCCAGGCGAACTCCATGTCCAATGACTTGCTATCCCCAATACGGGTATGCCAAACTTTTTGTTCAGCGTTCCAACGGTAACCGCGGGCTTTTAGCTGGTCTTTGGCATCAAACGGAGCATTCGTGGCCATCAGGCGGTAGCTTGGTTTGGCGGCCTGCTCGATGAGCCGGGCCAGTCCAGTGGATGATCCTTTTGGCAATTTCTCTGCGAGCACGGCCAGTAACGCATGGCAATCCATTTCCGCCCGGTGGGCATCGTAAAACCAGCCGTTTTCGAACGCCAGGCTTTCCAATTTGGCTGATCGTCTACCCTGCTCTCTCCAATCAACATCAGCAAACGAGCAGGCCCACGCCAGTTGCCGAAAAACTGGCATTCGAGCCTCGCAGAATGGCCGGTCGAAACCCGCGTTATGAGCGATTACCAGATCGACGCCGTCGAGCAAACGCGCAACCACCGCCTCATCCAGGCGCTTTCCCTGAACCATTTCATTGCTGATGCCGGTTATTTCCTGCACCTCTCTGGGTATTGTCAGGCCAGGGTCCTCCAAGCCGTCGTAGACCTGCATTCCACCAACCGGCAACCCGGTTTGCACGTCAACGTCTACCCGAACCAACGCCAGTTCGATGATCCTGTCCTTTGAGTGATCAAGGCCGGTAGTCTCTGTGTCCAGTACAGCCACTCGGCACACAGCTTGATCACCACGGTCAGGCCAAGTCAACCTGGGCTGAAGACGCCGCAATACGCGGTAATCCGGATGCGCCTCCAGCAAAGCAGCCATGCGCGTGGCAGTTACGCTGTCGGCAGTGCTGTCGTTTTGGCTAAAGCTCACCTGCGGCGTTGGCGATTGGAGCGCTGCCGTTGCGCTCAAGATCGACCCTGTTTCACTAGGGGGCATCGTTCTCGCCTTGCCACGTGATGCGCGCTTTTTAGGAGCCGATGCTGCAGTAGGAAGTTCCGCTACAAATGCAAAGTCAAGTTGATCGTTGGTCAAGTCGCATTCCTGTGTTGAGATTCCCGCAAAGACGTGATAACGCCAGGGTCTGGGCATTCCAGCCCGATTATCATGGGGGATATTGATTATTGATCCAAAATTCTATGGTCACCCAAACGGACGCCAAGGTCCACCCCCCCCGATTACTCAGGCCGTTAAAAGGGGTCAGGATTCTGAGTCTGGCATTGAATTTGCCAGGCCCCGCAGCACTGATGCGTTGCAAGCAAATGGGCGCAATATGCGTAAAACTAGAACCACCGGCGCATCCTGACGCGCCCAAAGGCGCTTCGGGCGATCCGATGGGTCTTTATAACCGCACTGCCTACGACACCTTGCAAGCCGGAATGCGGGTTATCAGCGCTGACCTGAAGTCAGATAAGGGTCAAAAGATACTCCACCGTGAACTCGAGCGCAGCGACATAGTTTTGACATCATTTCGACCGTCTGCGATGCGCAAGCTCGGCCTGGATTGGAAGGTGCTACATAAGCTTTACCCGACTTTGTCCATGATTGCAATTTTTGGCTCTCCAGGTGTGCGGGCCGAAGAGCCAGGTCACGATTTGACCTATTTGGCTGAAAACAATCTTGTCGCCGGCTTGGACTTGCCACCGACGCTGTACGCTGATATGGGCGGCTCGATGATGGCATCCGAAGCAGCACTGCAAACGCGGTTGATGCTGCTGAAAAACGGCAAAGGGGTTCGAATTGACATAGCGCTGTCCGATGCTGCGGCCTACCTTGCCCTCCCCCGCACATGGGGATTAACCAAGCCGGGGGCAGCAGTTGGCGGTGGGCATGCCGGCTACCGCGTTTATCCTTGCAAGGACGGGCGTGTTGCAATGGCAGCACTTGAGCCACATTTTGCAGGCGCACTTGCCAACGCAGTGGGTCTTAAAACATCCCACATCATGGCCATGTTCGCGCCTGAAACCCATACTGCCGTAGCAAATTTCCTGCATGGACAAACCCGCGCGCAACTTGATCGATTGGCAATCGAGCGGGATATTCCGCTATTTACGCTTGCTTGAGCCTGATTTCACCTAGGCTGCAGACTGGCGACACCACAAACATCGCGCAAAACCTCGCTATACAAATCCAAATACTGGGATGCAGCAGCCTGCCAAGAAAAATTTTGTGCCATACCACGCAGCATCAACTGGCGCCACAGTGTCGGTTTACGAAAGGCCTCCAGAGTGCGCACCAAGGCGTGTTCAAGGGCACCTGCATTTGCCGGTCCAAACATGAACCCAGTGGCTGTGTCAGACTGGATGCTTTCACTTGATGCATCAACAACCGTGTCTGCCAAACCCCCTACGCGCCGCACCACTGGAAGCGTACCGTATCGCAACGCATACAGTTGAGTCAATCCACAGGGCTCAAACCGCGACGGTACCAGCATAGCATCAGCCCCGGCAATGATCCGATGCGCCAACGCTTCGTCATACCGAAGCCACACGGCCGCCCTGCCCGGGTACCGCTCGGCCGCCGCGGCAAATGCAGCTTCCAGCGTCGGGTCGCCGTTGCCCTGCACCGCAAGTTGTGTATCCATGCCATGTGCACCCTGAAACAGCGCAGGCAACACGGCTAACACCAAATCCAAACCCTTTTGTGAGGTTAGCCGACTGACGACGGCGAACAGCGGTGCATCAGGGTTGATTTGAAGCCCTAGTTCTTCTTGAAGCGCAGCCTTGCAACGGGATTTACCTTTAAGTGCGTGGCTCGAATATTGTTCGGCGATCAAGCTGTCATGTGCAGGATTCCAGACCGT
>CAIQBN010000037.1 GCA_903870065.1 uncultured beta proteobacterium | reverse complement strand
CCTCATTGCCCCTGGCGTGTACAGCGCGTGCTTCCAGCGGAGTTCTTGTCATTCGCATAGACGCTGGCATCGTAAACCGCCACGCCCCACGCATTGGTCGGCGCGAATGCGTAGCTGGTGGATGACCAGAAGAATGTCGATGACGTGCGCGGGAAATAGATGGTGTTGATTGAAGGATTGGATGTCGATAAGTCGCTGATCGAATTGAGTTCCTTGATAGTGGGCAAGCGCCAGCCAGCTTGTCCACCAAGAAAGAGACCTGCGCAATAGCGCACGGCACTGCCCCAGTCTCTTGCTCTTGTGTCATCGTATTGTTGCCACATATTGCCCGTCACATTGTCGGTAACGGTGCCGTCGCCGTTGTCGTTGAAGCTGGATGCGCTTTGCGTGCCCTGGCGAACGCACCGTGCGTACCCCGGGGCCGACTTATAACCCCACAGGCTCGTAGCATCGTAAAACGGAATCAGCCAAGCAAACGATGGTGAGGGCGTATAACTAGTGGACGAAAAATAGGATGCTGACTGGGTAGACGGGAAAACCTCGGCGGTAATTGCTGGAAAGAATCGGCCAAAGTTCACTATGCCTTGAAGTTCGCCGGCCGACGGCAACCGCCAGTCTTTGCTGCCGCCCAGATCAAGTCCGGCACAGTAGGGCATCGCACTAAACCAGTTCAATGGGGTGCCGTTATCCTGTTTTTGCCACATGAGGCCGGTGACTTTGTCGGTTACTGTGCCGTTTCCGTTGTCGGCATATGACATCGAATTGATGTTGGAGTAGGTACCATTGTCTCCCGCTGCATAACTGATTGTCTGCCCAGTATTCGGAATCCTTTGCACTGCCGGTTGCGACGGCTTGAACGGGTCAGATTGACTCGAAAGCAGGGTGCTTCCTGCAACGATGGCAGCCACGGTGTAACGGTAAGCTGTACCGTTCTGCACCGTTGAATCCAGGAAACGGGTAATGCTACTGCTGCCCAACAACTTGCCCTGGACGCCTGCCGTGGTCGATGCGTAAATGTTGTAGGACGTTGCGCCGGGTACTGGTTGCCACTGCAGTATTATTTGGCCGTTACCAATGCTGGCGGTCAGTCCGGACGGTCTGTCTGGCATGGCAATGGGGTCGCCACCGCCGCCACCGCATGCGGTGAGCGCAGCCAGCAAGATGCATATACCAGCCTGTTGCACTGGTTTTTGGATCATAAAAACTTTCGTTTGAGGGGGACGAAAAATTGTGATGGATGCATTCCAAAGGTATTTCACCGCACAAGTTGGCTAATATATCCAGTTATCCCACTCAGCGGGGGGTTGTTGGTCTTTATATACGGCTGATCCCGACCCTGGTGCCTTACCTACACTGAATGGGCACGAGTTGATCGAAGATCGTTTCTGCGATGCTCCCACAAAAAATATATTTCCTATGACCAATATGAATTTTTCATTGCGCATTCGGTTCCTTTTGCGCCTGGCTCTTTGTTTGTTCGTGGGGATGGGCCTGCCCGCGCAGTCACAAACGCTTGATGACAAGGCTTTGTACGATTGGGCAGAAAAGGCCTTTCCCGAGTTTTTTCCAGGCCATCAGGCAGATCAGAAAACCGGTTCATTTACTTACCGCTATTACCCGGCAAGTCAGAATGCGCTGGGGGTCTCAGACGGTGTGGTCTATGCCATAGGGCCGAGTAGCGGTGGAGCTTTGCTGAAAATCGATACGCTTGCGGCCTTACAGTGTTTGGTCTTTGCCGAACGGTGTGTGGCCCCGGTTGCCGATTTGGCGGTGACCCCCTTGAAATATGGAAACAATGCCACGTTCACACTGACTGGCAGTGGTCTGGAGCAACCCGGGATTGCCATCCATACCACCAGCAAATGCCCATCGCCCAAGTTGGTGACGAGCGTGGACGCGCGTGCCAAAAACATCAACTGCACTGTTTCCGCAACCGGCACGTTCACAGTGACCGTCAGCGATGCGTCGGGTGCGGTGGTGCTGTCGCGTGATTTCAGCGTGCCGGAGCCACAGGTGTTGATTCAGACCAGTTTGGGCAACGTGCTGATGCAGCTCAACCCCACCGCGGCGCCAATCACTGTCCGCAACTTTCTAAGCTATGCCAATGCAGGGTTCTATTCCAACACCTTGTTCCACCGCGTCATACCCAATTTTGTGGCCCAGGGCGGTGGATATACCATCGGACCTGCCTTTAAGACCCCGACATTCGCGCCGATCAAGCTGGAGTCCAATAATGGCTTGGCCAACCTGCGTGGCACCATTGCGATGGCGCGCACCTCCTTCGCCGACTCGGCCACGTCCCAGTTTTATTTCAATTTGGTTGACAACGCTTTTCTGAATTACGCCAGTGCGGTCTCTCCCGGCTACGCGGTCTTTGGCGCGGTCGTCCAGGGCCTGGAGGTCGTGGACCAAATGGCCGCGGTGCCAACCGGAACCGCTGCTGGTTTAGCCAACCTGCCGATGACCGACATTGTCATTTTGGGCATTCAGCAAGTCCAATGAAGGCTGGCTCAACGGACGGTCGGCGCATTCACAATTGATTACAACTTGTGGCTTTGCATGGCCTCTGCGGCGGTCTACGATAATGCACCATGGCGACCTACAAGACCCTCTACAAATGCCGCGAGTGCGGCGCCACCAGTTACCAGTCGGTTATTGAACGTGACTCCAGTGGAGCCCTGAAGCCGAACGGGCAGTACCGCTGTACTGGCTGCAGAAATATTTTTGCCACCATCCGCGCGTGGTGGGAACCCCGCCGAGCGCCTGATTTTCAGACCAGCACCTTGTCGGGTTAGCGCGCCGAGTCGGGTCGTCATTGAGCGTCACTGGCTGGCGCGCCGGCGCAGCCACCGCATCACGGCGCCTACAAGCGGAAGTTTTTCGTACAACTCCTGTGCGGCATCCCAATAGTCCCGGTGCAACACGACGCGTCCGGTATCCGAAAAAACCAGGTGGGTTGAGCCGCGAATGCACTGCGGTTCTCTTTTTTTGAAGTTTTTGAAGCGGAAGTGGAAATCCCAGGTCAAAAAACTTTGCTGCCCCTGTGAAACCTGCGTGGTTACTACAAACCGGGGTTCATCCAGGGTTGCAAACATGTGTGAAAAAATGGCCTCAATCGCGGGCAGTCCCTGCACATCATTAAATGGGTCTACAAAACGGGCGGTTGCGTCATAGTGTTCTGCCATTCGCAGCACGCTGGCCGGTGTCAAGCCCTCAAAGAATTCCACTACTCGTGTCAGCTCTGTTGACCTTTCGCCCGACGACTGGGGCGTCGACTTGGGAGTGTCGTTCATAAGGCAAGCT
>CAIQBN010000036.1 GCA_903870065.1 uncultured beta proteobacterium | reverse complement strand
TTGCGACAACTGGTTGGCGATGAGCTTGTCAAGACGCGTTGACTGACCGCGCGACTTGCAACATCCTTAGTCCCTCCAATGACCACTTTGTCGAAAAGTGAATGACTGCAATGGGCACCGAGCTCGCGCCAACCTGTGACTGCAATCAGGCGGGCTGATTTTGTGGAATCACGAACGTCGTGTATCTGGCGCGGCGATTGACCTCAGGTGCACCTCCAAACCCCATATAAGTTGAGGTTCTGACATCAGGACAGGTTTGCAACAACCGTGACCGTGTTCAGCGTCACCAGCGTGGGACTTTGGCTGGATTGTTCAAGAGTGGCGTTCTGTGAAACCGTGTTGAAAGACATCAGCATGGAGCCGTTGGTAACAACGGTTAGCAGCGCTGCCAGTGCGATTGATGCCAGACGGGTTGTGTTGGATGTCTTCATGGTTCTCTCCGCTTAATGACCACTGTGTGTGGCCCGTTGAAGAGAATGTAGGTTACCTCCCGGGCCATTGCACGGCCCAAGCGATGGATTGCAAGCTGGTGCGACGACATGGGCGAATTCTGAGATAGACGGTGACGCCCTATGAACTTTAGACTTGGATTTCGTTAGTAATGCGCTGACGGAAGTGGATGAATGGGCACTGAAAGATCGTGCTTCCGACTTTGCCGTCGCCCCATCGTTTACCCGGCGACTGATCACAGTGTCACCGGCACAGTTCTAGCCTTAGTTCCTGCGTTCGCTCGGCAACTTGGAAAGAGCAGCGGAGACCATGCGCGCGTTGATGCCGTGTCCCACGTCCCGCTCAATATCCAGCGTGACAGGTACGCCCAACGCCTGAAGTAGCTTGGCTGCGGTGCGACTACTTTCAACCGGCATAACCTGATCGGCATCGCCATGGATGAGGTGCACGGATGTTCCATGGGCAGGATGCGTTGGTACAGATGCGAATCGTCCGGAAAATGCAATCACGTGTGCGGCCAGTGCGGGTTGCGTCTGAGTTGACTCCAACGCCATGATGGAGCCCTGAGAAAAGCCAATCAGCGTGGTGTTCGCCGCCGATACACCGGATGTCTTTTGGAGTTGTTCGATGAGTGAACGAAAATCTTGCATGACGGCAGCAACGCGTCCCGGGCGATTTTCTTCGGTCACGCCCATCACTGAAAACCATTGACGGCCTTGTCCGAAGTCACTGGCCTGCAATCCTTCAAGACTGACCACTAAAGCGTCGGGATAATTGGCCGCGAATTGTTGACCAACTGGGACCAGATCTTGCGCATTGGAGCCGACGCCGTGAAACAACAGAATGAGCTGTCGGGCCGCTACCACGGGTTTTTGAACAACGATCGATGCGGGCATATTTCTTCCTGAAATTCTATGTAGTGGATTTGCAGTTGAAGAGATTGCAATCTCTGGCCCAAGGCCTGCATAGGCCAGGAGCAAAGTAAAGAGTGCAGATCTTCGTTGCATGGGGAATGCGGGCCAACAGGCCTATCCCCACTGCACACAACGCATGCTCAGGGTACCAAGCTGGAAGCCCTCAAAAATGAACTGGGGTGCTTCGCCATCGCGCGCGGCACCCAATGCGTAGAGCAATGGCCAATAGTGATCCGGTGTCTGAGCTGCCAATTGAGCGCCTGCGTCCAGACGCTCGTAATCTGCCAATGCTTTTGCATCATTGGTGAGCAGTGCCGCCTTGACTGCAGAATCAAACGACTGTGCCCAGGGACGCGAGGCCATCAGTCCATCGCTTGCATTCCTGTCAACGTGGCGCAGGTTGTGCACAACATTGCCACTAGCCAATATCAAAACACCCTGGTCACGAAGTGCAGAAAGGGCCTTGCCCACGGCCAAGTGGTAGTCACCACCTTGGGCATAGTCAATCGATACCTGGAAAACTGGAATGTCGGCCTTGGGGTACAGAAAGTGCAACACCGTCCATGCGCCGTGGTCCAGTCCCCAGTCTTGGGATGGTTTGGCACCCAGAGACGCTAGCAAGTTTGCAGCTTGATGAGCAAACTCCGGCGCCCCTGGTGCTGGATACTGCATGTCGAACAGAGCCTTGGGGAAACCACCGAAATCGTGAATGGTTTTCGGATGGACGTCCACGGTAACTTTGGTTTCATTTTGAGTCAGCCAGTGAGCAGACACCACCAGAATGGCTGTGGGTTGGCCTATGCTCTTTCCCCATTTATCCAGAGTGCGCGTAAATGCGTTGTTCTGTAGTGCATTCATCGGGCTGCCGTGTCCGACGAAGATCGACGGCATGCGCACGATGGGCCTTTTAGTGGCCGCAGCTGCAAAGCCTGTCAGGGTAGTCAAAGTAGCCGACAGTGTTGCGCTCATGATGTGTCTTCGGTTGTAGGGCATATTGCACAGAAACAGTTGATTCAGTGTAGAAGGCAATCATTGAAACATTTACGCTTCAAATTGAAGGTTGCGTTTCATAAATTTGAACGCTCACTTTAGCCAACTATCCCGGATCGTTTGATGCTTGAAGGGTGACTTTGGCAAAAGACAAATGGTGCATGAACTCCCTCAGCATGAGCATTGCCGCAACGAACCGACCATCTGTTGGCAAAACTTCTTGGCTCGCAGGCCTGCCTTCGCTGACTGCTACCAGTCGATTGAACAGGGTCTCAATCTCCTCAAGCGTTAGCGATGCCTTCGCCATACCCGCAGCATCCAGGACGCGAGCGATCAACTCTGCACCTAAACCCTGCAGAACCAGGTGCGTACCACCCGCAAACTGGGCAGCCAGTGGCATCACCACGTTTTCGGTCAACTCAATTGCTTGTTCAAGTTCGATAGGCATAGGCGGAGCGTGCCGAATGCTTTGACGCAGCAAGGAATCCACGCCTAATGAGAGTTCCCTGCTCAACAGTGGCTGCGTACCATCCCGACGATGCACGCGGCTGGTCTCACCCAGCATTTCCAGTACCGTGATCGAATTTGCTGAAGATTGGATATTTGCGGAATTGGAGGTCATGGTTCCTGCTTCTGCGCTTAACGACTTTCGATCATCAGCGGCGCAGTTCTGTGAGAGGTGTTTAGCCGCCTAAGCCGAGTTGCTTCATGAAATCCTGGTTGTCCCAGAACAGCCATTCATGGTCCATAGACTCTCCTTGCCAATGACCGATCGTAGCCATCCCAATCGCAAAGCGCTTGCCCGTGGGTTGAATGAACGTGCCGTTCGGCAATGGCATGGGCTTCGTGAAGGTCCCGGTCATGACTCCTGTGACTGCAGTCCAGGTGCCAGAGCCAAAGCGGATGGGGTGCTCCTTGATCGAGATGTCAGGAGCAAATACGAACATGGCCTTGAGGTCGTCAATGTGGTGGCCAATCCCTTTCGTCTCGTGACCATCAGGCCAGGTCACCACAATGTTTTCGGAATGGCTCTCGTGCAATCGTTCCCATTTTTGATTGCTGAACACATCGAAGTCCAACGTATCAAAGACTTTCAGGTTCTTCTCGACCTTAGGTGCCTGGGTTTCAGGTTTAGGCGCTGGTGTTGGAGACTTTTCAGCGAGTGTCTGCGCGCTTACCAGTGTGAAGGAGGCGGAGGCTAGCGCTGCGATGACAGCTGCACGATAGATGGGGTTCATGGCATTTTCCTTGGTTTGTTAGATGGGATTGAGGTGTGACAGGGGTGATTCAGAGTCCCTGCCATGCCGGAGCGATGGCTGTGCCCTTGCCAGCTCCGTACGCAAAATAGATGTTCAAGCCTGCGACAGGCTCCAGGTAGCGCGCATTCTTCAAGCCACCGGCATCTGCTGTGGCAAAGCCCAGGCTTTCAGCCAGTGCCTTGACAGTTGCTTTGGCCAAGTCGTTGTCACCTGCATAGAAAACTGTTGCGGTGCTGCCGTCGCCGAGCTTGGCGCCATTGCCAAGGACTTGTGCAAGTACCGTGTTGAACGCCTTGACGACATGTGCGCCTGAAATCGCCTTGGCGATTTCTTCGGCGGCTGAAGTACTGTGACCCAGAGTCAACCCCATGTAGTCGGCTGTCAGGGGGTTGGTGATGTCCACTACCAGTTTTCCTTGCAGGTTACCTACGGATTGCAGAGCAGTGGCTGCATCGCCGTAGCCGGTTGCAAGAATGACCACATCTTGACCATCAGCAGAACCTGCGGCGGCAACAGCTGTGGCACCTGGATACTGCGCTGCCAATGAGGCGGCCTTTGCGGTATCGCGGGCGGTCACACTCACAGTGTGTCCTGCGGCCGAGAGTTGCTTGACAAATCCAGAGCCCATGTTGCCTGCACCAATAACGAGAACTTTCATACGATTTCCTTTCAGTTGATTGAGGGGCCTTCTTGCCAACCATCTGGTTGCGTTCAAGGCATGGGTTGAAATGTATTTGTTGCGTCATGAAAGATAAATATGATGAAATGCAATTGATAGTTCCTCAAAGTGAGACAAATGGATAGATTCCTGGAAATGAAGACCTTTGCTGCCGTGGTGGACGCTGGCAGTTTTGTGGGCGCTGCCGATGCACTGGACATGTCCAAGGCTGCGGTTTCACGTTATGTCGCTGACCTTGAAGTTCGCTTGGGTGTGCGGCTCTTGCATCGCACCACGCGCAAACTGGCCTTGACGGAAGAAGGGCGCGCCTTCCATGGGCGATGCAAGTCCTTGCTCAGCGAGCTAGATGAAGCGGAGTCGGAAATCACGGCGCATTCCGCAAGGGCCAGTGGACTGGTGAAGGTCAATGTGCCAGTGAGCTTCGGCATTCTGCAACTGGCACCACTCTGGTCCGACTTCATGGCGGCAAATCCTAAGGTGACACTGGATGTCACCATCTCGGACCGATTTGTGGATCTCGTCGAAGAGGGTTATGACCTCGCAGTACGCATCGGTAACCTACCCAGTTCGACCCTTGTCAGTCGTAAGCTAGCGTCCACGCGGATGGTTCTGTGTGCCTCGCCTGCGTACTTGAAGAAGCATGGCCGCCCAAAGTATCCCGCAGACATTGCTGCGCATGCGGTTCTTGCCTACAGCCTTCTTGCTACAGGTGATCAATGGGAGTTGGAGGGTCCTAAGGGAAAGGTCAGCGTGCAGGTCCATCCTGTGTTGCGTACTAACAATGGCGATACCTGCAGGGCGGCAGCGCTTAAGCACCAGGGGATCATCTTGCAACCGTCATTTCTTGTTGACGCTGATTTGCGAAGTGGGGCATTGGTCGAGTTCATGCCTGACTATCGGTCCGTAGAGTTTGGAATCTATGCGGTGTATCCGAGTCGCCAATTCGTATCGGCGAAGGTGAGACTATTGATCGAGTTTCTTGCAAAGGCACTGGGTAAAGCCAAATGGTGTGGTGATTGAACGTCGGCTTTGAAGCGGAGTCGCAGAGATATAGGCTGACTGAGCGCATCGCCGTCAGCCAG
>CAIQBN010000035.1 GCA_903870065.1 uncultured beta proteobacterium | reverse complement strand
GTGAATGTAGAAGTTGCTAAATCTGAATTGAGTTTGAGCTGATGGTTGCCCAAGTGCACCGTATCCACAGTCCACAGTGCAGGTTTGGTCAGATCCACTCGCACATCAAATTCTGGCGCGGCAGGTAGCGCACATCCGGCGCAGAAGGACACCAACGCGGCCAACGCCAATCGCAGCCAGTTTTTAGGATGAGACATGCACATCATCATGGAATGTTGTGTCCTTGTGCGGCTACCCAAAGCGCATACCAATCTTCACGCTCGAGGGTGATGGACTCTGCCTGCACGGCACTTTCAATGCGCTCAAGTTTGTTTGTCCCAATGACCGCAATGGGGCGGCTGGGATGTCCCATTACCCAGGCGTAGGCCAGTTGTTCCAGCGTTGCGTCGCCGTATTTGGCTGACATGGAGGTGGCTACAGACGCGAGGCGCGCCGAGGCGGGGTTGTTCTTGTCAAACAGCTTGCCACCAGCCAAGGGGCTCCAGGCCATAGGCCGTATGCGGTGCTGCAGGCACAAGTCAAATGTGCCATCAGTAATGGGCTCCATATTCAGCAGGTGAAACTCCACTTGATTTGTGAGGAGCCCGGTGTCCATCCGGCTATTGAGCGCAGCAAATTGCGTGGGGGAATAATTGGAGACGCCAGCGTACTGGATCTTTCCCTCGCGTATCAACTGATTGAGACCGGTGGCTGTATCGTCAATGCTGGTAAACCAATCCGGGCGGTGTACCAAAAACAGGTCAATCCGGTCACGGCCCATCAATCTGAGCGACGCTTCCACGCTTTTTTTGAGTTGGGCGGCTGATGCGTCATAGAAGCCTACAGTCCGCTCTGGATTCTTGGGATTCGGTACATAAATTCCGGATTTGGTGATAACGCGTAATTTTTCATGCAAGCCCGGTGACAACGCCATGGCGTCACCTAGGGCTGCTTCCACGGCATACCCGCCGTAGATTTCTGCGGTGTCTATCGCTGTGATGCCGAGCTCTACGCAGCGGTTCAATCTGCGATTGATGTCCTGACTGGAGTGCGCACCGTCCAACATGCGCCAGGTGCCATACACCATAGGGAATTGAAAAATATCTGGAGACGTGTTTTGGGAGTTAGGCATGTCGAATCCTTTCAGGCTTTGGTGGCACTGTCATACGCGAGCAACGCTTCCAGCAGGTAATAGTCGCCAAAGATGAGGCCCGTATTGGTTAGCCGGTGGGTCGCGTCAGGATGGTAATTACGCGCCTGGTAACGCAGCGCGCTTGCAAAGCCCGAGTCTTTGGAAAAGTAGGGGGCGTTCACCAAACTTGCGAGCGTCTGGACAGCTGCATCCCAGAAGCGGGTCTTGTCGGCAGGAGCCTGGCACAGGCGGCTGAGGCGAAAGAACGCGCAAGAAGCCAGCGCCGCGGCGCTCGAGTCCTTGAATTCCAGCGCAGTCAAACCGCTATTGAAGTCTGAGGGCGGCACGTGGTCTGTCGGAAGTCGCGCCAGATAGTATTCAGCGGCTTTGAGAGACTGCTGCAGATAGCGGTCAGTTCCGGTTGCTTCATATAGGTAGGCATAGCCATAGATTGCCCACGTCTGCCCACGCGACCAGCAGCTTTCATCGTTCAAGCCTTGGTGGGTGTATTTGCGTTTGACCAGGCCCGTGGCAGGATCGAGATCAAGTACGTGGCATGTGCTGTCGTCTGCCCTGAAAAATTCAACGATGGAACGATCGGCATGGTCCAGAGCAATCTTCTTGAGATCTGCCGGTCCACCGTTCTCAGAAGCCCAAATCAGCAGTTCCAGATTCATCATGTTGTCGATGATGACAATATAGTTCTTGGCATCATCAATGTCGCCCCAAGACCGAATCATCCCTACTTGCGGGATAAACCGCTTGCCCAGGCTTTGTGCGGCTTGCAGCACAACAGACTTGTAGCGTGCCTCGCCGGTCAGGCGAAACGCATGCCCAAAACTATCCATGATCATGAAGCCCAAATCATGGTTAGTGGTGGTGAATTGCTCTTCGGTGATGCCTACCGTCCAGGCATCGGCACGTTGCCGCCACTGGTCTTGATCCGGCCAGCCGCGCCGCTGCGCGAACTCATAGGCGTACCACAACGCGCCGGGGTAGAAGCCACTCACCCAATCGGGCGCTGGGACCGTGGACCAAAGGGCACCCTTGGCCTCGTTGGGGTAGGCGGTTTTCTCTGATTGCGTAACGTCATAGGCTGCGAGCTTAAAGGTGATGCGGGCAACGGTTGCATCAACGTCAATGGGAGGCTTGTTCATCAAATTTTGTGTGTTGTCGAGGTCTCTTATTGGCTTACTTCGCCAAAGCCTTTTCCAGTGCATCGGCTAGCGTCATTCCGGCATAGTCTTGTGCGCGAAAGAAGCGACCGCTAATGCCATCGTTGAGCATCGCCGGAACCAGTGCGCCGGGAAGTACCGACGAGGGATCATTGGGCGCATTAGGGCCACCCAAATCTGTGCGCAACCAGCCGGGATCGAGCAGATTCATATGCACGCCGGTGCCTGCCAGTTTGGGTGCAAGGTCGCGCACATACTTGTCAACAGCGGCTTTGGAAACGGAATAGGCCGAAAGCTCGGGTTGGTCCTGAATACCCGATGTCAGATTGACAACCCGACCCCAACCCCGCGCAATCATGGGCGGCACCAGGCGATTGCAAATCCTGGCCAGGCTGATGACATTGACTTCAAAACTGGTGCGGTAGTCTTCGGCCGGAGTCTCAAAATAGGCGCTTCGATGGGGCGTCATGATGGCCGCGTTGTTATAGACGACATCAATCTGCCCAGCTTGCGACAGCGCTGCATCCAATAAGCTGTCCACTTGTCTTTGATCCGACAGCTCACCCGACACGGCAAAGACTTGAACTCCGAGCGCTCGCAGTTTGCTGGCAATGCTTTCGGTGTGGGCCAGTGTTCGACTGTGCAAGATGAGATTGGAACCCAGCAGTGCCAGGCCCTCGCTGACATGCAATCCGACGCCCCTGCTGGCGCCCGTGACAAGTGACCATCTACCTTTGAGAGTTTTCATGTTTTATGTTCTAAGTTCTATGCTTGTGAAATAGTTGAAAGCAGCCCGCCATTGGAGGAACGGGCTGGCAGTAATATGGAACAGAATGTTCGGTCAGGACACGCGCAGATTCGAGAACCTGGTTGTGATGGTCTGCGCTTCGTAGTGCGAGGTGGCTGCCAAACCCAAGTAGCCACCGACAGGAACCGCTTGACGGTGCTCACAGTAGGACTTCCAGCTCACGCCGTTTTGGCTGAAAAGACTGGTAAAGGTGTCACCCTTGCGAATCAGCTTGAGCCACACCTGCGGAAAGTGCACCGGAAAGTCAGGTTGTGAAGGGAGTGGCTGGGGTGGATATATGGCGGAACACTCACTGCCTAGGGCAAGCCTTGACTGAAACTCAATGCCACCGTTGTTTTTATTGCGTGGATCGTTGTTACCGAAAGACAGCAGCATGACGTGGATCGATTCCGCATCAAGTGAGGCCCGCCACATGATTCCCGCTTTGGAATAGAGATCAGCCATGCTGATGGCGTTCACCTGAACACTGAATTCGAAGTCGCCCTGCACAGCAAGGTTGGCAAAGTGACATTCATCCCGTCTCCCCCAAATATCAGCACCACCAGACACCATTTCTATGGTCGAGTCAGTTTGGGTAGCAAGTCCCGCAAGACGTGGCGACCCAATGTCAATGCCGTGGAGAATTGGAGCGTGCATAGTATTGAGTGCAGTAGGTTGGTAGCTGATATCGGTTTTGGAAATGGGTAACTTGCGAATGCGCTTTCCTGTGACGGCGAAGATGGCATTGCAAATAGCGGGGACCACAGGTGGCAACGCAGGTTCGCCCAACCCCGTTGGGGGGGCTTCACTTTCGACGAAGTGAATATCGATGTGTTTCGGTGCTGCGTCTATGCGTAACAAGGGGTAGTCGTGAAAGTTGGATTGACTGACACGCCCTCGTTCGATGGTCAGCTCTTGCAGCCACGCTGCACTAAGGCCATCGATGATGGACCCCTGCACCTGGGCCTCGGCACCGCTAAGGTTGATGATCCTTCCTACATCGACGGCTGCCACTACGCGTTCAACCCTGAGCACACCTTCAGGTGACACGCTGACATCCGCCACTTCAGCGACGTAACTTTGGTGGCTAAAGTGAAAGGCAATACCCTGGCCGGAGCCTTTCGGCATTTTTTTCCCCCACCCCGCTTTGTCTGCTGCCAAGCGCAAAACGGCCTTCATGCGGGCAGTATCAAAAGCAGGGTCCCAGCGCCCGGTGCCGGGGAAAACCCTGTCAGGACCGAGCAGGTTCAACCGAAATTCCAGTGGATCTCTCTTTGCCGCATGCGCCAGTTCATCCAGGAAACTTTGCATAACAAAAGCAATGCCATTGCTTCCAGGAGCCCGATACCAGCTGGTGGGCACGTTGGTGCTGACAACTGACTTTTCGAGGGAGTAGTTCGGGACGAAGTGCGCCGGAAATTCCTTCCCACCCATATCAGCGGCCGTACTTGGTCTTGAGCTACTGTTCAATCCCACGGTCACAAAATGGTTGGTCCAGGCATGGATGTCTCCGGATGCGTCCAGCGCTGCGGACAAAAAGTGCCACCCTGCCGGTCGGTATTGGCCATGTTGAGTGTCGTTCTCGCGGGTCCAGGTGAGCTTCACGGGCTTGCCGATACGCTGCGCGATAGCAACCACTTCAGCCACAAAGTCATTAGTTAACCTGCGCCCGAATGCGCCACCACTGCGCGTGAACTGCAGATCCACCTTTTCTTTGGGGATCTTCAGTACTTTGGCGGCAAGCTCACGCGCGTTGTCCGGTAGTTGAGTGGGTGCAATAACCTGCATCCCTCCTCCGGGCAGCGGTATGGCCAGTGCATTCATGGGTTCCAGTGGCGCATGGTGCAGAAAGGGGTAGTGATAGTCAGCACTGATCAATTTGGGTGCTGCTTGGAACACCTTTGCAGCGTCGCCCGTGCTGTGAGCCAATGCCCCGCGTTTTTTCCCCATCTTCACAGCACGGCGCGCGTAGTCTTCCGAGCTTTGCTTGCGAGCCGGACTGGGAGCCCACAAAACATCCAGCACTTTCTGTGCTTTGAAGGTAGCCCAGGTGGAGTCCCCGACGATGGCGATACCCGGAAGTAGTCCGTAGTAGTCCGACGTGCCGTCCACGATAAACGCGTCAATGATGCCGGCTTGTCTGCGAATGTGGGCCAGGTTAGCGGAAATGGCTTTGGCACCAAAGACTGGGCTCTTTACATAGACGGCGTGCAGCATTCCCGGAACGGAGAGGTCTATGGCGTATCGGTGTTGGCCGGAGACTATGGTCAGGTTATCTACGCTGGCCACGCGTTTGCCAATGAGTTTGCTTTCGGCTTTGCTTCTGAGCGGAATGTCCTGGATGCGTGGTGTGGGCAACATGGCGGCTTCGGAAGCCAGATTCCCGAAACCAATATGCCGGCCTGTTTGACGATGCTCTACCCGGCTGTTCTGCGCGCTGCACTCGCCTTCCGGCACGCCCCACTGTTTGGCAGCGGCCCGTATCAGCATGGTGCGTGCCATGGCCCCGGCCTCACGCAGAGGCTGGTAGGAGTCAAATACCGACATACTGCCCCCGGCCTCCTGGGGGCCGAGCGCGGCGTTGAGGTACCCGTACTCGATATGCACCGTTGCAAAGTCCGCACCGAGCTCATCCGCCAAAATCATGGGCAGTGCGGTCTTCACGCCCTGACCAATTTCGGGGTTTTGGGCAACCAGCAATACTGTGCCATCGGGACGGATTTTTATAAATGGATTGGGCGCGAACTCAACAGCCTTCTTGGTTGGTTGCAGTTCTGTGGCAGCGCTTGAAGCGTCGACGAAACCCAGATTGACCAACAAACCGCCTCCCGCAAGCGCAGTGCACTGCAGAAAATGTCTACGGGACTGCATGTGCTTTTGAATCACTTTGGTGCCCCTATCTTCTTTGCCGCGCTTTTAATGGCAATACGAATGCGTGGATAGGTTCCGCAGCGGCACAGGTTTCCTGCCATAGCTGCGTCAATTTGATCATCGGTAGGCGCGGGATTCTCTTTTAGAAGCGCGGCGGCGGACATGATTTGGCCTGATTGGCAATATCCGCACTGCGGAACGTCATGGTCACACCAGGCTTGCTGCAAAGGGTGCTGTCCCCGCGAGTCTAGTCCTTCGATGGTAGTGATACTTTGCGTGCCCACGGCAGACACCGGGAGCAGACATGCTCGCGTGGCCACACCTTCCACGTGCACGGTACAAGCACCACACAAGCCCATGCCGCAACCAAACTTGGTCCCAAACAATTCCAACTTGTCGCGCAGTATCCACCGCACTGGAGTGTCGGGTTC
>CAIQBN010000034.1 GCA_903870065.1 uncultured beta proteobacterium | reverse complement strand
TAACAAAGTCCGCAGCATTCAACGCGCCATCATCATTCACGTCAACATAGAACAAGCTTGTCGACGTATCAAACACGGCTTGCATGACGCCATCTGCAGCAGTCACAGACAGTTGCGCGTTTGCGAAGCTATCACGGTTACCCACGTATTGCACGGCACCAAGTAGCGACACATCAACTTTGTCGGTCCCTGTTACAAAGTCAGTAATCGTGTCACGGGTTGTCGACACACCGCCTGAAGACTCGGAACCAGCTGTGTACTTGAACACATCTGCACCGGTACCACCAGTCAACACGTCACCGCTTGCACCGCCCAACAAGGTGTCATCGCCAGCGCCACCGATGAGGCTGTCAACACCGACACCGCCAGACAGGCTGTCGTTGCCCGCAGCTCCATCCAGAGTGTCAGCGCCAGAGCCACCGGTCAACACGTCAGCACCAGCACCACCGGTAACACTAAAGTTGGCCAGCTTGGAAGCTGCAACCGTCGAAGCGGAGAACGAGAAGATGTCGTTGGCATCAGTCATCGAAGCACCATCAACCGTCACTGTCGTTGCCGAAGCGTATGCCGCCCCAGACATGCTCAGTGTCAAGGTCGCCGTTTGTGATGTGCTCGTGCTACCACCGTTATCAGCCGACACTGCAAACTTCTCAACGTTTGTAACATTGGTCAGATCTGCAGCGCCGGTTACAGCGGCCGTAAAGGTCAGCGAGACGACGTCGGCACCACTTCCGCCGTTAATTACGTCGCTGGTTTCCAGGCCTGTTGTACCACTGAACTTAAAGGTGTCGGCACCCGCACCACCCGTCAATGTGTCATTCATCGCCGTCGTTGTTCCGCCAATAACAGTCAATGCACCTGTGGTTACGCTGGCAGCAGTCACCGTGCTACCACCGGAGGTTTCTGCAGCGATGCTAACAATCATGGCGCCATTGTTGTTGGACATCACGGTGTCGGTCAACGACACTGAATGCACAGCTGTAATGGAAGACAAAGTGATTTGTTCGATGTTGGTGACGCTAGCCAAGATGGTGCCAGTGAGGGTCACTGCGTTACCAGCAAACGTCAACTCATCGGTGCCGGACCCACCGTCGACGGTTTCGCCAGATACGAAGTCGCCATTGGTAGTGCCAACCTTGATGGTGTCGTTGCCGTCGCCAGCGGAGATGCTGTCTGCACCAGAACCACCTTCAATGATGTCATTGCCTGCAGCACCGGTGATAACGTCACTACCGTCTCCGCCAGTGATCGAGTCGATGCCTGAGCCACCATCCACAGTGTCAGCGCCCGTACCACCGGTAATGATGTCATTTGCAGCACCACCCGTGATGCTGAACTTGCCGCCGTCAGTCTCAGCTGCACCGGTAAAGGTCAGGATACTGGTGGTTAGGTTGGCCGCATCGACAGTAAAGGTTGCACCGGATACTACATTTGCCTGGTCTGACGCAACGTTGTAGGTTACGCCAGTTGCTGTAGCAAACGTCAACTTTTCGAATGCAACCAAGTCAGCGTCGAGTGCCACCTGGGTGGCACTGCCGCCAACCAGCTGAATCGTGTCGGTACCAGAGCCACCGGTTGTACCGGAGGCGTAGGCTGCAGCACCATCGGCCAAGTCGATTTTCAGAGTGTCGTTGCCAGCGCCAAACTTGATGCTGTTGGTTGTAGAGGTAAGTGTGACTGCAGAGGCAGACAAATCGACAGTCAGGGAATTAGCCGCAGTCAAGGCAGAGGCATCGACGCTCACAACACCGGACGTATCGGCAGCAGCTGTGATTGTCAGAGACGTAGCAGCGTTAGCGGTGTAGACGGGGTCTGTCAGAGTGATTGACGAGGCGTTAGTGGTTGCCAGCAACTGGATTGTTTCAATGGAATTGATACCCAGAAGATCGGCCGCTGCAACAGTTTGAATTGCATCGGCAAATTGAAGCGTGTCATTACCTGCACCACCACTGATAGTCTCCGCAGTCATTTCTGCGACTGTTGCAGCGATGAAAGTGTCATCACCGGAGCCGCCGGAAAGATTGTCGACACCGGCGCCACCTGTGACAGTGTCTTTTCCATCACCGCCAGTAATGACGTCAGCACCCGATCCACCGACAAGGCTGTTTGCACCAGCACCACCAACGATCGTGTCGGCCCCTGAGCCGCCGGTAATAGTGTCTGCACCGGAACCGCCAGTGATGCTGAACTTGCCGTCCGTCTCCAATCCACCGTCAAACTTCAATGTACCTGTATTAAGATTTGATGCATCGACTGTGAATGTTGAACCGGACAGAACGTTTGCATCAACTGTAGTTGGTGCATACACACCGCTTACAGACGAGAAGGTCATCTTCTCGAAACCAACCAGATCAGCGTCCAATGTCACTGCCGTCGCGCTGCCACCTACAAACTGCACGGTATCGACACCAGTGCCACCTGTTGAAGCTGCACCTATATTTGCGCTTGCATCGGCCAAGTCCAACTTCAGCGTATCGTTGCCAGAACCGCCTTTGAAGACATTTGCTCCTGAGTTGTCAGTGGCAGTAGTTCCGTTTGTCAGATCAAGCGTAACGGAATTTACGGCGGTCAATGCGGATGCGTCGACGGTTACCACGCCTGTTGTCGCAGCAGCGGCTGTGATCGTAAGCGATGTTACTCCGTCTGCTGTGTAGGTTGGGTCAGTCAGTGTGATCGTTGAAGTGTCCGTAACGTTAAGCAACTCAATGATTTCAACCGAGCTGATTTTGCCCAAGTCAGCAGCGACTAGAGTCACAGCAGCACCCGCGGCGAATTGAAGCGAGTCAGTACCAGAGCCGCCAGAAACGGTTTCTGCAACTCCGCCGACGGAAAGGTTCAAGCCAACGAATGTGTCATTGCCATCGCCACCCACCAAACTGTCATAGCCGCCATTGCCAGTAATGGAGTCATTGCCGGTTCCACCAGTTATGGTTTCAGTATTTGATCCACCTGTCAGCGTGTCGTTACCGGTACCACCTGTGATAGCAGTCGTGATTGGGCCTGCCGTAATCGACATGGACGTTGACGAAGTAGATGCATCAGCATTCTCAAATCCGTAGACCAAGGCCTGCACATTCAATGAATTCTTAATCGCAGACGTTGCCTGATTGGTTCCAGGTGTAACAGTCAAGTTAAGTGCAGTGACACCAGAATCTGCATTGATGATCAAAGTATCGTTGCCTGCGCCACCGTTTATTTGGTTGGCAGCATCGTTCATGGTCACGGTGTCATCACCATCACCACCAGTGATTGTGTCAAGTCCACCACCGCCGACAATCGTGTCATTGCCAGCAAGTCCATCAATATTCTCTGCGGATTTCGAGCCATACAACAGGTCATTGCCTGAAGTACCACCTGTATTTGAAACTACGTTAAACGTGATGGTTTGTGTGGCAGAGGTTCCGCCATAGCCGTCAGCCACTTTGTACTGAACTGTTTCTGTTCCTGTAAATCCAACCGTGGACGTGTAAACGATCTTCCCACCGACCACCTCAGCAGAGCCACCCGCACTTACGGATCCAACAATCACAGTAGGCGTCAAAGATTGATTTTCAGCGTCCGTTGCCTTGCCAGTCAAGTCAACAGTTTGTGATACCCCGGTTTTTGCGCTCAGCGCAAAATCAGTTGCCACCGGTGCGGTATTGGTCAAATTGACTGTAACCGTGCTGGTTGCATTCAGACCTGCTTTGTCTGTCACCGTAACTTTAAAGCTGTCAGTTGTTGCGCCTTGCTGCGCAGCTGTTGGAGTGTAGGAGTACACACCTGTAGCCGCATCAATAGTCACGCCACCGATGGTGCCCGTCTTGTCCACTGTGTAGGTCAGTGTGTCGACCACAGCATTCAAAGCGGGGTCCAGGTCCACGTCAGCAACGGTCAGGTTGCCAGTAGTGGCAGTGGCTGCACCAGCCTTAACGCTCAGAGCAGTTGCAGTGCCGCTAGGTGCATCGTTCACCGACGCAACGGTGATGTTCACTGTGGTAGCAGTGGACACGGCGCTGTACTTGTCTGTAGCGGTGAATGTGAAACTGTCTGTGCCGTTGTAGTTGGCGTTAGGTGTATAGGTATAGGTGCCGTCGGCAGCCAAAACCAGCACACCCTTGGCAGTGGTGGTGCCCACTGCAAAAGTCATGGTGTCGCCATTGGCATCAACAGCAGCCACTGCGCCCGTGAAAGCGGTGTCTTCCGTTGCAGCTGCAGTGCCGGCGGTGCCAACGGGTGCAGAGTTGATGATGAAGCTGGCAGTTGCAGTGGCGGTAAGGCCAGCTGCGTCTTTGATGGTGTAGGTGAATGAGCCTTCACGGATGGCTGCGCTGTCTGCAATGTAGACAACCTTGGTGCCGCCGTTCAAGCTAACGCTGCCGCCGACGCCGCCTTGCACGCTGACGATGGAGAGTGTGTCGAGAGCGTCAACATCGGTGTCATTTGCCATGACGCCTGCGATGTCGATCACATAGGTGTTGTTAGAAGCCAAAGCCTGGGTTGCCAGCTTGTCGTCTACAGCAACAGGTGCTTCGTTGACATTGGTCACAGCCACGGTGACGGCTTGTGTAGATGTCAGGCCAGCCTTGTCGGTAGCCACCACGTTGATAGCGTAGGCGGTAGCATCTTTTTCGAAGTTAGGAGCGGTCTTGAATGTAACCACACCGCCATCTGCCACGTTAAACATGGCAGCATCGGTGCCAGACAGGGTGTAGGTGAGCGTGTCGAGAGCGTCCACATCGGTAGCAACATAGGTGCCGACTGCGGTGGAGTTTTCAGCAACAGAAGCGGTAGCGGCTGCACCGGCTGTGGGGGCTTCGTTGACGTCGGTCACGTTCACGGTGACTGCTTGGCTGGCGGTCAGGCCGGCCTTGTCGGTAGCAACCACGCTGATGGAGTAGGTCTTGGCGTCTACTTCATAGTTAGGCGCAGCAGCAAAAGACACAACACCAGCAGCGGTGATGCTGAACTTGGCAGCATCGGTGCCAGCCAAAGAGTAGGTGATGACGTCAAGAGCATCTGGGTCTGTGGTGGTGTAGGTGCCAACAGCGGTGCCATTTTCAGCAACAGACGCGGTTGCAGCTGCAGCAGTCAGTGGGGCTTCGTTGACATCGGTCACGGTCACAGTGACTGCCTGTGTGGAAGAGCGCTGTGTGGTGCCGCTGTCGGTAGCCACGATGTTGAAGCTGTAGCTCTTGGCATCCACTTCAAAGTTAGGAGCGGTCTTGAAAGTGACATCACCTGTGGCGCTGATGGCAAACTTGGCTGCGTCGGTGCCGGTGAGTGTGTAGGTGATGGTGTCGCTAGCGTCTGCGTCGGTAGCACCGGCGGAAACCACTACGGTGGTGTTTTCAGCAACCGATGGGGCTGCTGTGGCAGCCATGGCAGGTGCGCTGTTGACGGAAGAGTCTGTAACAACTTTGCTGGCGCCGGATTTGCCGTTGTCGAGTGCAACAACCAGAGTCTCAGAGCCTTCGTCGGTGTGGTCAGCAGCCAGCACAACAGAAATGGTGGCCTTGCCGCCGGTAACGGTTGCAACGCCTGTCAGGGAGCCTGTCACGTCTGCAGCAGACACGCCAGAGATGGTGTAAGCAACGGTTTCGCCGTCTTTCACGCCCGATGTCAACAGGTTGAACAGTGCTGTGGTGCCTTCGTTGGCAGCGGCAGCGGAGGCTGCTGTCAGTGAGTATGACTTGAGGATGTCGGTATTAGGGCCAGTGGGGGATGGAGCAGTATTGGCTGGGTTGACCGAGTAGGTGTAAGCAGCGGTAACTTCGTCATTCCAGGCCACAGCTGGTGCAACGTAGATGGCCAAGTCGTCCTTACCGCCTTCTAGGCCGGACAGCAATGTGGCAAGGTTCAAAACCACTTGGCCGCGCACATCGCGGAATGCGCCAAAGTATTCAGCCAGCGCTTTTTCCAGATTGGGGTTGGGCAGCAGGCCCATGTTGCCCAGGACCTTTGCAGACAGCTCTGCGTTGCCCAGGCTGTCGAAAGCTTTGCCAAATTTGACGGCAAATGCGGTTTGTGCAGCGACGGCGTCGCCGCCCACTGGACCGGTGGCTTCGGCAACTTGGTTGTTAAAAATTGCGTTAGAGGGGGAGCTGTCATTGAACGCGCGGTTCAGGATGGAAACTGTAGCCGATGGTCCAAAAATTTGTGCGGGCATTTGATCTTCCTTGAAGAAAGTTGAAGGTAAAAAAACAAGTTGCTATTAAAGGCCACCTTCTTTGCACACTTTCGTGCAGCACGTGAAGTAACCCCACCTTTTTACAAGTTTGCTCTGGTAGTTGCTTTGAATGTTACTGATACAGATAACACACAGCCCAAGCACTAAAGCTAGCTTACCGAACATTGTAGCCATGCCGTGATCTAAATTGGGGTGATGGGCATCACAGGTTTTCATTGGTTTTGGATGGTTTCTGTTGTTTTTGCGAAAAAACAACAGAAATACATTTCGCAGGTGACAAGCCACAACAACAAATATAAACCCGCCCAGTTTTGGGCCAACGCAGGGGCGCACTACCAAAGCAGCTTTAAAGCGGCATAGGTGCCTGAGTTTTGGATGCGAAAAAGCGGCAGGTTGGAGTCTTGATGAGACCGCTCTATTCCCAGCATGGCGATGGCCCGTTGGCTAAAACGATGCTGGTACTCCAGCCGGGCGTTGACCCGCTGGGTGCCGCGCACGGCATAGTTGGCCAACAGGGCGCTGTAACCGGTGGTGTCTTGGGTGTGGCTGAATTCAATGTCCATTAACCCGGTGCCAGCGGTGTTGAACACGCCGAGCCCGCGCGCCCAGTCTGCCAGCCCGTGCATGGGCCATGTTGCGGCAAGGCGGACGTTGGCCTGAAATTGCTCACCACCGGGGCGGGTGGCGTCCAGCGGTCGGTCTTGTCCGGCCTTGACAGCCAGCTGCCACTGGGCACCTGACGCCATGCTACAGGACCACAGCGAGGCCAGGCCAGCGTAGCGGCCCGACAAAATGGGGTTGCTGGTGAGCTGGCGGTCTTGCCAGTCCCCACCCAGGCGGACACTGCAGGTGCGGCGGGCGGCGGTTTGCACGCCAACATTGACGCCGGTGCTGGCGTATTGGGTGCCGCCTTCGGTGCTGAGCTGCATGCGCGATGTATTCCAGTAGACACCCCAGGTATCGATGGTCTGGGGGGTGTACTCAAACGATATTTCACTTTGGCGCGTGTCGGACTCGGGTGCTGCTGCGCTAACGCGCTGCATGAGATTGGCGGCAAGGTCCCATCGGGTGCCATCGGGGTTGGGTTGGGTCCACTCCAGCTTGGCTTCGGTGCGGGTATAGGCGCCGGGGCGCGGTGTGTTGCTGTCTGTTAAAGGAAGCACGACCAGTTCACCTGGAAAGGTCAGCTCCAGGCTGGTGAGGCTGGGGCTGCCTAGCAAGTTGTTGTCGTAACCGCGGCGCAACTGGACGCTGCTATGAAAAGCCAGCGCGCCATTTGCCACAGCGCCATTGGCAGCCAGCGCGTTTTGGTTGTGCATGCGCCGGTGTGCGTCGGCCACGGCTTGCCGCATGTCGGGCGACAGGTCAGGCTGAGTGATGATGGCTTCGAGCAGTTGGCGGGCTGAGAGCATGTCACCACTGCCGGCCAGGGCAATGGCGTAATCGAGCTGCGCGCCCACTAGGTCGGGCTCAAACATGAGTGCACGCTCCAGGTGTTCAAGCGCATCGGTGTAGTTGCCTTGGGCGTTAAGCAGGTGTCCAATTTGCGCCAGATAGGCGGCATTGCGCTGGCAGTCTGGCAGAAGTGCCAACTGCTGATCCAATGGCGCAGACACTGGCGGCACATTGCAAGCAGCGTGCACGCCGCTTGCAATGAACACCATAACAACCACTGCTGCTTTGCTAATAGATATGCGGGGCACGGACGATGGGGTATGCGTAAACATGGTGCGGCACGCGCATGCCGTCGAGCAGGAAAGTGCCCATGGATTCAAGACCCACGCCGCCAATTTGACCGGCCAGGCCTTCGCCAACCAGAATGGGATGCGACAGATCAGAGGTCATTTCCACCAATCGGCTGGCAATGGTGACGGTGCGGCCCATAACCATGTGGGTGCGCCGGCTTGCCAAGCCGAAGGAGCCTGCCATGGCGGGGCCGGTTTCAACACCAATGCCCAGGCTGAGCGGCTCCAGGCCAGCAGGAGCAGGGTCTGGCAAGACGTCTTGCACGGCAATTTGCAGGTTGATGGCGGCTTGCAGGGCCTGCTGGGCGTGTGTAGCTTTGGCTGGCCCACCCGCTCCAGGCAAGGACTCGGGTGGCGGAGGTGCGTTGAGGTCGGCGTTCCAGACGGCGATGACCGCGTCGCCCTGAAATGCTTCAATGACGCCGCCCTGGGCTTCGACCACCCGGGTAGCGGCCGAGAAGAAGGCGTGCAATACGGCTGCGGCCTCTTCGGGCGGACGCGCTTCGCAATAGGCAGAAAAATTGCGAATGTCGGCAAACAGGACGCTGACTTGCAGGGTGCTGGCCTTGATGGCGCCTGAAGGGGGCTGCAATGCCAGCGAGGCGGCGACGGGTGCGGGCAAGTAGCTGGAGAGGTGGGTATAGAGCCGGTCACGGTCGATGCGGCTCTTGGCGTGGGTGAGGATTCCCATAAACATGCCGGCCAGTAGCACAAAGAGCACGGGCGCAACCCAACCAACCCAAACCGCAGCGCTGATAAGCAGCGAGGCGTGCAAAAGCCACAGCACGGCGCACCAGGCTAAAGCCGCCACCGGCAGCAGGTAAATTGGGAAGTGCCGTTCTGTGTGGACGCGCCGGTCTTTGGGGTGCGCGGGGGCGTCGACGTGGCGCTCGCGCCCCAACCTGAACAGGAGTGCCACCCCGAGCAGCACTGCCAAAATTTGCCCCAGCGGTGTTATGCGCGGGGTAAAGGGGGTGCGGCCATCGATCAGGGCAGTGATGAGCTGTGCATGAACCAGCAACCCGGCATTGGAACCACCAAACGGGGTGGCAATGGTGTCTTTGATGCCAAATGCACTGCTGCCCACGAGCACCCAGGCGCCGGAGAGCACGTCGGCCGGCAGGCTGTTTGGCGCGCGACCGGCCAACAGGTCGGCCGCCGAAAGGCTGATAAAGCTGTGCGGGTGCTGGCGCCATGACACACGCATGTCGCCGCGCTCGTCCAGCGGGATTTTGCCAACGGCCTGGCTGCCGCCTTGCAAAAGCCATGGTGCCTCGAGCCAGTTGCCGCGTTGCAGAGACAATGTTTTTTCACCCGTGCCTTGCATCATGGCGGCCAGACTGAGTGCCGGGTAGGACTGGTCGGCCCAACAAATGACAGCCGGCTGGTGGCGAACCACACCGTCGGCCGCAATGCGCGGCGTAATGTGCCCGGTGTAACCATTAGGCGCACTGGCAGCTCCCGCCAATTGGCTCTGGTTTGCAATAAAACCCTGTGCCGTGGCAAAGGGCGCAGGGCAAGTGGACCAGTCCAGTGCCCCGGCTGGTTGCCCATTGGATGGGGCACCACCTTGCTCCAGTGCAAAAACCTGCGACAGCACCGGATGGTGCTTCTGGACCGCCTGCAAAAGCAGTGCGTCATCCGGGCGGGCGTCTGGGAACACCACGTCAAATATTTGTTGACGGGCACCGGCCTCTGCAATGGCCTGCATTAACCTGGCCTGGGTAGCGCGCGGCCAGGGCCAGGGGCCTACCTCTGCGAGGCTGCGCTCATCGATATCAACCACAATAAGGCGACGCTCGTCCGCCTTGCGCGCTGTTACATTCCAAAGCCAATCATCGGAGCGCTCCTCCATGGCCTGCAGCCATGGCGCAGACAACAGGTCAAGACTGAGCCAGACCAGTGCTGTCAGCAGCAGGCTCAGCCCAACAACGCCATAGCGGTGCCCCAGCATCGCAACCAAACGCGGCGCCAGGCTTCCACCCGATCCAGGCACCGCCGACAACTACCGACCCCAGAGCGTGACGCCGCGGATGTTGCCAACGTTGACTGGCTTGTCAAAAGCGTAGCCAGCTTCCCTGCCGTCAAGCGTGAGCGCGCCATTGATTGCAGCGTTGGTGCTGGTGGTTTGCAGGACGCCGTTAGTCTTGATGGTGCCGCTGGCCACAAGGTTGTCTGCACCCATTGCAGGGTTGCTCAGGGTGAGTTGTGTTGCAAAGGTGGAGCGCACAAAGTCGACACTAAAGGTGCCGCTATTGACATTGACAGGCTCAATGATGCGCCCAGAATCGCGTGTCAACTGCACGGATGATTTGGCTAGGCGAAACTCTGCTGTTACGTCGGTTGTGGTGAGCACGGCGCCTGGCGCGGTGGGCTCGCGGTAGAGTGCGTAACTTCCGTTTCCGGGCAACCTTTCAGCGCCAGACGCAACTGCCTGGGCAAATGTGCGCGTAAAGGTGTCGGCATCCATCTTGGCAATCCAGTCGTTTCGCTGCCAGAAAAGCTGATTGATCTGCGGAGGAATAACGGGCATAACCGGCTGGGGCAAAACGGCGACAACTTCGGCGGGCGGTGTAACAACTGGAGGGACCGGCACCACTACAACCGGTGGCTGCTCAATGACGACAGGCACGTCGGGGACCACAGCGATAGGCGGCAAAACCGGTGCGATGGCAACGATGATGGGCGGCTCCACCACAACCGGTTGTTGGGGCGGAATCGACGCGACCACGGTTGCGGCGCGGCTGTCGGACACCATGACTCCGGCGGTACGGACTTCAACCCGTGCATCGTCTAACGCCAAAGGCTGGTTGGCCCGGGCGAGCAGTTCCCCGCCGGGCGACGGGCGTGCGTTGCGGGCGAGCAGATCAACCGAGGGCACGAGTTGCGGCGTGGCCTGTTGTCGGCTGAGCTCAATCATTTGCCCTTTCATATCCTCGGAGAGAAGCCGTTCATTGCCATTGAGGCAGGGGCCGACACTCTTGCTGCATCCGTTAACCAAAGGGGTCAGCATGATGGCACCGGTGTAGACCGAAGCAGAGGTCTTTTCGCCTTCTGATTTGACGACAAAGTCAGTTCCCTTGACGCCAATTGCGGCCACAGGTGTATTCAAACGAAAGCGGTCACGAGCGGCCTCACCCCAGCTTCCGGTAATGGACCGCACGACGCCCTCGTCAAGGCGGAATTTGATAGAGCCCAAGAGGGGCTGCTGGCTTGAGTGGCTGTAGTCTTCAACCTGCAAGACGCTGGCGGGGCGAATGCTGAGGCGTCCACCATCGACAAAACGCAGGTGGACGTGCCCGCCAGCCTGGGTTTCGATGCGGTCACCCACACGAACGGCTGCACCACGGGTCACCGAGCGACTCGCTCCGTCCGAGCCAACGAGTTTGACGAGGCCTATGACCATGGTGGTTTCGCCCACAATGGCGGGCTCCTGGGCGTGGGCGGCCAGACCTGCAGCCACGAGGGCCAATGCGAGCGCATTGCGCGCAACGGCAAGCGGGGTGTTTTGTGGACGATTGGTAGTAAAGCTTGGTTTCATGGGGTGCCCCTCGTAAGGAAAGCAAGACAAGGATGCCGGGAACCGGGTCGCTTGCCCTGACCATGATTGTGGCATCCATGCCCCGCTTTCGGTGTGCGTCGGATCACAAGTGTTGCTATTTGCTTGGAGGGGCACGTATTTTGCCACGGTTTAGCCGGGTGTGACGTCGTTAAACTCATGCGCAATGCCTGCTTCCCTACAACTGCTGTCGCAATTTCCGCTTCTGCGTCCTTTGCCCGGCGAGGTGCTGGAGTCTTTGTCGCTGCGGATGACGCTTCGGTCATTCGCCCGGCGCGCGATGGTGATGTCGAAGGATGTGCCTGCGCAGGAATTGGGATTTTTGGTGGACGGTCGTTTGCAGGGGGTGGATTTCACTGTGGATGGTCGGAGTGTGGGGCTGTACTTCGTTGATCCTGGCGACTATTTTGGAGAGTTGTCCCTGGTGGATGGCAAGCCACCGTCTGAGTTTGTGGTGGCTGCCGTGAAGTCGACTGTGGCCTTTTTGGACGCCCAGCTGGCAAAGGACTTGATTTTGAACAACCCTGGACTCGCGCAGGCGGTGATGTCGCGGCTGGCCAACCGGGTGCGGGTGGTGATGGGGCAGCGCACTTTGTTGAGTTTGCCCAACCCGTTTCAGCGTCTGTGCGTGTTGTTGCTGCAGTTGCCACAACACACCGATGCTGACGGCATTGGGGTCGATCAGGCGCCCACGCACCAGGAGTTGGCCATCATGATCAACGCCAGCCGGGAGACGGTGACCAGGTCGTTTCAGGTTTTGTTTCTCAATAAGGTTTTGGTTCGGGAAGGGAATGCGCTGCGATTGCTGCAGCCCGATGTTCTAAAGGATATCGCCGAAGGGCGTGTAAGCCCACCCAAGGCCTGATGACTAAAATACCGACCTTACCCGCCTTTGCTGCGACCGCTTCTTTGTGTTGCCCGGCTGGTTTTTTTCGTTTTCATTAGGCGCCTTGTTTTGAATGGTCTTGTTTCCTATTTGTTGCCCTGGCGGCATGCTGGCCTGATACGCCAGTTTGTGGCGCGGGAGGTGCACAACCGCTATCGTCAGTCATGGCTGGGAGTTGCTTGGTTAGTGCTTACTCCGCTGGCAATGCTCGGTGTATATACATTGGTTTTTCGACACGTCATGAAGGTAAAGTGGGTCGGTCTGGAAGAAAGCAATCTGAGTTTTGCCCTGCGCATTTATGCCGGATTGGCGGTATTTAACTTTTTTGCCGAATGTGTGAATCGCGCGCCCAACTTGGTGCGGGAACAACCGCATTTGGTAAAGAAGGTGGTCTTTCCGCTGGAGGTGTTGGCATGGGTCAACGTCACGAGTGCTGCCGTTGGGCTGATGGTTTCGATGGTGCTGTTGCTGGTTTTAGGATTTTGGGACCGTGGGGGACTGTCGGTTTCGGCTTTGGCGTTGCCGCTGGTTTGGCTTCCCATGGTGCCACTTTGCGTGGGATTGGGGTGGCTGCTGAGCGGTGTCGGTACCTATGTGCATGACGTCGGGCAGCTTTTGGGTATGGTTTTGAGCGCGCTGATGTTTTTGAGTCCCATTTTTTTCCCGGTAGAGGCCTTACCTGAGGCTGTTCGGGGTTTTATGTTTTTGAATCCTTTGGCTCTGGTGATTACGCAGACACGCGAAGTGGTGTTGCTCGGCTTATGGCCGGATTGGAGCGCGCTGGCTGTGGAATTTTTGGTGTGTGGCCTGATTGCCGTGGTGGGTGCGGCTTTTTTCCGCGTGACGCGCGCAGGTTTTGCAGATGTCGTCTGATTTACCGGGCGCATCTGGCAAACAGCCGATTATTGTTGCCCGTGACGTTGGGAAGTGTTACCGCTTATTTGACACCCCTGGTGACCGTTTGAAACAATTGCTGTGGGGCCGCTGGAAGCAGTACAGCAAGGAGTTCTGGGCGTTAAGTGGCGTCAATTTCGAAATCGGGCGCGGCGAGGTAGTCGGTCTGGTTGGTCGCAACGGGGCTGGAAAGTCGACTTTG
>CAIQBN010000033.1 GCA_903870065.1 uncultured beta proteobacterium | reverse complement strand
GTCGTAGGGGCGTTCATCCAACCAGTTTACGATAGGAGCATCCTTTTTGTGCATTCACGGAGCTAACCATGGGCCTTCGCCTTTCTCAAATTGCCACCCGCACCGGGGACAGTGGCACGACCGGACTAGGTGACAACACCCGGGTTTCCAAGAACAGCCTGCGCGTGCATGCGATGGGCGATGTGGACGAGCTCAATTCCCACATTGGGGTTTTGTTGTGCGAAGCCATGCCGGAGCCAGTGTGTACGCTGCTGGTTGAGATTCAGCACCAGTTGTTCAACCTGGGGGGCGAGTTGTCCATACCCGGTTTTGAGCTACTCAAGCCGGAGGCGGTGCTGGCACTGGACGAGGCGCTGGAGGAATACAACGAAACGCTGCCCCGCCTGCAGGAGTTCATCCTGCCTGCGGGTACCCGTGCTGCATCCCAGGCGCATGTGTGCCGCACCGTAGCCCGCCGCGCCGAACGCGCGGTGGTGGCGCTGGGCAATGAAGAGGCGCTGAAGGACACGCCCCGCCAGTACCTGAACCGCCTGTCAGACCTGATGTTTGTACTGTCGCGGGTGTTGAACCGCTACCGTACCGATGGCAGTGTGGGTGATGATGTGTACTGGAAGAGTGAAAGAATGGCCCGACAGAGTGGCTGAGACGCTGGGTCGAATCAGGGTGTGCTTTTCAATTGACTGTAGTAGCTCCGTCCCAGACTGTCCACCGCTCCCAACCACAATTGCGACGCCGTGATTGCCGAGGCGGGGGCCGGGATAAACAGCGACGTTTTCATCACACTGGTGGGCGCAAAGTCCTGAATCAACGGTGTCGAATTGGCTACCGGGGTGACCAACCGCACGGTGAATACGCGCATGTCTGGATTCGACGCAGCCCAGTTGCCCCAAGACAGAAGCAGATCATGGTTCAGACTGTCGATCGACAGCGGTGTGTCCAGTTTGGGAAATAGCCCGATTCCGAGATCCGAAATGGGCTTGGCAGTCAGGTACACGTTGACAGTTTCTGCCGTTGCCGCCACCGGCGTGCTGGCACACGGCAACGCGCATGGCGTGACTGTCACCGCCAACTTGGCACCCAAGGCCGCATCCTGACTACCCACCCAGCCAGGTGTCTTTTGTAGCAATGCATCGCTGAGTTCACCGGTTGCTGCCACGCTGGTCGATCCGGTGCTGACACACAGTTCCGGTATGCCGCAATAGACTAAGCGAACGCCGTAACCGCTTGGCACTTGCACCGAGGCACTGACCACCGTGCGCGCCCGATTGGCCGATGGGTCCTGGGCGCGCACGGCCAGTTGCAGTCCGCTAGCCGGAAGCGCGCCATTGGCGGGTTGGCTGCCATCGAGATTGAAAGTCGCCTGGGCCACCTGACTGGCACGCACTTCATTGCTGCGACCGTTGCCGGAAAGAATCCAGTTGGGGGGCTTTGCGGTGTCGATGCTCAAGGTGTCGCCGAATACATCCACCACATCGCCAACGCTGTTGACAACGAGCGCGGACGCCCGAAATTTAATACAGGTTTTGCCGGGAACGTAGGGGTCATCTGCGCAACCCAGTATTTGCCAGCGCCCGAGCTGCAAGTTCTTGGTCGTATAGTCGGCAAATTTGGTCTTGAGTGCATTTTTGGTGCGCCCGTCCTGCAGATAACTGGCTGGCACCGATGTCACTGCATCCACATAGGCGCCTGTGGTCCTCTGGGTAATGCGGCTGTTTATTGTGGCGCTCAGCGCATCAATCGTTTCCAAGTTGGGAAGGCTTGTTTTAAGCGGGCTGGTGGTCGCTTTCAAGGTTGAGGTCACAGCGCTTGCCACATTGCCGCTGGTTCCCTTGAGCAGTTCCGCGGCAGCGGTGGCCAGGTTCACGGTCACCTCCACGGTACCGGGGGTAACAAACTTGTTGCTGACCTGAAGCTGCTCACCGGCCGAGGCGTCACGCACGGCCATGATACGCACGCCCTCCAATACGGCGTCCAGGCCGGTTCGAATAGCAGAAAAATTGGGGTCGCGCACCAGATCCAATGCGGCAACTGTAGTACCGGTTGGCAGCTTGATGTCGGAGAAATTGTTCTTGAGAATGGACTTGAGTTGATCAGATGCGCCATTCAGGGCTGTGGTGTTGCTCAGCAGTGCAATATTTTGGGCATTGGCGCCGGTGTTAGAAAAAATCGAACGTGGCGAGCCACCCAATACCATTGCCAGCATCGCTTCGCTGGCAGGCGTGATGTGGGACAGCAGCGGCGTAGCGGCCGTAGCGAGCACTGAGTGCAGGACCACTGGGACCCCCGAGCCATCAACACCTGCCGCCTGAATGAGCAACGGCAGGGTTGCCGGGGACGCCAGCACGGCCTTGTAAGAGCCATCGGCGGTGCTGGTTTTGACGGAGGCAATGGTTGAGCCTGCTGGATCCTGCAGCGTGACAGCGGTGCCCGTGGCGTCGACGATGCGCACCTGTGCGCCGAGTAGTGGCGCGCCGGTGGCCGCCACGCCGGTGATGCTGGTGCTGCGAGGCACTATCACTGGCACCGGTGCTGGTGTGGGGGTCGTCACCGACGTCGACGGTGTCGTCGTTGAACTCGACGCGGTACTGCTGTCGCTGTTGCCGCCCCCGCAGGCGGACAGGCCAGCCAACAATAGCATCACAATGGAGGTTCTGAGAGAAAGTCGCTGTTGCATGCGAACAGTATCTGCTGGCGCGCAACGCTGCAAGTCGCGGATCTGCGGGTCTTACGCTGGTCTTTTTTGCCGACCGCCCACTGTGTTTCACGCTATAAAGCTTACGTTATGAAACAGTCGTTTTCCCTTGCGTGTATTGGCCTGGCGCTTTTGTTGGGCGCCTGTGGTGGTGGCAGTAGCAGCAATGAGGCAGCGGCCACCACGACGCCTGGTCCGTCGACTGTCACCTTTCCTTTGCAACAAGCGTACGCGAGTCGACTGGTCAACGGTGCCAATGAGAGTTTGGTGGTGTCAGGGTCCTGCAGTGGAACTGCCAGCCTGTCCATCGGACTTCCTGTGGCTGCGAATTTTGAAGGACAAGGCAGTTTTTCGAGTACCCAAACCCTTGTCAACCGTCTAAGCAATTGCCCACAGGAGCCTTCGGTTGATGCGCAAACACAATACTTTGATGGTGGTTACACGCAAATAGGTTCATCCATGGCGACTGGTGGCATGGCCAAGCCGGCGACCACGGTAGCCGCAGTTCCGGCGCAGGTCAAGATTGGAGAGTCTGGCGTGCTGGGCACATTTGCGCTTTACTCTGCAAGTTCGCCCAGAGTGGTGACTGGTCAACGTATCAGCAGCTATGTGATCGAACCAGGCAGTTCGGCAACGCAGGCGATTGCAAACTTCATCAGCAAGTCCTACGACGCGTCGAACCGCCTGTTGTCAACTTGGCAGACGCGCTACCGGATCGATGTGAACGGTGCATTGAGCCTCATTTCAATGGATCTGCAGTACAGCGCCAGCAGCACCGCCAGCCTCGCCTACGTCGTCAACACAGCATCCTCGACATCCCCGTCCTACCCGTTGCGTTCTGCCTACGCGGCGCGTATTGCCAGCGGTTCGAGTGATGCATTCACGGTCGCATCCGATCCTTGCAGCGGCACCGCAACGCTGTCTGCCGGTGCACCGGTCGCCGCCAGTTTTGAGAAGTGGACCGGCTTTTCGACCAGCCAGACCCTGCT
>CAIQBN010000032.1 GCA_903870065.1 uncultured beta proteobacterium | reverse complement strand
GTGTTCCATTGCATGGGTTTCTCGGTGTAGGGGTTCATTAGTTCGGTGCCATGGGACCGCAGCGAATCGACCACCCGGTCTGTCGGGACTTTGGCTGCAATCAGCTGCCGCTGCAGGTCCACTAGGCGGGACAGGCCGACCAGGTCGTGCATGCGAAAGTAATAGGTGCTGTAGTCGGGCAATCCGCTACTTAAACCCAAACGACCGGCAAAGTTAAAGAAGAGGTCTTGGGGTCGAAACCGGGTGATCTGCGCTAGCTCCTTTCTGAAGTCTGTGTCGGTCGCCAAATACTCTTTGGGAGGCTTGGCCAGGTGGGCCACAAGGGTGGTGTAGGTTGCGTACGCGTCGTTGATACTAGCGTGTGGCTGGTAGGCGACTTTCGCACCTATGGGCCCCAGGATGTCGCCTGCGTTACTTCGGTCAAAGTCCCATTTGTCATTCGATTGGTCATGCAAGCCCAGATTCCAGAAGTGTTGCATGCTGACTCTGGCCTCGGTTTTCACAGCAACCACAATTTTCGCGTCTGCGACTGGAATCGGATCTGTAATGGTTTTCATGAGTTCCGGATAGAGGCGAATGACCTCAGGATAGGCATTCATGATCTCGCTGGCCATGCGGTACTTTCGGTGAAGTGCCATAACCGCGACCATTTGACTAATCAATACGTCGTTGTTAGTCAGGACCTTCCTCCAGGTGCCGATCTCTCCAGCCATCTCGGACAAGGCGGGCTTTTGCCTGGCTTTGTCGCGCATGTCCAGCGCTACCGAGGCGTTGACGAGTTCGCTCATCCGCAACACCGGATGCCAATTGATGAGGGCTGTTCCCCACGTAATTTTCGAGTTGGCTGATCCAAATTCCTCAAAGATCCGGATGCGTCGATACCGCTCCAGAAACACGTTTCGGCTTTCGACCTCTTGCTCAATTTCAGCAGGCATCTTTTGGTACACCAAAAGGCAGCTTTCCCGCTCCACGTTGCACAGCGGCTTGATTTCTCTTGGCAGATTCAACGGATTTGCGCCCAGAAAATCCACTTCCAAGTCTTCACTATCCTTTTGGGCCGACTCAAGCCGGTCCTGTGCCGCAACGATTCGCCGACCCACGGCGTGGGGATCGAGTTCGGGCGAGGCGGGAAGTCCCCGAATCATGAACGAGGCATTGCGTGCCGATGGCGGTACAACCGGCTGAGCAACAAAGCTAGCAGCTTCCGGGTTCAGCGGGTCATCCGGAATCAGCCACCAACACAAGGCGATGGAAGTAGAGAAGGCCAGCGCGCCATAGCCAATCCATTTCAGGCTTTTGATGAAGATGGTCATTTCAAGTTCCCCAGTTGAGATGCAATGGATGTTTTGATGAACGATCGCCCAGGGCTACCAGATGCGCTCGTGCTGGCAGGCGTTTGGGTCAATGCGGTTGGGCTTGAGGGTGTAGCCATCGAGCACCAGCGGAATGCGGCAGGCGATGCGACGCGCGATGGTGAGTGGGTGGCGCTTTTCTTCGGCAAAGCTCCACTTCAGAAAGGTTCCGTCCGAACTGCTGGTGGCAAAGCGGCCGGGCTTGGTCAGAAAACTTACCCCCCCGGTGTTCTTCGAATGGCCGGTAAAGCGAAGGATCGGTTTTGCGGTTGCCGCGCTCCACAAAATGGCATCGCCATTGGTACCACCGGTCAGCAGTAACTGCATGTCAGCGTCACAGTCGATGCTGTTTAACAGCCCGGTGTGTCCGTAAAGCGTGAGTGCAGGGGCATTGCTGGTCAGGCTGGTCACCACCATGCTGTTGTCGGCACGCGAGTCCAGGCGGACCCGTCCGTCGCAAGCGCTGATGACACCAAACCTGGAAATGTTGTCG
The DNA here is from genome assembly GCA_903870065.1 of uncultured beta proteobacterium. Lineage (GTDB taxonomy): Bacteria > Pseudomonadota > Gammaproteobacteria > Burkholderiales > Burkholderiaceae_C > Allorhodoferax. The sequence continues at coordinate 2,947 of CAIQBN010000032.1, read as the reverse complement.
TGGCGGCGCAAGATGGTCGCCTTGTCGGCATCGATTTCGAACAGTGCGCTCTCGGTCCTGATCCGGAACAGCTTGCCGTCCAGTGCCGCTTCAATGGCACTGACCTCGCCCCATGGCTGTTTGAGGTCGGCCACCGCCTTGCCGGTTTGGCTATCAAACAGCGTGACACCGCTGGCATTTGCCACTGCCAGGCGACTGCCATCGGGCGACAACGCGGTGAGGCCGGACCATCCGGACGGTCCAATAGCCTCCCGTTGCGCGCGCGACACGCCGCTGGCCACATCCCACACTCGAATTGCGTCGGCGCTGGCGCTGGCAACCACCCGGCCATCGTGGCTCCAGACGCCGTGTGGTGTCTGGGTGTGGTCTATGAAAGCCAGTACCTGTTTGCCGCTTGCCAGGTCGGTGACACCCAGGTCAGTGGCTACCCGGGTGCCGTCAGTGCTGACCGCCGCGCTGGTGCCGGGTCGCCCGTGAGCCTCGTAAACGGGTTGGCCGCTGCGCATGTCCCAAATCGACGCTGACCCGGCACCCTCAAAAACAACCCGGGTCCTGCTGGTCGAAATGGTGCTACTTTGGACCGACTTGCCATTGCCGAAAGCTTCCATGGGGCCGGCCGAGAGCAAGTCCCAAACCTTGAGTGCGGGATCAATGTGCTCACCCGCAAGATCGCCGCGCGCATCGGCAAAGGTCGCCATGCGTTCGCCGTCATCCGTCAGGGCGGCACGCACCAGATAGCCCTGGGCCGGCTCGGCTGCGCTGAGCAGGGTCGCATTGGCGGTGTTCCAGAGTTTCAGGAAACCGTCGTAGCCCAAGGTGGCCAGCCGCGGGCTATTGCCCAGAAAATGTACGGCTTTGATCCGCCCGGTGTGACCGGCCATCACTGCCAACAGGTCGCCCGTTACCACTGACCACACCAGAGTGCCTCCGGTCTCGCCGGCCGCGGCCAGCAACTGTCCACTATGGGAGAACGCCAGTTTGGGAATTCCGCCAGCCGGGTCGCGCACACTCAACACGATCTTGCCGGTAGCCAGCTCAACCACTTTCAATGCACCTTCGCCAGAGCTGGCAACGCCCAGCCTGCTGTCGTCAGACAATACAAAGCGTTGTACATCCATCCCTTGCAGCAGACGACGGGACGCACCATCGGCTCCCAGTGAGTAGGCATAGACTCCAGTCTCGCCGCCGCTGGCAATGCAGTAGTAGGTTTTTCCGTCGGGTGAAACGGGGCTCAGCGCGACCGTACAGGATTGCCCGATGGTGCGCACCGGCTTTAGATTTTGCAGGTCGTAAACCATCACCTGGGAGTAAGGCCCGGGCTCGCCAGACTTGCGGTAAACCGCCAGATACGGATGCGCCGGATCCAGGCTGGGGGCGAAGCCCGCCGGTACCTGGCTGGCGCGCAAGCGCTTGCCGGAGCGTGCCTCCAGCACCTCGACGCGGCCATCCTGGTACAGCAGAGCGATTTCGCGTCCGTCCGGCAGAAATCGGGCGTGGCGGCCAGACTGCGGTTCGGCCTGCAAATGCAGCAAGGTCTGTCCATTGTCCGCTCGCCATACTTTGATGGCCCCGGCCTTGCTGCTGGCAACGAGGCGCGTGCCGTCGTCGCTGAACATGGCATCGGCGTAGCCATCAGCGTCTTCGGTATGCACGTTGCTCAGCATGTCAACGCTGCGCATGGCCTGTTCCAGCATGATGCGTACCGTGCGCTTGGCGTTGCCCATTTTGTAGGCTTCGGCCAAATAGACCGCAGCGCGGGTTGGCTGGCTTTGCAGCAGGGCCTCACGTCCGAGTTCTTCGAGCCGCTCCATACGCGTATCCTGGTACTTCCAAGCTGCCAACCGATCAAGCTTGCTGCCAGCACCAGCCCGACCGAGGCACGTATTGCCATGGATCTACGTTGGCGCTCGCGGTCACGCTGGCGCAACTCGTCAAATGGAACAGAAAGCAGCCCTGCAATGAGGCGCAGCAGCGCGGTGGAGCGGCTCTCTCTTCCTTTTCGGATGTCAGCCGCAATGGGCTCGACTCGCTCTGCGCTCAGTTGCCCGTTGGCATCAACCCGGTATTTCAGGGCTTCCGGGAAGCACTCCAGCAATCCACTATCGGGCTTGTCGGTGGCATTCGGTTCACCGTCGATGATGAGAGCCAGAACCCGGTTTTCTCCGCCCATGGCCTTGAACTGGCGGATTTCCTCGTTAACCCAGCGCGATCGTGCAGCGGCTGGGGAGCAGATCACAATCAGGTAGCGCGACTGCTCCAGCGCCTGGGCCAGGTTTTTTCCAAGTTCGGAAGAACCCGGCAATTCATCACGGTCACGAAAAACCGGAAACAGGCGGCTCGGGGTTTTGCCCTCGCGCGTGTCACGTCCAACCAAACGCCTGGGAACGCGAAAGGTCTCCAATTCACGGTGGACCCATTCGCACAACTTGGTGTCTTGGTGGCTGTAGCTCAGAAACGCCCAATATTTCTTCATTTCACTCATGCTGGACCTTCAATTTGTGGGACCTGTCACTAGACTATCGCCAAACCGCTTGGCAGGAATACAGAGTTTTCGACATTTGGTGCAGCCAACGGGACTCAATTGCAAGTTTGTTTGAGGCAGCTCTGATGTGTCTTACGCTTCGCAACAGGTCGGTTGGCGGCCACAGTTGCTACTATTGCCCTGTTGTTCTTTTAAAGGCCCACGATGTACATCCCAGCCCACTTTGCAGAAACCCGAACCGAAGAATTGCACCGCATCATTGGCGCGTATCCGCTGGGTATGCTAGTGACCCACGCAGGGCCTGGTCTGGATGCGGACCACATTCCGTTTGAGCTGGATGCCGGTATTGGGCAGCATGGATCACTGATAGGCCATGTGGCCCGCGCCAATACCATTTGGCAGCGTTGCCCGACCGGTACGCCGGTGATGGCGGTTTTTCGCGGAGCGCAAGCCTATGTCTCACCC
>CAIQBN010000031.1 GCA_903870065.1 uncultured beta proteobacterium | reverse complement strand
CCTGAGTTTTGTCTAACCAACCTTCAATCCCTAGGTATCCTCCATTGATTTCTGAAGTATCTTTAATACGGTATCCATGTCTTCTATCGGCACTTGCCCCGGTGCCGACGCCGCGGACCCCACTACAAAGGTCATCGCGGAGCCAAAAATCCAGCCAAGCAAGCGCGTGGGCGAACCGCCTGCGCCCATAGACATACTGACCAGTGGAATGTCGAGCTGTTGACTGGACTCCAAAGTTGCACTCATCAGGCTTATCAAATCTTCCGGTCGTTTGGGCATGACGGCGATCTTGGCCACATCGGCGCCCAGGCGCTGAGCCATTGCAAAACGCTGGCTCAATACTTCAAGCGGTGGTGTCGCCTCAAAGTTGTGGAAAGACAATACCAAACCGATGCCGTTTGCCTTCGCCACCCGGCGTATCCTGTCGATATGCGCTGGGTCACTATCCATTTCGAAATCGAGTAGTTCCACAACTTTCTCAGTGCACACGGCGATGATCATCGTAACCACTTGCTCCTCAGTCAACGGAATTGACTCGCCGCCTTCCTTAGTGGATCGCCTGGTAAACAGCACTGGTATTCCGCACGCTGCGTGGCGAATCTCGCGGGCAAGGCTAAGGACAGCCCCCAAGTCGCCAATGTCATCAAAATAGTCTACGCGCCACTCCAACAGGTCAGGTTGCTTGGCTGAAACCATCTCGACCTCAAGCAAGACTTGTTCACGCGTATGTCCAACCAATGGAGCACAAACAGTAGGATACCGCCCGCGCCCCAACGATTTGCCGCCAACCTGGATAGGCTTGCCAATATGCATATCAATTCTCTTTCTCTAGCGGTCCGGGAATGTTCTGCCTAGTCAATATCTTCTGCGTTCGCAAATTATGGCTCTAGTCGCTGCAAGCAAGCCACTGCGCTGCGTGATTGTGGCTTTAGCTCGGCCGTATGACACAAGATACGTTACCTGTGACAACACGGACATCCTCGCCAATGTAAAACGCCCACTGCAAGTGGGCGTTTCTTGATGCGGTAAGTACCGCAAAAATTGGTTGCGAGAGAAGGATTTGAACCTCCGACCTTTGGGTTATGAGCCCAACGAGCTACCAGACTGCTCCATCTCGCGGTAGCCTTAGATTGTAACCTATTATTCTGCTGCGACTGCGTCCGCTACAACATCGTTTATCACTGGACGGTCCACCAGCTCAACCAAGGCCATAGGTGCGTTGTCACCAACACGAAATCCCATCTTCAAAATCCGCGTGTAACCACCTGGGCGAGTCTTAAAGCGTGGACCCAAATCATTAAAAAGCTTGGTCACGCTGTCCCGATCGCGCAACCGATCGAATGCCAGACGTCGATTAGCGACTGTAGCTTCCTTGGCCAAGGTAATCATCGGTTCAACAACGCGACGCAACTCTTTTGCTTTTGGCACTGTTGTCTTAATGACTTCGTGGGCGATGAGCGAATTCATCATGTTACGCAACATTGCAAGCCTGTGGGAGCTTGTTCGGTTCAGTTTACGTAGTCCGAGTCCGTGACGCATATTAGATTTCCTTTGAGTTTTTAACAGGCAGCCGTGTCAGGTACTGCTATTGGCGTGGAACCCCGAAAGGGTCCGATAAATTACTAACGCTTTTCGAGGGCTGCTGGAGGCCAGCTTTCAAGCTTCATCCCCAAAGTCAACCCGCGTGAGGCCAAGACCTCTTTGATTTCATTCAAGGACTTACGACCCAGATTTGGCGTCTTCAGCAGTTCATTCTCCGTCCGCTGAATCAAATCGCCGATGTAATAGATGTTCTCCGCCTTCAGGCAGTTGGCAGACCGAACGGTCAATTCAAGCTCGTCAACGGGACGCAACAGGATCGGATCAAATTGGGTATTGCCGCGTGGTGCAGGGGCGTCGAACGCAGCGAGTTCACTTCCTTCGAGCTGCGCAAACACCGCGAGCTGTTCAACTAGAATTTTGGCCGATGCGCGCACTGCATCTTCTGCGGTTATTGCTCCGTTGGTTTCAATTTCTACAACCAACTTATCCAAATCTGTTCGCTGCTCAACGCGTGCACTTTCGACCGTGTAGCTCACACGTTTAACCGGAGAGAAAGAGGCATCTAACACAATGCGGCCGATCGACTTGTTAGGTTCATCCCCATGACGACGCATCGTCCCTGGCACGTAACCACGACCCTTCTCGACCTTGATCTGCATATCCAATTTGCCACCGTGCGAAAGATTAGCAATCACGTGGCTCGGATTGATAATTTCAACATCGTGCGGCGTCTGGATATCGGCGGCAGTCACTACACCGTCCACATCCTTGCGCAAACTCAATGTCACTTCATCCCGGTTGTGCAGCTTGAAGACGACTCCCTTCAAATTCAGCAGAATATTGACTACATCTTCTTGAACGCCATCAATGGACGAATACTCATGCAAAACGCCGGCGATTGTCACCTCAGTCGCGGCGAAGCCTGGCATTGAAGACAATAGAACGCGACGCAACGCGTTGCCAAGTGTATGGCCGTAGCCACGTTCAAACGGCTCAAGCGCTACTTTTGCGCGATTAATGCCGAGCTGCTCGACGCTGATGGATTTTGGTTTTAGCAAACTTGTTTGCATGTAGACTTCCTCTCAATACCCCCGACTCGTTACGTCGGTAAGGCTGGTGAAGCACCTTGACTGCAGTGCCCCACCGCCAAGGAACGATTTCAACAATTCAAGCGCGTTTAGCGTGAATACAATTCAACAATCAACGACTCGTTGATATCGGCACCAAACTGGTCACGATCTGGGACGGCCTTAAAGGTACCTTCTGCTTTGTCCAGATTGACGTCAACCCATGACGGCATACCAACTTGTTGCGCCAATTGCAAAGCTTCAACGACACGGTTTTGCTTCTTTGACTTTTCCCGCACCGCCACCACATCGCCTGCCTTGACCATATAGGATGGGATGTTGACCGAGCTACCGTTTACCAAGATGGCTTTATGCGACACCATTTGGCGTGCCTCAGCCCGCGTGGAACCGAAGCCCATGCGGTAGACAACATTGTCCAGACGTGACTCAAGCAGGAACAGCAGGTTGGCACCTGTATTGCCTTTGCGACGATCAGCTTCCTCGAAATACCGGCGGAACTGACGCTCCAGCACCCCGTACATGCGCTTGACCTTCTGCTTTTCCCGCAGCTGAAGACCGTAGTCAGAGGTACGGGCACCCGAGGTACGGCCGTGCTGGCCTGGCTTGGAATCGAACTTGGCCTTGTCTCCAATGGCGCGGCGTGCACTCTTCAGAAACAGGTCTGTGCCTTCACGGCGTGATAGTTTGGCTTTGGGGCCTAGGTAGCGTGCCACTTGATCTTCCTTTTATGTCATCTGCCGCACCATGGGTGCGGGAGCCATCAACGGTTGCTGACGGCGGTGGGCTTGTTAAAAATTAAATACGACGGCACCCGATTGCAAGGCAATCAGATACGACGACGTTTCTGAGGACGGCATCCGTTGTGTGGAACAGGCGTCACATCAGCAATCATATTGATGCGAATGCCAAGTGCTGCCAACGCGCGAACCGATGATTCACGCCCAGGGCCAGGACCCTTGATTTCAACATCAAGGTTCTTGATGCCTTGGTCCAGAGCTGCACGCCCAGCCACTTCAGAAGCTACCTGCGCAGCAAACGGAGTGGACTTGCGAGATCCCTTGAAACCTTGACCACCGGACGACGCCCACGACAGAGCATTGCCCTGGCGGTCAGTGATAGTGATGATCGTGTTGTTGAATGATGCGTGCACATGTGCAATACCATCCGCAACATTTTTGCGAACTTTCTTGCGGACGCGCTGTGCTGCGCTATTGGAAGGAGCTTTTGCCATGGTGGTTTCTCAATCCCTGTTATTTCTTCAAAGACGCAGCAGCCTTACGCGGGCCTTTGCGGGTACGAGCATTGGTGCGAGTGCGCTGCCCGCGCATGGGCAATCCACGGCGATGGCGAAAGCCGCGATAGCAGCCAATATCCATCAGTCGTTTGATATTCATTGTCGTTTCACGACGCAAATCACCTTCGATTGTGAATTGAGCGATCTGATCACGGATTTTCTCCAGATCGTTATCGGTCAAATCTTTAACCTTTTTGGAATAAGCAATGCCACAGGCCTCGCAAATTTTGCGAGCCCGGGTGCGACCGATTCCAAATATAGCGGTTAAGCCAATTTCAGAATGCTGTTGCGGCGGAATGTTGATGCCAGCGATACGTGCCATTTTCGTCCTCTAAAACTCTTGCAATTAACCCTGGCGCTGCTTGTGACGTGGATCGGTACAGATCACACGCACAACGCCTTTGCGTCGGATAATTTTGCAGTTACGGCAAATTTTTTTGACCGAAGCCGAAACCTTCATATTTCTCTCCTAAAACCCTTCGCTCCGTTCCGACTTCGATTCGCGCGGAACCTGCGCT
>CAIQBN010000030.1 GCA_903870065.1 uncultured beta proteobacterium | reverse complement strand
GGTCGTCGGCAGCGCGCCCCTGGTGGCTCCAGCCCAACTTCAAGGCAATCCGGCCTTCCGCCAGCGACACCACAGGCGCGGCCCGCGTCGGCGAAGCAATTGCTCCTGATTTAATAGCGGCTTGTGAAGTATTTGCGAGGGCTAGCGGCTTATTTGATACAACAGGCGGCTCTGGAAGCACTAGCTTGGCATCCAGAATATCAAGCGAGCGCCCCCGAAAGACGGCCAATGCGCGGTGCGAGGGAATCCGCCCGATGGGTTCGTCGTAATCAAAATAGTCGCGAAACTTGGCTACATCGGCCTGTGTCTCGTCCTTGCCTTCAGCCAGAGTCGACTTGAGCAGCCCTTCGTTCCACAACCATTCCCGCAGGTCCTGCACCAGTACCGGACTCTCGGCCCAGCGCTCGGACAGCAGGTCGCGCACGCCATCCAATACGGCTTGAACGGTTGAAAAATCGGTTTGTTTGTCTTCTCCCTCCACCACCGGTCGCATGGGAATGGTGTACACCAAGGCCGCTTCGGCGGGCACCAGCGTGGGGTCATTGAAGAGTGCGTCGGCCAAGGGCTCGAGTCCGGCCTCTTTGGCCAATTGACCTTTGGTGCGCCGTTTGAGCTTGAACGGTAAATAAATGTCCTCCGCTTCCTGCTTGGTGGCTGCGCTGTGGATGGCGGCCATCAGAGTCGGTGTCAGCTTGCCCTGCTCATCGATGATTTTGAGGATGGCTTGCTTGCGATCATGCAGTTCACGCAGATAGGACAGGCGGGCTTCGAGCTCGCGCAACTGGATGTCATCGAGGCCGTCCGTGACCTCTTTGCGGTAACGGGCAATAAAAGGCACCGTGGCGCCGCCGTCGAGCAACTGCACGGCGGCTTCAACTTGCTGAGTGCGGACACGGATTTCTTGCGCGATTTGCGCGATGATTTTTTGCATGGCAGGTAGGGCACGTACTCAGGGACAGCGCCAGAAAAGGCACCAGATTCTCAATCAAGGGCGGGAGTTTGCCACAGGTCGCACCGGCATCTGTTAAAACCGGCGTTTCAACACGGCGTTTCAGCGCCAACCCAGCACGGTACCCATGCCCAATCCCACACCGCTACCCCTGCCCATGCCTGAGCCTGCCACCATTCACTGGAACGAAGCAGGGCAAGCGTGTTCGGCATTATGGCGGTCTGAACGCGGTGCCCCGGCACCCCGGCGCGTGGTGCTGGCAGATGACACCACCACGGCAGATGCCGCCTACCAATTGGCCTGCGAGGGCACGGCCCTGTTGTGGCGCGGTGACTTTCACAATGCCCGGCAACTATTGCAAGCCCTTGCGCGGCGCATCGACAAAACACCACAGCGTAAAAAACGCGGCCAGGCCCGGATTGGCGGCGAACCAAAGCCAACCGCATCACCCACCGAGTTGTTTCACCAGCACCGCCAGGCGCAAGCGCAGCGCGCGCGAGTGCTGGCCATGGTGTTGTTGCCATTCAACGCTGACTACAGCATTGCCTTGCGGCGCGCACCGGATGCACGCCTGGCCTGCTCGCAGGCGTGGGGGCCGGCGGTGACGGCGCAGGGTGCCAGTGTGGCAGCCCTGCGTGACCTGCTGGGCATGACCAGCGCACATGAGTGGCGCAAAAAAGGTGTGGAAATTGCTGCCCTGGGTCCGCCGCCCAACAACCGGATCTATCCGCACTATGGCGTTTTTTCGCCGGTGCGGGGCGAATATGTGGCACTGGTGGCTGCGGCGGCGTTGCCCGTGCTCCTTGAAGGGCAGACCGAGCGCATCGCCTTTGACATTGGTGCAGGCTCGGGGGTTTTGTCTGCCGTGCTGGCCCGGCGCAATGTCACCCGGATTATTGCGACCGACCTGGACCCGCGTGCGCTGGCGTGCGCGCGCGCCAACCTGGAACAACTCGGCCTGGCAACACAAGTGCAGGTGGTGCAGGCAGACCTGTTCCCGCCAGGGCGTGCCTGCCTGATTGTCTGCAACCCGCCGTGGCTGCCTGCGCGACCCAGCGCGCCCATTGAGCACGCTGTGTACGACGAGGGCAGCCGCATGCTGCTGGGCTTTCTGGACGGGCTGGCGGCACACCTGTCACCCCAGGGCGAAGGCTGGTTGATACTGTCCGACCTGGCAGAACACCTGGGATTGCGAACCCGCGACGCGTTGCTGCTGGCCATCGAACGCGCTGGCCTGTGCATCCTGGGACGCCTGGACGCAAAGCCGGTGCACGCCAAGGCCATGGATGCTGGCGACGCCCTGCACAGCGCACGCGCGGCCGAAGTGACTTCCCTGTGGCGCCTGGGAATTACCCCGGCAGCAGGTGCAGCAGGTGCCTAGTCAACCAGGCCGCACTTCATCGCATACCGGACCAACTCCGCAGTACTTTGCGCGCCCAGTTTCTCCATCAGCCTGGCCTTGTGGGTGCTGACCGTCTTGTTGCTGATTTTCAGCTTCTCAGCGATTTCGTTCACGCCCATCCCGCCCACCAGCTGCCTGAACACCGTCATCTCCCGCTCCGAGAGACTGTCGTGGGGAGCCCCGGGGCTCTCGGTTGACGCGTACAGTGCCATGGCCTGCGCCATTTGCGGATCAATAAAGCGCCCGCCAGAAGCAACCTGCTTTATGCCTTCGATCAACACCGCAGGTTCACTGTCTTTGGTGACATAGCCATTGGCACCCGCTTTGATCGCGCCAATACCAATTTGTGCCGTGTTGTGCATGCTCAGCACCAGGATGGGGAGCCTGGGGCGCTTGGCTCGCACTCGGGCAATCAGGTCATTGCCACTCAGACCCGGCATGTTTAGGTCCAGCAGCAAAACATCAATATCATGCCGATCGCACAATCCGATAACTTCTGAACCGTTGATCGCTTCAGCAACCACTTCCAGATTGTCCGCCATAGCGAACATCTGCTTGAGACCGTTTCGAACGATGGAGTGGTCTTCGGCAACTGCAATGCGAATCATGATGTCTTGCCCTCTTCTGCCACCCACGGAAAGCTGGCATGAACAAAGGTCCCTTTACCAATCTCGCTCTCCACCACCAAGTCGCTGCCAATGCTGAGTGCGCGCTCGTGCATTCCCAGTAGCCCGAACGACTGACGACCCGTCAAGGCCGTGATATCGAAGCCAATCCCATTGTCCCGCACGACTAACTCAAGCGAGTCACCGACGTGCTGCAGAGATACCTCGACGCGGGTTGCGTTGGCGTACTTGGCAATGTTATTGAGCGACTCTTGAACGATGCGGTAAATGGTCATAGCCCGGTCTTCCTGAACCCCTGCAGTCAGCCCCTGCAGGTTCAAAAGAACCTCTGTGCTGCGATTGCGTTTGAATTCGGAAACCAGCCATTCAACTGCTGCTCCCAAACCCATGTCCAGCGCGGGAGGGCGAAGATTGGAGGCGATCTGGCGCACACCAGCGATGGCCCGATCAACCAGCCCCTTCATGGTTTGAACTTTAGAACGCAGTTTAGGTACCTGTTCACCATGAACCATTTCCAGCATGGATAAATCCATGCGCAGTGCGGTCATCACCTGTCCCAGTTCGTCATGCACCTCGCGCGCAATCCGCTTGCGCTCACTTTCGCGGGCAGACTCGTTGATGGAGCCCAACTCTCGCAAGCGACTTTGTGAATTTTGCAGTTCCCGCATGACACGGCGTTGCTGTTCAATGTTGCGCACGATAAAGAGATCGAGTGGCTGTTTGGTGCCGCGCAAGTTGCCGACAATGATGTCCGCAATGAACGTGCTGCCGTCGGACCGCCTGCATTCCAATTCAATCTGATCGGCATGCACGGGTTTTTGCCCCAATTGAACGTGGCTCGCAATATCGGGGATCCAGCGGCTGAGTTGTGAATTCAGAGATGTGTTCATAAAAGGCGCTCTTCAGTCGTTGTTGGTGCTCAAATACCAATTGCTCAATGCGTCGAAGATCGTGCGGCTTGACTCCCCGGTTGCTTGCCAGACCGATTGATGGT
>CAIQBN010000029.1 GCA_903870065.1 uncultured beta proteobacterium | reverse complement strand
GATACCAGTATTACGAAACCATCAGCGGCGGCAGCGGTGCCGGTGCGGTGATGAACGCCGCAGGGCAGGTGGTGGGCGGCTTTGGTGGCACCAGCGTGGTCCAGACCCACATGACCAACTCGCGCTTGACGGACCCCGAGATCTTCGAGTTCCGCTTTCCGGTACGGCTGGAAAGTTATGCCATCCGCGAAGGCTCTGGTGGTGCCGGCCAATGGCATGGCGGCAATGGGGGTGTGCGGCGGGTGCGTTTTCTGGAGCCCATGACCGCCAGCATTCTCTCCAACGGTCGTATTCATGGCGCATTTGGCATGGCGGGCGGGGAGAGTGGGCAAGTCGGCATCAACCGGGTGGTGCGCGTTGACGGCAGCGTGGAAGACCTGGGCCATATCGGGCAGGCGGAGATGCTGCCCGGCGATGTGTTCGAAATTCATACGCCGGGTGGTGGCGGGTTTGGGGCACCCGAGTCGAGCCATTAAAGAGAAAAATAGCCCTCTAGCCCTCGTGAAATATGGATAGTTTGCTATAAATATAGTAGCTTTCGCCCGTAGATCTGACTGTGGGCTGCACTGCGTAGCGGCCGGCCAGAGGTCAGCGGGACTTTCGCTTCTTTGTTGCCGGCGGCGCAACGACATCCTGGCTGGCGTAGAAGTGCGAGGTGGCTTCGGCATCGGCTTCACTCAGTCCGTCATAAGACTCTTGAAATTTTGGCGACTTAAATTTCCGCTTGCCAGCCAGATACATCTTGCTCTGTGCAGTAAGGAATTCTGCCGATTGGCCGGCAAGGATAGGTGTATCGCCTCCTTTGGTGTCGGTCGCGCGACCATTGTCCTCATGGCAACTGGAACAGCGGTCGAGGTGGACTTGTTCGCCGCGCGCCACTTTGGTGGCTTCTGCCGGTTGGCGTGATCGCGGCGCGCGGTTGTTGCCGTAGTGCTCGGCAACTTTCATGACCTGTTCTTTGCTCCAGTCCTTGGGGATGTGCTTGGGCACCGCAGTGATGCGGCCCCCTTGCTGGAATACGATCATCGAGTCATAGAGGTATTGCGGCAGTTGCCAATTGATATAGGGGGTTTTTCCTGAAGAGCCAACCCCGTCATTACCATGGCAACCAGAACAGGGCTTCAATAGCTCCTCCATCGCCGGGTCGGCTGATGCCGTTGCCGGCACGACAGCCAGCACTGCTGCCAGCATTGCGCTAAATTTCCACATCGTGTTTCCTCCTGTTAGGGTGTTACCGGGTTGCCTACTTGTCGACAAATTTGCCGACCAGATAGTCTTCGAGAAATTCGTCGGCCCGCGGGGAGTGCCGCTTGCCCTTGTCTTTGCCGGACTCTTTCGCCGCGTAAGGTCCAGACGCCTGCTTGCCGCAGTACTTTTTCATCAAGTCGGTATCGCCGGGGTGGGCATCCTGAAAAGGAGCGATGCTGTAGACCTTGCCGTCGATGGCAACCCAGCAATCATCGGCCGTGGCGTGCGTGGCGAGTTCGATTGCGGTCACGGTTCGCGACCCGGGCAACGTCGCAGGTGCTGTTTCACAAACCGGTTTCGTTGGGCAGCGCACCGCGTAGTAGCCCACTGCATTCCAGAAGATCAGCGTCGAAGCCATGAACAGGGTGCGCGCGCTGGTCATCGGAAGTCGAACTTCTCTTCGTGGATGTGATCTGGCGTAACCCCATGCTGGGTCAGATAACCCCGAACGAACTCAATCATCCCTGGCGGCCCGCACATCACATAGCTCTTATCGTCCCACGGTGGCAACATTGCGTCGAAGACAGAGACAGTAACCTCGCGCACACCGTGCGTGACAATGGGATAAAGCTGAAAGTTCGAATTGCTCTGAGCAACTGCACGCAGTTCATCAAGGTAGGCGGTGCCGGTCTCCTCACTGACGATATAAAACAGTTTGACCTTACCCGCATTGGGATCCAGCATTTGTGCGCGCGCCAGAAACGGTGTAATGCCGATGCCGCCCGCAATCCAGATGCTGACATTCTGGCGCACATTTTCGAACAGATGACCGAACGGCCCTTGAACGCGTGCCCGTGCATCCGGTTCCAGACCCTGCATCATCTCCGTGCATTTGCCGTTGGCCTTGATCGAAAGGCGCAGCGAGCCATCGTTATAAACGCCGCTGGCGGTGAATGGATGGAAATGTGCGCAGCCGGTGTAGTTGTCGCCGGGCATGAAGCGAACGAAGACAAACTGACCGGGCTTGATATCGAGCGGACTACCCTGGGGTGCAAGACGTACCTCTATAACGCCTGGAATCGGCCGGTTGACTTCCGCGACCCGGAACGACGAGGCGACTAATCCGCGGTCAATGACGAAGTAGCGGATCACCGGTGCCAGGGTGCCGAATAGTAATAGTCCATCAACCACCAGAGCCACCGGCAGCGGCCACTCGCGCTGGTAAAAGACCACATGACCCAGCATGCCGAGATAGGACAGTGCAGTAAGCCAATGCAGGTTGCGCCACTTGGCGTAGCCTCGCGGGCGAAGTACAAAGGTAAACAGAAGGGGAAGCATCAGCAGCAGCAATGCGAGCCAACCGGCGATAAAACCCCAGGATTTACCCGCCGGGCTCAGCGCCTGCCAGCCCAGATCGTGAGCCAGCACCAAGGGATGTATCAGCAAAATGACGTAAGCCGCCATGCCAAAAGCGCGGTGCAGCCGGTACATATTCTCCAGGCCACCGGCCTGATGTGTTAGCCAGGCAAAGCGCAGCATCAGCATCAGGCTGGCGATCACGGCCAGCAGGCCGATAGTGCCCAGATAGGCGCCAAAGGTGGTGAGATTGAGCGATTTGGTCGGGATGTACCAGAACAGGGGCAATATCAGTACCGCTGCGACCAGCATTTCCGCCAGGCGGATCTGGCGAAATGAGCGCCGGGCGATGCTGGCTGTTGCTGTCGACATTTCTCAGCGCTCGGTCTGGGCCTTTTGCAAGGCCTCTTTTGCAAGGCGATTGGCTTCAGTTGCCGACTTTAGCGCTCGCGCCGGATCGGATGCCAGGTGGCTGCGCGCGTCGGTGGCAAGGGTATCAACTGTGGTGAGAGTGGCAGCATTATCAAATCCCTTTTCGCGTCCGATTCTTTCGGCGGCGTTTCGAATCGCCTTCGCGGAATCCAGACTACGCTGTGCTTGGGCACGCTGCCCATCTGTCGTGGTTGAACTTTCCACAGCGGGCGATTCCTCAAGTGCAGCGCTACCCGACTTCAGGCTCGCGGTACCTTGCATACTTTGCAGTGTGCTGCGCACCAGTGCGTAAGCGTCATCGAGCAACACTGCTGCGGCCTTCGGGTCGCTTGCGAGCAAAGTCCGCGTTCGGGCAAGCCGTGTTTCGATGTCGGCTATCACGTTCTCCTTGCCGCCATTTTTTTCGCTGTTTTGGCGGCGCAGGGCATCGAGCAACGCTTTCGTCGTGGTGTACCGGCTGTCGAAGGCGGCAATTGGCGTTGCCGGGTCAACGACACCATCGCTGGACGAGGCGGCGGCCTTTG
>CAIQBN010000028.1 GCA_903870065.1 uncultured beta proteobacterium | reverse complement strand
AGCCTCAAACTCGATGATTTTCTTGTGCCCAAAGTGGGTGTCAGCGATTACAAAAACCCTGTTCATTTGTCCTCCACTGCATAACCCGGCAGTCCACTCGGACTCGCCGATAAGTCCGGCGAGCCGGTGACTTTTGCGTTAGCCGTCTTGTCAGCGCCGACTTTTGGCACCTTTATAAACGTCACCCAATGCGTTCCCATCTGCTTTCCTGACTTATGCCCAAACAGTGGTTTCTCGTCGGTAAGCGCCAAGATTTCACGCAGCGGCACTTCGGTTTCTGCCCACTTGAAAATCAAAACCCCTTCAGGCCGCAGCACGCGGAAGCATTCAGCAAAACCATCGCGCAGCATCGACCGCCAGTCTCCGTTCAGAACGCCGTATTTGTATGTCAGGCAACCTTTAGCCTCTTCGCGCTGAAGGTGCGGAGGGTCAAATACCACAAGCGAAAACGCGCTGTTGCTGAATGGCAGGCACGTGAAATCCAGTTGCATGTCAGGGTTCACGTCTATTACGCAGCCGCTTGGGTAGCTTTTGTCCGGGCGCATCTCAATTCGCTCTCGGCGCTTGTCAATAAACAGCGCCCGTTCATCTTGCTTGTCAAACCACATCATCCTGCTTCCGCAGCAGGCATCCAGCACTGGCGGAGGGTTATCCCGCATGAATTCAAATTCTTTTGCGTCCTGCGCCCGGTTCCATTCTTCTTCAGCGTTTTCGTTCATGTGTTCCACGTTCGTCCTTTCTTCGTATCATCGACGGCTAACCCGTCATTCCACAGGACGCCCCGCGATAAAGCTGCGGGTCGCCTGTGAATTCATGCGTTATACGGCTTCAAGTTCCAGCACCTGCTGGGCTATCCGCCGTTCTGCAATCGCGCAGTATTCGGGGTTGATCTCCAGACCCAAGAACCTGCGCCCCAATTCCTTTGCCGCCTTTGCCGTGGTTCCGCTACCGCTGAACGGGTCTAAAACCAAGTCGCCGGGGTTGCTCCAGGTGGCTATGTGGTCGCCAGCAATCGAGTCCGGGAAGATCGCCGGGTGTTCGTAGGCAATTGCGTCTTTTGTGGCCCTCATGTATCCAGTGTCTGCAACCCAAACATTGCCGCGCAACTTGTCCTCTTTCACGGCGTTTTGTGTGTTGTGTTCTCTGGCGTCGTTTCCGCCCTGCCTTGTGCTTCCACCTGGAAAGCCCCGCCCAAAGTTGCGGCACGCCTCGCGCTTGCCGTTAAAAACTTTTGGCGTTCCGTCGCATAAAACAAACATGTATTCCCACACCTGCTCGTATCTGTTGTGGTTCATTGGCAGCGGGGTCTTTTGCCAAACCATCGTGTCGTGCAGGTTCAGCCCCAACCGCTTGAAGTGCAACGCCTGTTCCATGCTGCTGCCCGTCTCGCTGCCGTCCTTGGTCGCATCGGCCACCACCCAAACAATCACACCGCCCGGCTTCAGCACGCGCTTGAGTTGCCACGCCACGCCGAAGAAATCCCAAGAGTGCCCGCCGTAGGTGCGCAGGTCATCGTATGGCGGGCTTGTCACCACCAAATCAATGCACTCTCGCGGCAGTTGCCCGAGCAAGTCGCAGTTGTCGCCACAGTGAATCTTGTCCAGTTCAAGCATCTTGTTTCCTCAAAAGTCGGTGCTGGCGGTACGCCGTATAACACGTCGCTCAACACGGACGCAGGCGATAAAGCCGCCTGCCCCGGTTAGCTAAGCGTTATCCACCCTTAACCGCCGACTCAAACTTAACCCCCTCGGCAATCAGCTTCACTGCCTCGACTCCGCCAGCCACTTCGCATTTGTGCGTAGTCTCGGCAACGTGCTTCATGGCGT
>CAIQBN010000027.1 GCA_903870065.1 uncultured beta proteobacterium | reverse complement strand
CACCCCGGCCTTTGGATATTGCTGTTGGCGGCGGGGCTGACCAACATTGGCTTTAACTGGGCTGTCACGGTGGGCGACGTTGTGCGTGTCGTGCTGCTGTTCTATCTGATGCCGGCCTGGGTCGTGCTGCTGGCCTGGCCGATTGGCTGGCATGCAACAAGGCCTGGTCAGCCCGGTGCCGCCACCCGCCCTGCCGTGGCTCGGCTGGATCGGTGGCCTGAGCCTGTTTTTCCTGGTGGGCAATGCCTGCTTGCAATACGGGGCCGCCCGGCTCAGCGCCAGTGCCACGTCGATCATCATGTTGTCCGAAGTGGTGTTTGCCAGCGCCTCGGCGGTGATGCTGGGTGCTGGCACCCTGAGTGTGCGTGTCGTGCTGGGTGCGAGCCTGATTCTGCTGGCGTCGCTGCTGGCGACCGTATCGTTTAGGGCCCAGGCGCGCCAGGTTTTTTGATCCGGTGATATCGTGGCATCCAATCACTTACGGAATAAACACACCATGACCACTGTTGTTTACGACTTCGCCGCCCTGGATATCACGGGCAAGACGGTTGCCTTGAAAAAGTACAAGGGCAAGCCCATGCTCATTGTCAACACCGCCAGCGCCTGCGGCTTCACACCCCAGTTTGCCGGACTGGAAGAACTGCACCAGACCTATGGCAAGAGAGGGCTGGTGGTGCTGGGTTTTCCGTGCAACCAGTTTGGCGCGCAAGACAAGGGCAACAATGAAGAGATCGCCGAGTTCTGCCAACTGAATTACGGCGTAAGCTTTCCCATGATGGCAAAGATAGATGTCAACGGCAGTCAAGCCCATCCGCTCTACCAGTGGCTGTCGGCCGAGGCACCCGGCTTGCTCGGCTCCAAGGCCATCAAGTGGAATTTCACAAAATTCTTGGTGGACAAAGACGGCCAGGTGGTCAAGCGTTACGCCCCCACCGACACACCACAGAGCATGGCCGCCGACATTGAGGTTCTTTTGGCCCAATAGCGCGATCAAGCGCGAGAAACGCTGCACTTTTCCCGCGCTACTCCTCACACTGCCGTACATCGGCGCTCCTATAGTTGGTGTCAGACGCTGACATGTCGATCAACGCCGCAACATGGAGTACAGCATGAACACGCACCCATGCGAATACCAGCCGGGCGGGCTCGAACTGCTACTGGAGGTGGACTTCAAATGGCTGATGGCCGGGCAGGGCCGCTGGGTGGACCCACAACGCCTGCACAGTGACCCGCTTTATGCCAGGGGATGCCTCCAATCGGCGATTGAATCCCCATGTGACGCGCTGCAAAGATGCGCGCGTTATTTGCAGGCGCACTTCAGCGCGCAGCCCTAAGCGGTCGCCAGCACCGCATCGAGTACTTCGACCCAATGGCGAACCGGGGTTGGCGTACCGGTTTGCAAATGGGTAATACAACCCATATTGGCCGACACGATGACCTCGCTGGGTTGCGCACCGAGATGCCCGAGCTTGCGGTCGCGCAACTGATAGGCCAAGTCCGGGTTGAGCACGCTAAAGGTTCCGGCAGAGCCACAACACAAGTGCGACTCGTTGTTGGCGGTGCGAATGGAAAAGCCCATGGCACCCAAATGCTGCTCCACGCCGCCCTTGAGCTTTTGCCCATGCTGCAAGCTGCAGGGGGGGTGAAAGACCAGTTTGGGTGCCGTCTTGGCAATCCGCTCAGCGAGTGCCGGCGCTGCGTCCTGCAGCGACTGAGCGAGCATGGGCAGCAGCTCGCTGAGGTCTTTGGTCAGGGCGCTGATTTGCCGCGCCTTTTCGGCGTAGACCGGATCATCTTTCAGGATGTGACCGTACTCCTTGACGGTGACACCGCAGCCTGAGGCGTTCATGACGATAGCCTCGGCACCCGACTGCAGGTGGGGCCACCAGGCATCGATATTGGCGCGCATCTCGGCCTTGCCACCTACCTGATCGTTCAGGTGAAATTTGACCGCACCGCAGCAGCCCGCTTTGGTCGCCACGATGGTCTGGATGCCCACCGCATCGAGCACGCGCGCCGTTGCCGTGTTGATATTAGGCCCCATCGCCGGCTGGGCACAGCCTGCAAGCATCAGAACCTTGCGGGAATGCGTTCGGTTGGGCCAGGCACCGGCATCCTGTTTCGCCGGTACTTTGGCCTTGAGTGCAGTTGGCAGTAAAGGGCGCACCAACTGGCCCATCGCCATGGCAGGGCCGAACAGCGGCGAGGGAATGCCCTCTTTCAACGCCCAGCGCACGGCACGCTCGGTCGCGGGCCTGGGAACTTTGGCGTCGACAAGTTTGCGACCGATATCGAGCAAGTGGCCATAGTCCACACCGCTGGGGCACGTGCTCTCGCAGTTGCGGCAGGTGGTGCAGCGGTCCAGATGCAGTTGGGTCTTGCGGGTCGGGGGATGACCTTCGAGCACCTGTTTCATCAAGTAGATGCGCCCGCGCGGACCATCGAGCTCATCACCCAATAGCTGGTAAGTGGGGCAAGTGGCGGTGCAAAACCCGCAATGCACACACTTACGCAAAATCGCTTCGGCGGCCAACCCGTCGGGCGTGTTTTGGTACTCTGGGGCTAACTGGGTTTGCATGGATTGAAAATTCCCTTGGGGTCAAAACTGGCCTTGAGCCGCTGCTGGATGGCCTTTTCCGCCGGATCTATGGAGTCAAATTGGGCATTAGCCCTCGTGGAATCTGCACCATTAGCTATAAATAGAATAGCACTTCCGCCATGCGACCGGGCCAGGGACTGAATCTGTACGGCTGCATCCGCCGGCGCCCACAACCAGCGCAAGCCGCCATGCCACTCCACCAGTTGCGCCCAGGGCAAGTCCAGCACTGGTGCGGTTTGTGGCACGCTCAGGCGCCAAAGTGCCAAGCCGGCTTGCGGTGGCTGGGTAAAAAACGGCAATTGGTGGTTGCGGCAAAGCTGCCAGTCGGCCGAAGCCTGCGTGTTCTCCAGGCGCGTGCCTCCCCCCTGTTGCTTCATCAGGGTCTGGCAGGCTGCCTCCACCGCCGCCACGGCCCCGCGCAAACGCACAAATAATAGATCCTGGGCACCCTCAGTGACCGTGGTGTCGTGCACCCAGCAGCTAGCGCTGAGCGGCAGCGGTTGCCCACCCCAAGCGTGCAGGCGTTCCAGAGCATCGTGCTGGTTCAACCTGAACACCAGGGTGGTCTCGGCCGGGGCGACAGGTAGCACCTTCAGTGACACTTCCGTGATTAGGCCCAAGGTCCCCATGCTGCCCACCAGCACGCGCGAAACATCGTAGCCGGCCACGTTTTTCATGACCTGGCCACCAAAAGTGAGGTCTTCGCCCATGCCGTTGACCATGCGTAGACCCAGCACGTATTCGCGCACTGCGCCGGCATTGGCGCGCGCCGGACCGCTCAAGCCCGCAGCGACCATTCCGCCCACGGTGGCACCTGAACTGGCTGCCCAGGTAAAGTGGGGCGGTTCAAACGGAAGACACTGGCCGCGTTCGGCCAGCAAACTCTCCAGTTCGGCTAAAGGCGTTCCGGCGCCGACGGTCACCACCAACTCGGTCGGCTCATAACTCAATACGGCGCTGAGCGCACTGGTATCCAACCGTTGGCCCTGGCGCTGCGGCCCATAGAAGGCTTTGCTGCCACCCCCACAGATGTGCAGTGCCGTTCCGTCAGCCGATGCTGCGCGAATGCGATCGGTAAGCTGTTGACGCGCGTGGTCCATGGAGTGCATGGTCTGCATGGTAGCGGGGGCAGCCAAGCATGGCGTGAATTTTTTGAACGTTCTGCCGCCAAAAAATTTAATCGACGAAGAAATTCACCGGCAGACCAGGCACCTCCAGCCGGGTAGAGAATACGCTCCCCGAGAGGGGATAGGCGGCCAACTCGGCGGCGCTGCGCCCGTGCCGGGCCGTGGTGACATACAGTGTCTTGAGGTCTTCCCCGCCAAAGCAGGGCATCGTGGGGCATTGTGCTGGTACCGCAATCTCGGTGAGCAGGCGACCGTCAGGCGCAAACTGGCAAATGCGTTGCCCCTCGTACATAGCCACAACGTAGTTTCCCTGCACATCGACAGCGGCGCCATCGGGGCGCCCGCCGTAGGGAACTTCGCCATCGGCGCACGGGGTATTCCATTGCCAGCCAGCCGGCTTGGGTGCAAACTGCTGAAACAGGCGGTGCGCGCTCAATTGGTTAACCTGCAAATCGCAATCCCATGCATGAACGATATGGCTGGGTGTGTCCGCCCAATAGAGGGTGCGCCCATCGGGACTCCAGGCCAGTCCGTTGCCCGTTAATGCATCAGCTGCGTGGGCTGTTACTCGAGGGCCGCCACCGCCACGGCAATCAATGCAATACAGTGCCGCGGCATGGCGTGCCTTGGGTTCGTCGATGGTACCCACCCAAAATCGCCCCATCGGGTCGCACTTGCCGTCATTGGCGCGAACGCTATTCTTGTCGTAGGGCAAGGTAGCAATCGGGTGCAGCGCCCCACCCCACTCTGGCGCACGAAAAATGCCGTGGCGCAATGCAATTACTAGACCGCCAGCCTGGGCCGGCGCAATACAGCCCGGCTCGCTTGGCATATCCCAGGTCTCGACTGTTCCCATATAGACGTTGGCCCGAAGCAGCTTTTTACCCACAATATCCAGCCAATACAGGGTCTGCTCGGCGGGGTGCCAGAACGGGGATTCCCCCAGTTCAAATTGGTCGGTGCTGACGGTATGCCACTCGATCATGGGTACTCCAAAAACTGCGCGTCGTGCAGGAAATCATAACGAGACTTGTCGGCGCAGTCACCGATAACCGCTCAGGCCGGATCGGCGAACTTGCGCTGAATTTGTTCGCGCTCCGAAACGGCCTCCATCAGGGCGATCACACATTCTCCGTCGAGATGCCCCTTACGGACTTCGCTTTCGATTTCAATGGCAATGTCCGCTGCCTGCCAGGGCTCCTTGTAGGGACGTCGACTGGACAGCGCGTCATAAACGTCGGCAACAGCCACAATCCGTGCCTCCAATGGTATGGCGTCCATCTTCAGTTTGTGGGGGTACCCCGAGCCATCGCCCCGCTCATGATGGTAGGCGACGATGTTGTGCATCACGGTAAATGCCAAGCCGTTGCCCAGCTTGAGATCCCCAGCCATTTGATTGATGATCAACTCACCAATCTCGACATGCCGGCGCATCACTTCCCACTCCGGTGCATCGAGCTGACCCGGCTTGAGCAGCACCTTATCGGGAATGCCAACCTTGCCAATATCATGCAAGGGCGCAAACAAGAACAGGTACTCGATGAACTCATCGCTTAACTGGTGTTTGTCGGCCATTCGGATCGCCATCAATTGCGAATAGGCTGCCATGCGCTCCAGGTGCTGGCCTGTTTCCAGATCTCGTATGCGCGCCAAACCGCTGGCAACGTTCACGGTTCCGACCATGCCGTGAACCACCTGCAACTGCAAAAGATAGAGTTGTGCAATCAGGCTGGAAAAGATCTCCAGAAAGCCGGCGGTTTCGATGTCAAACGAGAGTGGCTTCTTGGAATCAAAAAACAAAAACCCCGTTAACTGCTCACCGTGAAAAACTGGCACGGTGAAGCTGGAGCGGTAATCGCGCGACTTCAACCAACTGGTATGCGAACTGTTGGTATTGAACGTGGAGTCGATGTCATCGACGACTCTGCTCTGGCGTGTCAGCGCCAACTTCTTCAAGGAAGGCACATCCGAAAGGCGTGCGAAATAGTGGTCCAGTTTGATACCGTCGTGATTGCTGCTGACAAATGTCTTGAGCGCGTCGGAGGCTGGGTCATAGGTCGCAAGCGCCACCCGGTCGATGGCGGGATAACGCGATGAAATCACGCCGTGCACCACGCGCAGGTGCTCGGTCAGGTTTACCGCAGAAGCTCCCGTGCCCGAACCCAGTGGTCGGTAGCGTTGAGTTTCCGACATGCTCTCACTCCCTAAAGGGACATCCCAATGGAGATGCCACGAACCCAATACTGCCTTGTGCAGCGCCATAGTATGGCAGCGCAATCCAAATGACTCAAGCAACATATGCCGGTGCTATGACTGGTGCACCCCTGCTTACAGCCCGCAGGTGCCCAGAACACACCTTTGCACCACCAATCTTCCCAACGGATCGACTGAATGGACTCACCAATAACAATGGCCCGGAAGAACCAGTCGTCCTTCCGGGCCATGTTTTGCTTGCGGCGCGCCTCTATCGCGCCTCAATGACTAGCGACTGTACGCTGTCTCACCGTGTGAGGTGATGTCCAGGCCTTCACGCTCGCTCTCTTCGCTGACCCGCAGACCGATGGTCTTGTCGACAATGAAGTAAGCAATGGCAGAGACCACACCCGACCACAAAACGGTTACACCGACAGCCTTGGCCTGCACCATCACCTGGGCGGCGATGGAGTAGTCAGCCGAGGTCACCATGGTTGCTGTCACCCAGTCAGCCACATAGCCGGGTCCGCCCAGGGCTGGTGAATTGAACACGCCGGTCAGCAGCGCACCCAAGATACCGCAAACACCGTGCACACCGAACACATCCAATGAGTCGTCGGCACCCAGCATTTTCTTCAACCCGGTCACGCCCCACAAACCGGCAAAACCAGAGATCAGGCCGATGATCAGCGCACCACCCACGCCCACATTACCGGCGGCTGGCGTAATCGCAACCAGACCGGCCACTGCACCCGAGGCAGCACCCAACATGGACGCTTTACCTTTGTGCAGCGCTTCGCCGATTGACCAGGTCAACACGGCCGCAGCAGTTGCACCAAAGGTGTTGATGAAGGCCAGGGCAGCAAAGCCATTGGCTTCCAGCGCGGAACCTGCATTGAAGCCAAACCAGCCCACCCACAGCAAGGATGCACCGACCATGGTCAAGGTCAGACTGTGCGGGGCCATGGCTTCCTTGCCATATCCAATACGCTTGCCGATAAAGAAGGCACCCACCAGACCGGCGACGGCGGCGTTGATATGCACCACCGTACCACCGGCAAAGTCCAGCGCACCCCACTGCCACAACATGCCAGCCTTACCAGTCATGGCGTCAACCACTTCCTTGCCGGTGTAGGCATCTGGCCCCATCCAGAACCAGACCATATGCGCCATCGGTGCATAACTGAAGGTAAACCACAGAACCATGAAGGCCAGCACAGCGGAGAACTTGATGCGCTCGGCAAACGAACCGACGATCAGCGTGCAGGTAATTCCGGCGAAGGTGGCCTGGAAGGCTGCAAACACGATCTCGGGGATCACCACACCTTTGCTGAATGTGGCTGCGTTGGCAAAGGTACCCGCCGCGTTGTCCCAAATGCCCTTCATGAACAGTCGGTCAAGCCCGCCAATGAACTGGTTGCCCTCAGTGAACGCCAGGCTGTAGCCATAAATGAACCACAGCACCACGATCAGGGAGAAGGTCACCATAACCTGCATCAGCACTGACAGCATGTTCTTGCTGCGCACCAAACCACCGTAGAACAGGGCCAAGCCCGGCACGGTCATCAAAATCACCAGGAGGGTTGACACCATCATCCAGGCGGTGTCACCCTTGTTTGGCACCGGTACAGGGGCTGCAGCGGGTGCGGCAGCGGGTGCCGGGGCCGCAACGGCCGCCGCCGGCGCAGCCACATCTGCAGGCTTGACCTCAGCGGCAGGTGCTGTTGCCGCGGGAGCCGCCGCCGGTGCGGCCGCCTGGGCCAGCACCGTCGAACCGGCTGTCAGCAAGCCCCACCCCAGTGCCAGGGATATCAGTAGCTTTTTCATAGTGCCTCCTTACCTGTTTCGCCTGTGCGAATGCGAACAACCTGCTCGAGGTTGTAAACAAAAATCTTGCCATCACCAATCTTGCCGGTGCGCGCAGCACCTTCGATCGCCTCGATGACCCGGTCTACCAGCGCGTCGTCAATAGCCGCCTCAATCTTCACTTTGGGCAAGAAGTCAACCACATACTCGGCGCCGCGGTACAGCTCGGTATGTCCCTTCTGGCGCCCGAAGCCTTTGACTTCAGTGACTGTGATGCCCTGGACGCCCATGCCGGACAAGGCCTCGCGCACCTCGTCAAGCTTGAACGGTTTAATGATCGCCGTTATGAGTTTCATAATGTTTCCCCTTGGGTGGTGGTCGGATTCAGAACGAATACTTGACACCAATAGTCAAAGCGTTCTTGCCAAGGTTGTCGAAGCCGGCGACCTTGTAAAACGCATCCTTTGCATCGGTGCTGAAGGCGGCGACAGAAGCGGTCACGCCACCTCCAAAGTCCTTGGCCAGCGTGAGCGAGAAGTCGGTGTAGTCACCGGCACCACCTTGATTAGGAATGGTCTGACGGCCCACATGGGGGGTCAAGGTAAGGCCGTTGCCCAGATCAAAATTGGCTGCAAGTTCAAAGTAGGCACTCCCCGAGCTGTTGGGGTTGGCGATGAAGTTGCCGGTACTTTGGCTGTATTTGGCGGTCACAATGCCAAAGGTCAGGGCACCATACACTTCCGTGGTGTTGGCGTTGACAAGCACCTTGTCTGCGGTGTTGCCAGGGTATTGGTAAGTGATCACACCTACGTCAAACGTGAAATCCTTGGCGATCTCGCCCTTATAACCAGCGTACAGATCCAGTTCCATAGTGCCATCGGTCGCGCCAACGTAGTCTTTAATCCAGCTGACATTGGAACCCCACGCGCCAGCGTAAAAACCGCCTGTGTGCGCAAAATCGACCCCAGCTTGCAACGCAGGCTTAAATGACGTTTGCGCTACGCTGCGAAAACGGTAGTCGCTGACCACGCCAACATTGAAACTCAGTGTCGATTCGGGCGCTGCCGGTGCGGCAGCCTGTGCCATGGCGGCACTTCCGACGAGTGCGGTTGCCAGGGCGAGGATGGTTTGGTTCATAGTGCTCATCAATAACTCCAGTAAGGTTGCGGGATACACCGGTTAAGCAGGATGTATGCCACACAAATTCCGGGGTGATTTTTTTCATACAAATCCCCCAGTTGCACCTATAGAAGGTATGATTACTGTACAAAATAACAGTATGCACTTTCCTGGTGCATTTTGAGACGCGTTAAGAACGCGATACGCACTCATTTGGGAGGATTGAGAAATGGGCTTGTCATTGGTGCAGAGCCGAACTCTGCGGGGGCTTGATGCTGCGCGGGTGACTGTCGAAGTGCATTTGGCCAATGGACTGCCCAGCTTCACCCTGGTTGGGCTGGCCGACGTCGAGGTCAAGGAGGCACGCGAACGCGTTCGATGTGCAATTCAGAACTGTGGCCTACAGTTCCCTCACAATCAGCGCATTACGGTCAATTTGGCGCCGGCAGACTTGCCAAAGGATTCAGGGCGGCTCGATTTGCCGATTGCCCTGGGCATTTTGGCGGCAAGCGGGCAAATTGACGGTGCTCCGCTTGCCGCCTATGAATTTGCCGGGGAGTTGTCATTGACTGGCGCATTGCACCCGGTGCGGGGTGCGCTCGCCATGGCGCTGGCGGTGCACACCAGCCGGACTGTGGTCCGACTGGTGCTACCGCCGGGCAATGCGGAAGAGGCGGCATTGGTGCCGGGTTCAGAGGTCTACCGGGCAAAGCACCTGCTGGACGTGGTGCGCCAATTCATTCCAGTTGGAACGGCACTGGATCTGACCGGCGCCGCCTGCTCCGACGCAGCCGACGACGGCTGGTGCCGGGTTGAACCCGTGTTGGCATCGGTATCGGTTGCGCAACCCGATATGGCTGACGTCAAAGGGCAAGCCGGCGCCAAACGGGCCATGGAGATCGCCGCCGCCGGCGGTCACAGCATGTTATTGACGGGACCACCCGGCTCAGGCAAGTCCATGCTGGCGCAGCGTTTTGCCGGATTGCTACCTGCCATGTCGTGTGACGAAGCATTGCAAAGTGCCGCAATTGGCAGTCTCAGCGGACGTTTCGCCGTTGAAAACTGGGGCCAGCGTCCAACTTGCAGTCCGCATCACTCTGCCAGCGCGGTCGCCTTGGTGGGTGGGGGCTCGCCACCCCGCCCGGGAGAAATCTCGCTCGCCCACAACGGCGTGCTGTTTCTGGATGAACTGCCGGAGTTCCCCCGCGCGGCACTGGAAGCGCTGCGCGAACCGCTGGAGACGGGGTGCATCACCATCTCGCGCGCGGCTCAAAGGGCCGAATTCCCAGCGCGATTCCAATTGATCGGCGCCATGAACCCATGTCCCTGCGGGTATCTGGGGTCTACCGCACAGGCATGCCGCTGCACACCCGACCAAATTCGCCGATACCAAGCCAAGCTCAGTGGCCCCCTGATGGACCGAATTGATCTGCACGTGGAAGTTCCCAATCTGCCTCACACAGACCTTCTGAGCGCGCCCGCGGGCGAGTCGACTGAACGGCTACGGTCCCGCTGCTCGGAGGCCCGACAGCGCGCGATCGAGCGCCAGGGCTGCAGCAACTCTGCCCTGCATGGTCAGACCCTAGATCAGCACATTGCGCTTGACAGCGATGCACTCAAGTTTCTGAATATTGCCGCTACGCGCTTGGGCTGGTCGGCACGTGGGACGCATCGTGCACTCAAGGTGGCGCGCACCATCGCCGACTTGGCGGGCTCCCAGACAACCCAAGTTGCACACTTGGCTGAAGCCATGCAATACCGGCGAACCTTAAACCGATAATCGGATCTTGTCCGAGGCTGCGCTGCAAATGGCAGTGCCCACTGAAAATCAGGTTAACGCCCGTGCCGAACTCACCTCCACCCCTTGCGCAGCGCGGCATGAATGCCGACGCGCGCCTGGTTGGCTGGCTGTCTTTGGCACAACTCATTAGCTGGGGCAGCATCTTTTACACATTCACGCTGATCATGGAGCCCATTGAGCGTGAATTGGGGCTTGACCGCGTGGAGTCATCCATGGCGTTCAGCATCGCCTTATTGGTAGAGGGGTTGATGGCTTACCCAGTAGGGCGCTTGATTGACAGGGGGCACGAGCGGCTGGTCATGACATCCGGTTCGATACTCGCCGGACTATGCCTTCTTGCGCACGGCTGGATTGGTGGTCGCGTCGGACTTTATTGCGCCTGGGCGGGACTGGGTGCAGCGATGGCCGCCGTGTTGTATGCCCCGGCATTTGCTGTGGTGACGCGCCGGTTTCCCAGCGATTTTCGCCGTGCGATTATTACCATCACATTTCTGGGTGGATTGGCCAGTACCGTGTTCATTCCGTTAACCGCCTGGCTGAACACCGCGCTGGGATGGCGCAGCGCCATGATGGCACTTGCGGTCTTACATTGGCTGGTATGTGCACCGCTTCACGCCGCGGTGCTGCGCGGAGCACCCCGACCAGCGGCACTCCCAAAGAGCAACGCTGCGTTGGCGTCGAGTCTATCGACACACTTCAGAACAGCCCCATTTTTGCTGATTGGAACTTTTGTGGTGCTGATGATGGCTGTAACCGTGGCACTGCCGGCCCACATGGTTTCCCTGCTGCGTGGACACGAGTTGGACGAGCGCTGGGTCATCGCCATTCCCGCCAGCATCGGCGCCATACAGGTACTAGGACGTCTGCTGCTCTATTTTTTTGAACGCCACGTCAACGTGCATTTGGCAAACCGCCTAATTCCGTGCCTGATTCCACTGGGCTTGCTGGCGCTGCTGATTGCCCCATTAACAGGCAGCGCACACACTTCCATCGTTTTGCTTTTTGTTGCCTTGTGGGGCATGGGCAATGGCATGCTCACCATTGTCAAAGGAACCGCCATTGCTGAATATGTCAACCGTGAGCACGTCGCCTCGCTCAACGGCGCACTGGGCCTGCCGCTGGCTCTGGCCCGGTCCGCGGCTCCGCTGGGGCTAGGACTGTTGTGGCGTCCCGATGGCGGGTATGCATTGGGGCTCATCGTTTTGGTGCTTATCAGTGTCTGCGCCATTCTGGCACTTGTCATTGCGCAACGATTGACCATGCCCAAGCCTACGCAAACATAACGCACACATTGTCAAAGGAACCAACAAACTCATCAACGTCAATAACCTCAAGCTGAGGCAACCCACGCCGTGCCAGGTTGCGAGTCCGAAGTGCGTGTAGCATGTCGCGGACATACCTAACTAGAGTAGCCCCTATGGATAGTCCAGATTGCCGAGTTTTGGCCGATGCCCTGGCATGGCACGACGCAAATTACGCCGTCAATTTGTTCACCGTCGTGCAAACCTGGGGCAGTGCACCGCGACCACCTGGTGCAGTGCTGGCCATTCGAGAAGATGGAATGGTCAGTGGCTCCGTATCGGGTGGCTGTGTTGAGGACGATCTGGTTGAACGAACCCGCAGCGCGGTCCGCACTGCCAAGCTGGCCAGCATGGCCAACGGACCAGCATTGATTAACTACGGCGTGACACAACAAGAAGCCGCGCGCTTTGGTTTGCCATGCGGGGGCAGCTTGCGCCTGGTGCAGGAACCCTTGTCAGATACCGGCTGGCTGCGCCAATTGCTGGAACGCTGTGCAAACCACTGCTTGGTGGCGCGAACATTGAACATGGTGACCGGCGAGGTGCAGCTTGCCGATGCCGTGCGGGGTCAGGCACTGCAATTTGACGGCAATTCCCTAACGACGATCTACGGTCCACAGTGGCGTTTACTGCTCATTGGTGCCGGCCAACTGTCAGCCGCAGTGGCTCAAATGGCTTCGCTCC
Source organism: uncultured beta proteobacterium (assembly GCA_903870065.1). Taxonomy (GTDB): domain Bacteria; phylum Pseudomonadota; class Gammaproteobacteria; order Burkholderiales; family Burkholderiaceae_C; genus Allorhodoferax. The sequence continues at coordinate 4,860 of CAIQBN010000027.1, read as the reverse complement.
TGGATTTTGATGTGCTGGTGTGCGACCCACGCGAAGAATATGTCAACACATTCAAAAGCCAATTACCCGGTGTTCAACATGTAGCCGGCATGCCCGACGATGTTGTGCGGAATTTGGTGGCGGATGCGCGAACGGCCATTGTCGCCCTCACGCACGACCCTAAACTGGATGACATGGCCTTACTGGAAGCCCTCAAGTCAAGTGCTTTCTATGTTGGCGCGCTCGGCTCCCGAGTCAACCAGCAACGCCGCAAGCAGCGTCTAGGTGAACATTTCAACTTAACCGAAGCAGAGCTGCAACGCCTGCATGGGCCGGTTGGACTGCGACTGGGTGCTAAAACACCAGCCGAAATAGCGATTTCCATTCTTGCTGAAATTGTCCAGGTCCGAAATGCCGACGTTTCAGCGCTGGCTAGGGAAGTCGGCAGTTGCGCCGCACCGCAGGCTTTGTCTTGAATAGTCTCCCCATCGTCATTGTCTTGGCATCGGGACGGGGCGCACGGTTCTTGGCATCTGGCGGAACCACCCACAAATTGCAGGCGGCACTGGGGAACAAGACCGTCCTGAAGCATACTTTGGACGCCGTCTTACAAAGCGGACTGCCATGGCACCTTGAACAAGCTGACCACCCTCATATGGGCGACAGCATTTCGGCGGCCGTTACCTCCACTGCCGACCAAGCGGGTTGGCTGATCCTACCCGGCGACTTGCCCCTGATTCAGGCTGAAACAATACTCGCCGTTGCGGGCGCATTGCGCGAACACGAGGTGGTGGTTCCAATGTATTTTGGCCAACGAGGCCATCCGGTTGGATTTAACACGTCCTGCCGTCAGGCATTAATGAACTTGCAGGGCGCCGATGGTGCACGCCTAATTATTGCAGCCCGACAATCCGTTGAACTGCCGGTAACCGATGTCGGCTCAGTAACCGACATCGACACGGTGACCGATTTGCAGAGGGCAGAACGTATTTTTTATAGCAGACCAAAACTGCAAATGGCCAACTAATACTCCGCGACTGCCATGCAGCGCACTTAAGATGTGGCCGTGGCGCTTTGGGAAGCGAGTAATACCCGTCGAATCAGTACCGTAATGAGGTGCAAAGAATAGGCATTCGGAACCGTTTCGCCGTTGGCAGATTCGATATCAGACACTATTGCTGCACTGGCTTGACGGATGGAATCGGCCGTCAGCGGTTTACCGGTCAGTGCGGCTTCTACCGTTGTTAGCCGAACAGGTTGTTCTGTAAATCCCGCCACCACCAGTCGCACGTCCCCAACCAATGCATTAGCCTCGCACAGCGCCAAAGCAATGCCACTGACTGGCCCCAGCCCCTGTGTGCGTTCCAGGGGAAGATACCGGCAACTTGTCCATTGCCCCACTGGAATCACCACCTCAACTGCCAGCCTACCAGCCGGCAAACCCACACGCAGTCCACCTCGGCTGAAAGATTGGACAGATTGCTGCACTGGCCCTGTGCGGCCCGCCAAGATCACTTCGGCATCCAACGCCATCAGGGCGGCAAGCACCGGCGCATCGGCCAAACCACCACTCTGCAAGGCGCCGCCCAAGCTACCGTGGTTACGCACGTGGGGCTCGCCTATTTCCGACAATGCCTCATTCAACAGCGGTATTGCTCGGATCGCCGGATGCTCCATCAGGTCAACGTAACGCACCGAAGGCCCCACGCGCACCTCACTGGGCGATTGCGTTACGCCATTCAGACCTGGCACTTTGCGCAAACTGACCAAGGCCCGCAAGGACCCGTCCAACGCCCCCCCAAAACGGGACTGTGACAAGCCAGTCGCCAGAGCCCGGTAGCCGTCCTGATCCATAAGCTCCAGTGCATCCTGGAGAGTATTCGGTGTGATGTAGTCCATGTTCGTTCCGATCGTGGCGTTAAGCGCTTGCATCCGCATTGGCGTGAACCAAGCCCCAGATCTTCTCGGGGGTCACCGGCATATCGACGTGTTTGACACCGAATCCGGTCAGCGCATCACAAATCGCGTTGACAATGGCTGGCGCAACCGGTGGGTTGCTCACATCTCCTGCGCCCTTGGCGCCGAGCGGATTGGACGGAGACGGTGTTTCCGTTCGCAGCAGCTCAATGGCCGGTAGCCAGCCGGCACGGGCAATGGCGTAGGTGTCAAAGTCTGTGGTCAACACCATACCGGTGTCAGGGTCGTAGCGCGCTTCTTCCGCCAATGCCTGACCAATTCCCAGTGCCACATTACCAAAAGTCTGACCATCCACCACGCCCGGATTCACCACCACACCAAAGTCATTGGCCGCCACATAACGCTTGACCTCCACGTGACAGGTTTCCTTGTCAATCTCCACCACAGCAACATGCGTTCCAAATGGGAAATTGAAGTTTTTGGGTTCGAAAAAGGCGCGCGCCTCCAAACCCGGATCCATTTGCTCAGGCAAATCCCACCCAAACCACAACATCAGCGCAACTTGCTGCAGGGTCATGACCGCTTGCTCAGGCGCTGGCCTGCCAATCAGTTTGCCCTCCTTGTAGTCAACCAGGTCCACCGGCATTTTGAACAAGTGCGCGGCGAAATTGCGCGCTTTCTCAATGACAGCGCGACAGGCCTTTTCGACCGCCGCCCCCTCCACGCTCAAAGACCGGCTGCCGTAGCTCGCTTGGCCGTAATACAGCGGCCCTGCGGTATCGGAGTGCTTCAGAATGATGTACTCCATGGGCACCTGCAGGGTCTGCGCCGCGATTTGTACAAAGGTTGTATCCTGATCCTGCCCGTGTGGTTGGGCACCGGTGGTAATAGCAACCTCACCGGACGGCGCTACATGGATATAGGCGCTACCCCAGGTGCCACTCATCAATCCTTCACCACCCATCTTGGCGGAGTTGCCGACTCCGGCAACCACGGCATAGGAACCAATGCCCAGACCGAGCCATTTGCCACGCTGACTGGCCTCGGCTTTCATAGCGGGCAAATTTGAGTAGCCTGCCTTTTCCAAGGCCATGGCTAGCAAGTTTGCATAATTGCCCGAATCGTAAGTCCAGCCCAGGCCGTTTTCATACGGGAACTGATCCGGCTTGACCATGTTGATTCTGCGAACCTCTGCACTGTCCATGCCAATTTCGCGCGCAAACATCTCGATCATGCGCTCCACAAAAAAGGTGGCCTCAGCCCGACCGGACCCACGCATCGGTGCGACCGGAACCTTGTTGGTGTAAACCACATCCACTTCATAACAAGGGTGGGCAATGACGTATGCGCCGGTAATGCTCTTTCCAATGAGCGGCAGGGGTTGCCCCAGCGCATTAATCACCGGATAGGCACCGACATTGCTAAATGCCCTACACATGAGGGCGCTGATCTTGCCGTCCCGACTGCCGGCAATGGTGCCATACTGCACCTGATCGCGAGACTGCGCGGTGTTGCGCGAAAAACCCTCCCGGGTGTCTACCCATTTGACGGGGCGGCCAATTTGCCGTGCCATCCACAAAACCAGAGGTGTATCCGGGTAGAGATTGCCTTTGCAACCATTGCTCTCCCCCATGGCAGGAACAATCACCCTCAAATTGTTATAAGGAATACCCAGTACATACGCCGATATCAGTAACCGATGGGGATACGGAATTTGCGTATTTGCCCATAACGTGAACTGCTGGGTCTGCGCGTTGTACTCGGCCAATGCGCCGCGCACCTCCAGGGTGTTGTGCATCATGCGCTGGTTGTAAATGCGCTGCTCCACCACCACCTCTGCATCTGCAATCGCTTTTTCAGTGGCCGCCTTGTCCCCAAATATCGTATGGATCACCCGGTTGTTGGGTGCCGTTTCATGCAATTGCGGAGCGCCGTCTTTCAACGCCTCCTCAGGATCAAGCACCACGGGCAGTTTTTCCAGAACCACCTCAATTTTCGCCAGCGCGGCATACGCTTGCTCCCGCGTTTCTGCCACCACGGCAGCCAACTGATCCCCCGCAAAGCGAACCTTGTCGGTCGCAAATACACGGTGCGACCCCGGGACAATCCCCGATGGATGGGGTAAAAAATGGCTCTCGGCATAGGGCGGGATCCAGATAACCGGCATGGGCATGATGCCCTCGGTGTCCTTTGAGGTAAACACCTGGATCACGCCCGGCATAGTCTGCGCTTTGGATGTATCAATGCTCTTGATCACAGCATGTGCGTGTGGACTTTGCAAGATGGCGGCGTGCGCCATTCCTGGCAGTGTCATGTCGGCAATAAAGCGTGCCTGCCCCGTCACCAGGTCTTTTCCGTTGCGCGTCTTCACGGACTCGCCAATGCCCTGTGCGCCGGCGGGAGCGGCGGCATCCGCCTGTTGACCATCACGCCTGGCGCGAATCTCGCTCGCGGCGACCCTGACCGCCTCTACCACTTGCTGGTAACCTGTCTCACGCGAGAGGTTGCCCTGCAACCAGTCCCGAATTTCGGCATCACTCGGATCTGGATTCTTTTGCAGTAGCTCCACAATTGCCATGACCGTGCCCGGCGTGGAAAATCCGTTTTGCACGGCAAAATTGTCCCAAAGTGCCTTTTGAACCGGATGAAGCTCGGGCTGGGCGAGGCCCTCAATGGTCGTCACCGTCGAACCTTCTGCTTCGAGCGCGAGGATTTGACAGCTCTTGGTGGTGCGCCCATCAACCAGGACTGTGCATGCGCCGCAAGCACCGGATTCACACCCCCGCTTGGTTCCGGTCAACCCCAAATGATCTCGGAGATAGTCAATCAGCAAAAAATGCGCTGGAACTTCGCCCTGGCAGGCAGTCTGATTTACGGTGATATCAATGTTCATGGCGATTTGTTAGGTTGGGCCGCGCGACGCTGCCAACACGGGGATGGCAAACGCAAGGGGTCTGGGAACAT
>CAIQBN010000026.1 GCA_903870065.1 uncultured beta proteobacterium | reverse complement strand
GGTAACGGGCAGGGGCTTGGTGTCGGCACCCACGGTGTCGGCGCCGGCGCCGGTGAGCACGGAGCCGCTGACGGTGTTGGGTGTGGCGTCCTCGGTAATGGAGGCGCTGTCGGCCACGGCTGTGGGCAGGCTGTCGGTGATCTGCACGAGTAGGTTGCTCGTTGCGGTACTGGAGATGCCGGCTTGGTCCGTTACCGACAGCAAAATGCTGTCAGTGCTCTCGGTCGCACCGTGTTGGCTCTGGGCTGCATTGAGTGTGTAGCTGTAGCTAAGGGTTCCAGAGGTATAGCCGGTGAGCGTAAGGGTACCTGCGCCTGTGTTGATGGTATTGGCAGCCAAATAGGCCGCGTTGCCTAAGTTTGCGGCTGAAAACGTCACACCACCGATGGTGATTCCGCTCAGGCCGTTGGGCGCTGTGATGGTGATGGAGCCTGTGGTTGTCTCCGTTGAGTTGCCTGCGCTAACCAAACCAACTTCATTGACCGTTGCCTGCCCCGTGGCGCTTGCATTGCCGTCCACGGGAGTAATTGTTGGTGGAGTTACATCCGTAATGGTACCTGTGCCTCCTGCCAATCCAATGGTTAGCGGGACCGTTTCAGACAGTTCATTGAGCGTGTCGTTCACGGTGGGCAGAGTGACCGTAAAGCCCGTCACGCCAACCGGGACCGTTAACACACCACCAGCAACAGTGATGCCATTACTGAATGTGGCTGTGGTGTAGTCGGCCGTGCTGGTCGTGCCGCCGCCGAGCGTGAAGGCAAAAGTTGAAGGCGTGCTGGAAGTGCCTGACAGGGTGACGGAGTAGACCAAGTCAGTGCCTTCTGGCACGGTGGGGCTGGAAATGGAGGAAATGCTGACTGGGGTGTCGTCATCTACGATCGTCCCCAGGCCCAGGTTGTCAGCAATGGTGGCATTGGTGGGAGTCAGCAGGTTTACGTTGAAAGTCTCACCCGCAGAGCCTTCAAAAACAGTGTCATTGGTGATGCTGACTGTTACCGTTTGTGTGGTGGTGCCAGGAGTAAAAGTCAGGGTGCCAGCAGTTGCTGAGTAGTCGGAACCAGCTATGGCGGTGCCGTTGCTGCTGTTGTAGCTCACGGTAACGTTCTGACTGGATGCAGCAGAGAGGGTGACGGTGAAGGAGGCAGTGCCTGCGGCTTCGTTGACGGTTACATCGTTGATGGATAGAGTGGGTAGCGGATCATTGTCGGTAATAGTGCCGGTTCCAGTGGCTGTGCCAATGGTTAGCGGGACGGTCTCGGCCACTTCATGGACCGAGTCATTTACTGTTGGCAGGTTGACCGTAAAGCCACTCACGCCAGCCGGAACTGTCAATACGCCGCCCGTGAGGGTGACGCCATTGCTGAAGGTTGCCGTGGTGTAGTCGGTCGTGCTGGCTGTGCCACCACCCAGTGAGAGGGCAAATGTAGTCGGCGTTGCGGAAGATCCTGTCAAGGTGACGGCATAGACCAGGTCGGTTCCCTCAGCCACTGTGGGGCTGGAAACGCTTGCCACGGTGGGTGCAATCTCATCATCCACTATGGTTCCCACGCCAAGGTTGTCGGCAATGGTGGCGTTGGTGGGTGTCAGCAGATTGACATTGAAGGTCTCACCCGCAGAGCCTTCAAACACGGTGTCATTGGTGATGCTGACCGTTACCGTTTGTGTGGTGGTTCCGGGTGCAAAGGTCAACGTTCCTGCAGTTGCCGTGTAGTCAGAGCCAGCGGTGGCGGTGCCATTGCTGGTGTTGTAGCTCACAGTAACGTTTTGGCTGGATGCCGCGGACAGGGTGACTGTGAAGGAGGCAGTGCCTGCGGCTTCGTTGACGGTCACATCGTTGATGGATAGAGTGGGCAGCGGATCGTTGTCGGTAATGGTGCCGATGCCATTCGCTGAGCCAATGGTCAGCGGGACGGTTTCGGACAGTTCGTTGAGCGTGTCATTGACGGTTGGCAAAGTGACAGTAAATCCGCTTACGCCGGCCGGAACGGTCAGCACACCGCCATTAAGCGTGACCCCATTGCTGAAGGTTGCGGTGGTGTAGTCGCCGGTGCTGGCAGTTCCCCCGCCGAGCGCGATTGCAAATGTGGTTGGTGTTGCAGTAGAACCGGTCAAGGTGACGGAGTAGATCAAGTCTGTGCCCTCAACCACCGTGGGGCTGGAGATGCTTGCCACGGTGGGGGCGAGTTCGTCATCCACTATGGTCCCGACCCCCAGGTTGTCGGCAATGGTGGCGTTGATAGGTGTCAGCAGATTGACGTTAAAGGTCTCGCCCGGAGCTCCTTCAAATACCGTGTCATCGGTGATGCTGACCGTAACCGTTTGGGTCGTAGTGCCCGGCGTGAAGGTTAACGTACCTGCAGTTACCGTGTAGTCAGATCCAGCGGTGGCGCTGCCATTACTGGTGTTGTAACTCACGCTAACGTTTTGACTCGATGCAGCGGAGAGGGATACGGTGAAAGTTGCGGTGCCCGCTGCTTCGTTGACCGTTACGTCATTGATAGACAGGGTAGGTAGCGGATCGTTGTCAGTAATAGTGCCGGTGCCGCTTGCCGAGCCAATGGTCAGCGGGACCGTTTCAGAAAGTTCATTGAGCGTGTCGTTCACGGTTGGCAACGTGATCGTGAAACCACTCACGCGGGCTGGAACGGTCAATATTCCGCCAGACAAGGTGACTCCGTTACTGAAAGTGGCAACGGTGTAATCACCTGTTGATGCAGTGCCGCCGCCAACGGCAAAGGAAAAATCTGACGGCGTCGACGACGAACCCGACAGGGTGACTGTATAGACCAAATCCGTGCCTTCAGGCGCGGTTGGACTGGAAATGCTACTTATAGAAACTTCAGTGTTGTAAGCATGCGTTGTTGAAGCAATAACCGAGTCGCCAAAGGTATCAATCGTCGTGACACTGGCTTCAACGGTCTTGTCTGAATCATTCGTCAGCAACTCTCCGGGAACATCAATGCTGAATGTGTTGCTTGTGGTGACTCGACCCACAAATGTGACTCCACTGATGGTCAGTGTTACCGTGTCGCCCGTTTTTACGTCACCACTGACGGTCCCTGTAATGGCGACCGTGCCGCGCGCTTCAGCGGCGCTCAGAATATTGTCGGAGGTGACAGCGTTGACCGTTATGAACGCGGTGATATCTTGCGGAGTTGCGCTGGATGTAGATGTTAGATCCTCCTGCGTGTCGGCGGAATTGGATGTTCTCTCGATGCTGAGTGGGGATACGCCCTCTTGAATTCGGAGAATGCGAACAAAGCTGTGTGTGTCACTACCGTCGCCGCCGCCAAGCCCGGTTGCGGTTGCCTCAAGCTGTGTTGACAGGTCTCCACCTGATGCGATGATCTTCGCGACCTCCGCTGATCCACTATTTAAGTTCAGGAGGGCGGAATCGGTCTTGTCGTCAATGGCTGTGCCGAGAAGATTGGCGTCAATCAGTAACTCACGTCCTGTTGAAACAAGCAAAGGTTGACCGTTCGGTAGCGCCAACTCCAGTGTGGCGCCTTCTTCGGTCACCACTTGTTGGCCTTCCTGGACCTCATCGCCGACATTCAACGGTCTGCGATTTCCTTGTGCGTCAACCAGCCACGCGTTGCCTTGCAAGATAACAACAATGCCACGAGCCTGAGCAGAAATTTGATTGGTCGCCATGGGAAGTCCTTCAGAAACAGCAATATCAGATTGCAGCACTCTAAATAACTTTCCGATCCCTGCCTATTGTCCTGAAGTACAGGTGCAGCAAGCGGTCACTATTGAATTCCGTGGACTCTAAGTGCCAGTTGAAGGCGGTCAGTGATGTTGATCTTGCCAAAAACCGCACTCAAATGGGCCTTGACTGTTCGTTCAGAAATTTTGCATTGATTGGCAATGGCGCCATTCGATGCACCGTTGGCTGCAAGTATTGCGACTTGAATTTCCCGTTGAGTCAGTCCTTGTTGCCACGCGATGTCTGACTGTCGATCTGTCTTAACAACACGGTTAACGTTTTGCAGAAGACGTTGCATCAGGCTCTTTCCGATCCAGACTTGACCGGCATCGACAACCTCTTTAACTTGTTTAAGGGTTGAGGCGTTTGAAAAGGCATGGCAATATGCGACGCATCCCGCATCCAGTGCTGCCATCGCCTGCTCGTCATGGGGGTTGGAGCTCGTCGCTACTAGGCGGAGCAGTTCGTTTTGCATGACGTTTCGCCATGCGGCGTCACTCCAGCTTGGCAAATGAGGAACTGACAGGTCTATCCAAACCGCGACGGTTCTCTCAGTCTCAAATTGAAAAAAATCTTCAATGTTGGAGAATGCTAGTGCGTGCGACTTTCCAATTGCTTTTTGCCAATGGCCCAGCAGTCCAATGTCACTCGTGACATATATCGTGGTGTGACCCGCCTTCATCGTTCAGTGAGCGCTTTCGCCTTTGCGCGTAGGATGGGTTTCATCAAGTAGGCTAGCACTGATTTTTTGCCAGTGAGGATGTCAACCTCGGCAACCATGCCAGGGATTATTGGGAATTCTTGTAGACCAATGCTGCTGGAAAGCGTTCGAACGCGTACCAGAAAGAATGCATTACCTTTCTCATCGACCACTGTGTCTGCACTAATATGTTCCAACGTTGCTTCTAGTCCGCCGTAAGTTGCAAAGTCATACGCGGTGAATTTGACTAGCGCCTTTTGCCCAGGATGCAAAAACGCGATGTCACGCGGCAAGACCCGAGCTTCCAGTAGCAGTGCATCATCAGACGGAACAACTTCAACCAAGTCCTTTCCTGGCTGAACAACTCCCCCCACAGTATTGACCTTGAGTTGCTTGATGGTGCCGTTAACCGGCGAGCGAATCTCGGTTTGTTTGACCTTGTCCTCGAGCGCGGAACTGCCTTCGAGTAGTGCGTTAAGTTTAGCGTTGGTTTCACTCAGCTCGGAACGAGCGATGTTTCGAAATGTCAGTTCCACTTCCTGAATTTTGCGTAGGGCTTCTGACACAGCTGACTCCAGCCTCGGAATATCGGAATTAGCACTGTCACGCTCGCCCCTGTACCGCGCGACATCGCGCTCCAGTCTCAGCAGTTCAACATCAGATATTGCGCCAGTCTTGGTTAGCGGACGGGTCATTTCCAGTTCCCGTGCAGTCAGTGTGAAACTTTGGGCGGCCTGTTCACGCTTCGCCCTTACGGAGATCAATTCTTGGGATCTTTGCGACGCCTGCTGCTTGGACACTCCCAGTGTCGCGTCCAACTCAGCCTTACGCGACTCGTACAGTGCACGCTCCTGGGCGACGATTTCAGGGGCCTCTTTTGCCACGTCGGATGGCGGTAGAAAACGGGACCCTCCCGCCAGAGCCTTCAGCCGAGCTGCTTTTGCTAGCAACGAAAGGTATTGCGAACGGTTTTCCCGCAAAGATGACACCATGCGGGTCGGATCAACCTTCAACATGAGCTCGCCGATTTTGACGACTTGCCCCTCTCGGACCAGGATTTCAGAAACGATTCCGCCATCCATGCTTTGCAACACTTGGACTTGACGCGAGGGTATGACTTTGCCTTCGCCCCGCGTGACTTCATCCAAGACAGCAAGGCTTGCCCATGCGAGCATGACGATCAGCGCCGCAATGCTTGCCCAAACTAATACTCTAGCTCCCCTGGGGGTTTGCTCTGCGATAGCCCATTCAGCGTTGGCGTCGAAATCGCTGTCCAATTCTTTGCCCGTGCCGGTCGTCGCCTGCATTACCCGATCGATGGCATGTGAACAAACCAAATAAAAGCGCTCCCAATGCGCGGCAATTGACTTAAGCAGTGGTGTGATCTTCATTAGGTGGCCCTGCCCACTCTGCCACTCTGCAACGCCTCGATGACCTGCGGCTTGGCTCCGTCGGCCATCACTTTCCCGTTATCGATGACGATCAACCGGTCCACCAGCTCCAATAGGGATGTTCGGTGCGTGACCAAAATGACCGTTTTTCCTTGAGTAAACCGCTTTAATCGAGCTTTAAGCAGATCCTCGCTTTGATGGTCCATTGCACTGCTGGGCTCATCCAGAAGCAAAATTGGCGCGTTGTTCAGAACGGCTCTCGCAATACCAATGGCCTGACGCTGCCCTCCGGACAAAGATTCACCACGTTCCCCGATTAGCATGTCGAAGCCGCGCGGATGTCGATTTGCGAATTCGGTAACACCGGCTATTTCCGCAGCAGCGACAATATCCCGATCGTCGGCAAACGGCGTCCCAAGAGTGATGTTGTCCTTCAAAGTGCCAAAAAATAGGCTGACGTCCTGCGAAACAAATCCCGCTGCTCGTCTCAACTCAGCTGGATCAATTTGGCGCAGGTCAATGCCATCGATCAATATCGCGCCTTCCGTTGGCTGATAAAGTCCCAGAACAAGACGCTGGATAGTTGACTTGCCCGATCCAACTCGGCCAATGAACGCGACCTTTTCCCCTGCCTGAATTTTGAATGACACATTGCGGAGCACAGCTTGTTGTTGGCCGGGGTAGGAAAAGCTCACGTTTTTGAATTCGATCGTGCCTTGAAATCGGGCTCGATGCAGGAACGAAGATGCATCTGCACGCTCCGGTTGGGTCTGCATGTGCATTTCGATTGAAGCAAGCCCACTCTTGGCATTGTGGTACTGCATGAGGAGCCCGGCCACTTGACCAAACGGCGCCATCGCGCGGCCAGCCAGCATGGACGCCGCGATGATGCCACCCATGCTCAACTGATTTTCCGAAAGCAGATAGACGCCAATAATGATTACAACAACCGAAACCAGCTGCTGCAGAAGCTGCACCAAACTCATGATGCTTGATGACAGAAGTTTTAGTTTTGTGCCGTTTTGTGCTAAAAAAACCGTTGATTGCTCCCATTTGCGTTGAAAACTGCTTTCGGCCACCATGAACTTGACGGTTTCGATTCCGACCAGGCTTTCCACCAGCGTTGCGTTGCGTTGTGAGTTTGCTCGTTGCGTCACTTCAACGAGTTCCTGCATCTTTTGTTGTACAACCATGGAGGCTAGGATAAGCAACGCAATGCAAAATAGCGGTGGTAGTAAGAGCCAAGGGGAAATCCAGGCAATAACGAAGAAAAATACAAAGACAAAGGGGATGTCGACCAGCGTAGTAATCGTTGCAGAGGCAACAAACTCCCGTACTGACTCAAAGGCACGCAGGTTGGCAGCAAATGAGCCGACCGAGGTCGGGCGGTCGGGCATGCCGAGTCCCAGCACACGCTCCATAATCCGGGCCGAAAGCGTCACATCAATTCGTTTCCCGGCCGTGTCAAGTATGTAGGCCCGCAACACCCTCAGCAAGGTGTCGAAAAGCATCATCAGCAGAACGCCAATTGACAATACCCACAATGTCTCTACCGCCCTATTGGGAACAACGCGGTCATACACAATCATCGAAAACATCGGCATTGCTAACGCGAACACGTTAATTAGCAGCGCTGCCAGCAAACTATCTCGGTAAAGCCGCCAGTTTTGGAAAACCACGCTCCAAAACCAATGTTGTGATTTCGATTGCCCGGTATCCGGTGACCTGAGGTCAAATTTGAAGATCGGTCGGACGAAACAGACTATTCCCGCAAATAGATGCTCGAGTTCCTCCCGGGTCAGTACGTCGGAAGACTCGCCATTTTCTGGAAATCGAACCCTTGCTTCCCCAGACGGCAGCCACTCAAGCAATAGGCAGGCCTGATTTCCCTTTAGCAAGAGAATGGCGGGCAACAGACCTGGGCGCAAATCATCCAATGAACGGCGCGCAAGTTTCGCGGTGAGACCAGCACGTGCTGCAGCACGTGGCAATAAATCGGGTGTCAGGCGATTGCCTTCTAGAGGCAATCCCGCCGACAATGCCTCCAGTGTTGTGGTGATGCCAAAGATGTTTGCAATGGCAATGACACTGTCCAGAAGTGGGTCAAACCGGACATTTTGTTCTTCAATTCGGCGCGGATCCCCTTCGTCAGAATGGGTCGCGTTCTGCCGAGTTTCAGGTGTCACCACCGATTGATGGTCTGAAAGTGCAGCGTCTTCAGAGAATTCGGTCATCGCCGTCCAGTAAATTCAAAGCGCCTTGGATGCGATTGCGAAGCCCTTTCCTGACCAGCAGCTTCTTTTGCGCTGCCGCAGGCAAGTCAGTGTGATGAATGACGTTGTTCAAAATGAGTGTATCAATCAGGTCTTCAAGCACACGCACGAAGTCCGCATCGGCAGCATTAAAAGCAGGTTCGCCGCGTGTCTTGAAAAAAGCTTGAATTTCCGGATTGTTTTCAGCAAGCCACTCACCGCCCGTGAGCTCTTCACGCGAGACTGTGTGAATGACCCCATCGGAATTCCGAAAAACTTGAAACATGGGTAATTTGCCTTGGGAGAAATAGGAGGATGCCCATTGGCTTGCATGATGTGGCTATGTTAGCACCGACGTTTTGTGCGTTTCGTCAGGAGTAGCCCGAGAATTCCGTACATACTTGCATACCCTGGGAAGTATTGATATATACTCCATGGGGTATAACAAGGAAATGTCATGAGTATGTACGTTGAGTTTGCCTGGAGTGGCAAGACGCCGATTCGATGGGCTATGCGTCTGTTGTTGGCGGTTACGCCTGCGCTGTTGGTGCCGGCTTTTGGGCAGTCGGCGAGTGCAATCCCCACGGTCGTGGTTAAGCAGCAGGTGACAGAACTTGCCATCGAGCTGGACGGAGTTATTCAGGCGGTCAAACAAAGCACGGTTGCCGCACAGGCGGCTGGACGAATTGTCGCGATGCCACTCAGGGTTGGTGACAAAGTTCGTGCGGGGCAATTGTTGGCGACCATAGATGACCGCGAGGCTGCGGCTGGCTTGCAGAGAAGTCAAGCCCAGATCAACCAGGCAGAGGCCGAATTGCAGAACGCAAAAACCAATCTTGAGCGTACGCGTGACCTCCAGGAAAAAGGGTTTGTAAGCAAATCTGCTTTAGACACCGCGCAAACACAACTCAAGGGCGCGACCGCAATGCGTGACCAGGCAGCAGCGGTGGCGTTGCAGTCTGGCATTTCCCAGGGGTATACCCGCGTGAGTGCTCCTTACGACGGATGGATTTTGCAGACACATTCGGAAGCCGGCGATTTGGCATTGCCTGGCAAACCCTTGGTCACGGTGTATGCGCCTTTGCCATTGCGGGTAAGCGTTCAGGTGCCCGCTTCGCGCGCACGCGCAGTCAAGGAAGCAGCGCAGACTCAGGTCCGATGGGATGCTTTGCAGGCTGGGTCGCAAGGGGTCTCACCCGTCGCGCGCCACTCAGTTCCGTCAGCCGATCCAGTCTCGCAAACTGTGGAGTGGCGATTTGACTTGTCAAATGCGGATAGTGCCAATTTTCTGCCAGGGCAGCAAGTTCGCGTCCGGTTCTTACAGGGGCCTCAGCTATCAGGGGCGAAGCTAATTGTTCCAGCGGGCGCAATTGTGCGTCGGGGCGAACTCACCGGGGTCTATGTGCAACTCAATGGAGCGTTCTCGCTGCGCGCCGTCAGATTGGGGGCAAACTACGGAGCAGATGCAGTAGAAGTGCTCGCTGGAATTCAGGCCGGCGATCAAATTGCGACCGACCCGATCCGCGCAGGCTTCTCCAAAGCGACTGCAGCACCGGCGACGGCCAAGGGAAATTGAGACTCCCATGAAGTCGATTCACCATTTGGGAATTTCTGGACGCGTCGCTGCGGCCTTTCAATCCAACGCGATCACTCCGCTGTTGGCACTTGTCGCTGTGCTGCTGGGGCTTTTTGCCGTGCTTGTCACTCCGCGCGAAGAAGAGCCGCAGATTAATGTCACGATGGCAAACGTGCTGATCCCCTTTCCAGGGGCAAGTAGCGTCGATGTTCAAAACATGGTGGCGCGCCCGGCGGAGCAGGTGTTGGGTCAGATCGCCGGCGTCGAGCACACTTATTCGGTAGCACGCCCCGGGTTGGCCGTGCTCACCGTTCAGTTCAAAGTCGGGGTGCCGCGCACGGAGGCTCTGGTTCGCCTTTATGACGTTCTGAATGCAAATCAGGACTGGCTTCCGCGCGACCTTGGTGCCTTGACACCGATTGTTAAACCCAAAGGCATTGACGATGTTCCGGTCGTCGCAGTGACACTGTGGAGCCCAAAGGGAGTGTCGGCAATGGATCTGGAAGCGGTGGCGCACACACTGGAAACTGAGTTCAAGGCCGTGACAGGCGTGCGGGAAGTGCAAACGATTGGAGGTCCAGGGCGGGCAATTCACATTGCGGTAGATCCGGCACGCCTGCGTGCGCGCGGCGTGGATATTCTGGCCCTACGGGCCACGATTGCTGCGGCCAATTTTGGAATGCCTGCAGGAAGTGTCTTGAGTGCCAATACCAAGGGTACCGGCAGCCAGATGCTGACCGTCGATGCAGGTGAATTTTTGCGTTCAGCAGAGGACGTGGGTGACTTGGTAGTTGGCAGCGCTCAGGGCAGACCGGTCTTTCTACGCGATGTCGCTGTGATCGAATTGGGACCGCAGCAGGCGCAGCGTTATGTGTGGTTCACTAACGGCCGCGCAAACGGCCAGTTAGATTCCGACGCGCAGGCAAGTGCTGCCGCCGGTCAGTCCTTTCCGGCGGTCACCATCAGTGTCACCAAAAAGCCTGGGGAAAATGCGGTCGATGTCTCGCGTGCGGTTGTGGGTAGGCTGCAATCTTTGCGCAATGCTGTCATTCCCGCCGACATCGAGGTCACTGTGACCCGCGACTATGGCGAAACTGCCGCCGAAAAGGCAAACAAGTTAATTCAAAAATTGGGTTTTGCGACGGGCTCGGTGATATTGCTTGTTGGTTTCGCCTTAGGTCGGCGCGAGGCGGTTATCGTGGGTGCCGCTGTCATATTGACGTTGACGGCAACCCTGTTTGCATCCTGGGCGTGGGGCTTTACATTGAACCGTGTGTCGCTTTTTGCGCTGATTTTCTCTATAGGAATCCTGGTCGACGATGCGATTGTGGTGGTTGAGAACATCCATCGACACCAGCAATTGACACCGGAAATGCCGCTTAAGAATATCATCCCGAGGGCGGTAGACGAAGTGGGTGGCCCTACTATTCTTGCCACCTTGACGGTGATTGCGGCTCTGCTGCCTATGGCCTTTGTCTCGGGGCTGATGGGCCCGTACATGAGCCCAATCCCAATCAACTCCAGCCTGGGGATGGCAATTTCGCTGGCTATCGCGTTCAGTGTGACACCTTGGTTAGCCTTGCGTCTCATGCGCCAACACACGCAAAGTGACACAAACGAAGGCCACACAAAACCAATAACAAGTCCCAAAGATTCCAGTCTTAAAAAATTATTTGGAACCATCCTTTCACCGTTCCTGGAGAGTGCCCGAAAGCGCTGGCTTCTGCTTGCAGGCATCATTGCGGCGCTGGTACTGTCGGTCGGACTTGTTCTTGTGCAATGGGTGGTCTTGAAAATGCTTCCATTTGATAACAAGAGTGAGTTTCAGGTGGTGATTGACATGCCTGCGGGTACGCCTTTGGAGGAAACGGCAGCTACGTTGCAGGAGTTGGGAGCGTTCCTCGCCAATCAACCCGAAGTAAGGGACTTGCAGGCATACGCCGGAGCAGCGTCACCAATTACTTTCAATGGATTGGTGCGGCAGTACTATTTACGTGCAGAAGCCGAACAAGGCGACTTGCAAGTCAATTTGGTTGACAAACGACATCGCAGCGAAAAAAGTCACGCCATTGCGCAGCGACTTCGACCGGAATTGGAGGCCATTGGAGCAAGGCACCACGGGCGAATCAAAGTAGTGGAAGTTCCGCCCGGCCCACCGGTTATGTCGCCACTCGTCGCCGAGGTCTATGGCCCGGACGAAGAAGGCCGCCAGCGCTTGGCTAAACAGGTCGCTCATGCGTTCAACAGCACGGCAGATATTGTGGGCACCGATAGCAGCCTGCGTGAGGATGCACCACGCGCGTTTCTGCGGGTACGCCGGCAGCGGGCGGAGTCGTTGGGCATCCCAGTAGCCGCGATCGCACAGACCGTATCGGCGGCACTGTCCGGTGTGGACGCAGCATACATTCATGATCAGCAATCCAAGTATCCGGTTCCAGTTCGCATCCAACTGCCACGCGAGAGTCAAGTCGGGCTTGATGCAGTTCTGGCATTGCCAATGCGTGCTGCCAACGGTCAAATTGTGCCGCTGTCGGAATTGGTTCAGATTCAAACAGGGATCATAGACAAGCCACTTTACACAAAGGACTTGCAGGGCGTTAGCTATGTAATGGGTGACATGGCAGGAAAGCTCGACTCGCCGCTATATGGGCTGTTTGCAGCACGTACGACATTGCAGCAAGCAATGAAAAGTCAGCCAGATCAGGCAGGCGAATATTGGATTCATCAGCCGGCCAACCCTTATCAGGAATACGCGATCAAGTGGGATGGTGAGTGGCAAATTACCTACGAAACGTTTCGCGATATGGGCGCAGCGTATGCGGTTGGTTTGGTGTTGATCTATCTCCTGGTTGTCGCACAATTCAAGAGTTACCTCACGCCATTGGTGATCATGGCACCGATTCCGCTGACGCTGATTGGTGTCATGCCCGGTCATGCCCTTATGGACGCTCAATTTACCGCGACCAGCATGATCGGGATGATCGCACTGGCAGGCATCATCGTGCGCAACTCCATTTTGTTGGTGGACTTCATTGAACTGCAGGTTCGCGAGGGGATCGCTTTTAAGACTGCAGTGCTGCAGTCAGCGGTTGTTCGAGCGCAGCCGATTGTGCTGACCGGAGTCGCGGCAATGATAGGTGCCTTCTTTATTCTGGACGACCCGATATTCAATGGCCTGGCCATCTCGCTGATCTTCGGCATTCTGGTGTCGACACTGCTTACGTTGGTTGTCATTCCAGTGCTCTATTTCGCCCTATATCGGCGACGTATGGAGTTGTCGGTCGCACCAGACAGAAACGCGTAAATACCTCAGTTCCTCTTAACTCACTTTCCAATAGGAGAATTATCATGACCGTTGATCGCTATATCCATTTACTGGCTGGACTCTTCATCTTGTTGTCCCTGGCACTAGGGGTCAACGGAAGCCCGGTATTTGTGTCCCAATGGTGGCTCGCCTTCACTGCCTTTGTAGGTGCCAATCTATTTCAGTTTGGAATCACGAACGTATGCCCCATGGGTTGGATCCTGAAAAAGCTGGGAGTGCCAGAGAGCACGATGAGTTGCAACCGCTGATTTCACAATCCACCGCCCGCGGTTAGCAAAAAATGAAAACTGACGTCCCAAAGTCGGCGATCTCACCATCAAAATACCTGGAGCCCAAGCGATGACCGCATTAAATGACGCCCAAGCCCGCACCGACGTATTGAACCGGCTACGGCGAGCGGAAGGCCAAATTCGGGGAATTCACCGAATGGTCGAGGAAGGCGAAAGTTGCCTGAAGATCGGGCAGCAGTTTGCCGCCGTTCGTAAGGCATTGGACAGCACCTATTTGCGCATGACGGTGTGCTTCATGGAGCAAGAGTTTCAAAAACGCATGCAACCCGACGAACTTCAAAAGACGGAACTGGACGGTATGCTCAAGGATATGGAGACGCTACTCGCTCGGTTGGGTTGATGCGATGACGCCGCCGCCCAGGCAAATGTCATCGGCATACAGCACAGCGGATTGCCCAGGAGTAACAGCCCACTGTGGCTGTGCAAATCGAAGAGCGAATGCCTCAAGGCTGGCATTGCTTAAGTAGCAGGGCGCATCCACCTGGCGGTAGCGAGTTTTTGCGGCATACGGTAGTTCTGACGGCGCAGACCCAGCCACCCAGCTTATATCCTGCGCCTGCAGTGCGGTGGATTGCAGCCACAGGTGGTCGTGTCCCTGAACCACCCACAGGGTGTTGGTTTGGATGTCTTTTCGTGCCACGAACCAGGGTTCGTGATCACCACCGCCTTTTTGGGCACCCCTGGGCTTGAGTCCGCCAATGCCCAGCCCTTGTCGCTGCCCCAAGGTGTAAAAACTCAGGCCAACGTGTTCGCCCAGCAAACGCCCGCGAGGATCACGAATGGGACCAGGCTCCTTGGCAATGTAGCGGTTGAGAAATTCCCGAAATGGGCGCTCACCGATGAAGCAAATGCCTGTGGAGTCCTTTTTGCGCGCATTGGGCAGGCGTATCTCCTGGGCAATTTGGCGCACTTGGGTCTTGAGCAGTTTGCCGATCGGAAACAGGGTTTTTGCCAGTTGGGATTGATTCAACCGGTGCAAAAAATAACTTTGGTCCTTACCAGGATCGATGCCTTTGAGGAGCTGGTGTAGCCCGGTTTGGGCGTCATGGCGCACGCGGGCGTAGTGACCGGTTGCAATCTTCTCGGCACCCAGGCGCATTGCGTGGTCCAGAAAGGCCTTGAATTTGATCTCCGCGTTGCATAAGACGTCGGGATTGGGAGTCCGACCGGCTTCGTATTCGCGCAGAAATTCGGAAAACACACGATCTTTGTATTCAGCGGCGAAATTGACATGTTCAATGTCGATTCCGATGACATCTGCCACCGCTGCGGCGTCCACGAAGTCAACATTTGAGGTGCAATAACCCGGGTCATCTTTTGCGGCATGGGCGGCCCGGTCATCGTCCTCCCAGTTTTTCATGAAGATGCCGATCACTTCATGACCCTCACGCTTCAACAGATGGGCCGTCACTGCCGAATCGACGCCGCCGCTTAGACCCACTACTATTCTCTGCTTGCTCATCGGACGGATTTTAGGATACTTCCGTCTGCTCACTTCTTTTGATAAAAATGAGCTATAGCCCTCTACTTTGTTAGATATCGTGCTATCTTTAACGTAGCAAACGCCAAAGTATGTTTAGCCGACATTGGCGGGACGGCAGGACGAGATGAGTGGCGTCCGCCGATGCCTTGCTTGCCAGGAGGCCGACAGCGGGGACCTCAGCTCTGCCGTCTCAATGCAAACAGTAATTTGCCGCTCTTTGATGCACATCATGATTGCCCCTCGTCTTTAACAGCCGAATTTCAGTTAAGCTTTCCGGTGCCTTACGCACCACCCGCTGGTCGGGCGGTGCAGTGGGCGTTGTCTCTTGAAATAACTTAGCTGAGGAGTCGCTTCATGGAAACTGGTGTATCTGAAGGAACGGCACAACGCATTGGCGTTCCGCGTGAGATTTTCCCTGGGGAAAAACGTGTTGCGACGGTCCCGGAGGTGGTGGAGAAGCTCATCAAACTGGGCTTTAAGGTGGCCGTTGAGGCGGGCGCCGGCGAGCAGGCTAACTTCAGCGACGACACCTACCGTGCTGCTGGAGCGGAAATTATCGAGGGCGCCGGTGCGTTGTGGGCTGCCTCCGACATTGTGTTCAAAGTACGTGGACCGACAACTGACGAAGTGGGTTTGCTCCGGCAGGGTGGCACCTTGATCAGTTTTATCTGGCCTGCCCAAAACCCTGAATTGATGCAGCAACTCGCCGCCAAGAAAGCGACTGTGCTGGCCATCGACGCGCTGCCACGTATGCTGAGTCGTGCCCAGAAGATGGACGCGTTGACCTCCATGGCCGGCGTTACCGGCTACCGCGCAGTCATTGAGGCTGCCAACGCCTTCGGTCGCTTCTTCAATGGCCAAATCACGGCCGCAGGAAAGGTGCCGCCAGCCAAGGTCTTCATCGCCGGTGCGGGCGTGGCCGGATTGGCGGCCATTGGCACTGCAGCTGGTTTAGGGGCGATCGTGCGCGCCAACGACACCCGTGCCGAAGTGGCTGACCAGGTCACCTCATTAGGCGGTGAATTTGTAAAAGTTGATTACGAAGAAGAAGGCGGTGGCGGCGGCGGTTACGCCAAGGTGATGAGCGAAGGCTTCCAGCAGGCCCAGCGCGAGATGTACGCCAAGCAGGCCAAAGAGGTCGACATCATCATCACCACCGCGCTGATCCCCGGCAAGCCCGCACCCAAGCTGATCACCGCAGACATGGTGAAGACCATGAAGCCGGGCAGCGTGATCGTTGATATGGCGGCCGAGCAAGGTGGCAATTGCGAGTTGACCGTGCCCGGAGAAGCAGTGGTTCGCCACGGCGTGACCATCGTCGGTTACACCGACCTGGCTTCGCGGCTGGCCAAGCAGTCCTCCACGCTCTATGCCAGCAATCTGTTTCGCCTGACCGAGGAACTTTGCAAGACCAAGGATGGAATCGTCAATGTCAACATGGAGGACGATGCCATCCGCGGTCTGACTGTTACTAAGGAAGGCAGCATCACCTGGCCTGCACCGGCACCCAAACTGCCTGCCGCAGCTACTGCGCCTGCAAAGCCTGCAGCGGCGCCCGTGGCGAAGAAGGGCGGACACGGCCATGGCGGCGGGGACAGCGAGCCTATCGCGGGCAACAAGTTGGCCATCTTTTTTGGTGTGGCTGCGGCGCTGTTTTGGTTGATAGGGGCCAGTGCGCCGCCGGCATTCTTGGGTCACTTCACGGTCTTTGTGCTGGCCTGCTTTGTTGGCTACATGGTGGTCTGGAACGTCAAGCCCGCTTTGCACACGCCGCTCATGAGTGTGACCAACGCCATCAGCAGCATCATTGCGATTGGTGCCTTGGTTCAGATTTCCCCGATTGTTGGCGCCGCCAGCCGTCCTGACAGCCTGATTACCTGGGTGGCCGGGGCAGGCATTGTGCTCACCGCCATCAATATGTTTGGCGGCTTTGCCGTCACCCAACGCATGCTTGCCATGTTTCGCAAATAAGAGAGGCAATTCATGTTTTCTACAGAACTGGCTACCGTCTCCTATATTGGAGCGACGATTCTTTTTATCCTGAGCCTGGGCGGTTTGTCCAATCAGCAAACCGCCCTGCGCGGTAACCTTTACGGCATGATTGGCATGGCCATTGCCGTGCTGGCAACCATCTTTGGCCCGCAGGTGACCTGGGCTGGCATTCCCTGGATCATCGGTGCCATGGTCATCGGGGGTGGCATTGGCCTGTACGCCGCCAAAACCGTGCAAATGACGCAGATGCCCGAGTTGGTGGCGCTGATGCACAGCATGGTGGGCTTGGCAGCCATGTTGGTGGGCTTTTCCACGTTCATTGACCCGGAGGCTTCCAAAGGCTTTGTCGGCGCGGCCAAATCCATCCATGAAATGGAGATTTACATCGGCATTCTGATCGGCGCGGTCACGTTCTCTGGCTCCATCGTTGCGTTTGGCAAGTTGTCGGGCCGTATCGGTGGCAACCCCCTGTTGCTGCCGGGACGCCACTGGCTGAATTTGGCGGGCCTGCTGGTGGTGATCTGGTTCGGGCGCGAATTCATGAACGCCCACACCATCGCCGACGGCATGACCCCCCTGATCATCATGACGGTGATTGCCCTGCTGTTTGGTATCCACATGGTGATGGCCATTGGCGGTGCAGACATGCCCGTGGTGGTTTCCATGCTGAACAGTTACTCCGGCTGGGCCGCCGCGGCGACCGGTTTCAT